>CAYVUM010000005.1:23203-29295 GCA_964454795.1 uncultured Rhodospirillaceae bacterium
TCCTCCGACGGCTCCGCCACCACCCGCGCCTTCACCATCGCCGTCGACGACGTCGCCAACGAGGCCCCGGTCGGGCCGCTCGCCGATGCCGACCCCGCCGCCAACCGGGTCAGCGAGGCCGCCGCAGCCGGCGCAACCGTCGGCCTCACCGCCGCCGCCAGCGACCCCGACCCCGCCGACACCGTCACCTACGCCCTCGACGATGCCGCCGGCGGCCGCTTCGCCATCGATCCCGAAACCGGGGTGGTCACCGTCGCCGACCCGGCCGGCCTCGACTTCGAGACCGCCACCAGCCACACCCTCACCGTCCGCGCCACCTCCTCCGACGGCTCCGCCACCACCCGCGCCTTCACCATCGCCGTCGACGACGTCGAAGAGGTGTCCGGGCCCCCGACGATCATCGGCAGCGAGAGCAATGACACTCTCAAGGGCACCTCCGCCGCGGACGAGATCCGCGCGCTCGGGGGCAGTGACCTGGTGTTCGGGGGCGATGGGAACGACGTCCTCTACGGCGGCGACGGCGATGACAATCTGTCCGGGGATGCCGGCGACGACACCATGATCGGCGGTGCCGGCAACGACGCCTACGAGGTCTACACCGCCGGCGACGTGGTGATCGAGGAAGCCGATCAGGGCTTCGATCGCGTCTCCGCCCGGGTCGACTTCGCCCTGCCCGACAATGTGGAAGAATTAATGCTCGTCGACACAGCCAGTGATCAGGAAAAAGCTGTTGCAGGCACGGGCAACGAACTGGACAATGTGATCCGGGGGAACCGGGAAGATAATGTTTTGCAGGGCCTGAGCGGTGATGACTCACTTTACGGCCGCCGTGGTAACGATGTTCTTTTCGGCGGCGAAGGCAAAGACACCTTTTACTTCACGATTCGGGATGGAAGTGACACGATCGCGGATTTTCAGTTGGGGGAAGACAAGCTCCAGATAACGTACTTCCGATTCTACAGTTGGAAGACCCTGGATGTGAACAGCGACGGGGTAATCGGAACCGGGGATGGAGGAAACCTGTTCACGACGATTGTCTCGGACAATTCCATCTCACTTGATTTCGGAAACAATGACATCATCACGGTCAGCGGCTATACGACGCTGGCCGAAGAGGCCTTCCTGCTCTGAGCGACTCTCCCTCGCAGTACCGGCGCGTGCGTGACCGGTGCCGGTGCTGCGGGCGGGGTCCGTCAGCTGCCGCGGGTCAGATGCTGCGCCGGATCGACGGGTGTCTTGCCACGGCGCAGCTGAAAGTGCAGCTGCGGCGAACTGACGTTGCCCGAGCTGCCAAGCCGGGCGATTTCCTGGCCCCGGCGGACGACATCGCCCCGCTTGACGAGAAGCGCATCGTTATGGGCGTACGCCGTCACCCAGCCGGCGTCGTGGCGCACCAGGATCAGGTTGCCGAAGCCCCGCAGCTCGTTGCCCGCATAGGCCACGACCCCGTTTTCGGCAGCAAGGACCGGCGTGCCACGGGGTGCCGAGATGTTGATGCCATCGTTGTGCAAACCACGCGGTTTCGGACCGAAGCCGGAAATGACCCGACCCTCCACGGGCCAGGCGAAACCGGCGCCGGTGATGGCCGGCAGGGTTGTCGGGGCCGGAGGTTCGACGCCAGATTGGGCCCGGACAGGCAAGGTGTCGCCGCTGGCCAGCGGCGGGGCCGCTGGCGGCGGCAGATTGGCGGTATCGGGAATCCGGATTGCCTGACCGGCGCGGATCGAATAAGGCGCAACCAAGCCGTTGGCACTCGCCAGCAGCGGCAGGTCCACACCGTACATCCGTGACAGGCTGTACAGGGTCTCGCCGGTGGACACGATGTGATCCCGTCGCTGTGGCAGGACGATCCGTTGCCCGACCACCAGCCGGTAGGGTGGCTCGAGGCGGTTGGTCTCGATGATCGTCCGGGTCGGGACGCGGTAGCGGCGCGAGAGCGCGTAGACGGTATCCCCGGCCTCCGCGGTCACGACAACGGTCGCCGGCGAGGCGGCCCTGGCCTTTGTTGCCGGCGACGGCGCCCCGGAGGGAGGCGTCGCCGCCAATGGCGCCTCAGGGTCGGGCTTTATCGCCGGAAGATCGGGGAGTGTGTCGACCCGGACCGGCGGTCGCTGCACCTGATAGCGCTCGGTTTCAGACGGAGCGGCGGCGGCGCCTCCACCCGCCGGGGCGACGGGCGTCCGCACCGGCCCCGACCACTCCGCCCAGCCGCAGCTGCTCAGGCCGACCGCGAGGCCCGCCAGAACGAAACCAACCCGGACCCGTCCGTGCCACTCGTCCATCACAGCACTATCAGGCGCACAGTTGTCATCATTACGGCCGTTCCCTGCACCCCCGGCCGGCGGTCACGCGTCTTCCCCCGGGCGGGCAATCAGCGGGACGAAACGGATTGGCCCGAGGTCATCGGTATCCAGCCCCGACGCCAGCTTGCGGACCCGGACGAGGCGGTGGCCACCGGCGCCGTCATCGATCGGTACGACCATCAGACCCCCCGGCGCCAGTTGCCCGGCCAGCACGGGCGGCACATCGTCGGCGGCGGCAGTGACGATGATCCGCTCGAACGGTGCCTGCTCCGGCCAGCCGAAGGTCCCGTCGCCGCGACGGCCGGTGACATTGGTCAGTTGCAGGGCCATGAACCGCCGCTCGGCATCCTCGGCAAGATCCCGGTGCCGCTCGATGGTGTAGACGCGGCGGCACAGCCGGGCCAGGATCGCAGCCTGGTAGCCCGATCCCGTTCCGATCTCCAGGACCTTCATGCGTTCGCCGACCTGCAGGGCCTCGGTCATCCGTGCCACAACCAGCGGCGCACTGAGGGTCTGGTGACAGCCGATCGGCAGCGCGGTGTTTTCATAGGCCTGATCGCGGAACGCCGTCGGGGCGAACAGCTCGCGAGGCACCCGTTCGACCGCCGCCAGCACCCGCGTGTCGGTGATGCCGGCGCGGCGCAGGTCGAGGACGAGACGGATCTTCCGCGCATCGGGCCCGTTCATGGAGCCGCCCGGACGGCTTCTGCAGCGAACGCCGCGGCAAGCGCTTCGAGGGCGTTCGCGGCGGTCAGATCGACGGCCAGCGGCGTCACCGCGACTGCGCCGCGATGCACGGCGGCCAGGTCGGTGCCCGGCCGTCCGCGGTCCTCGTCACGTTCGTGGCCGATCCAGTACCAGCGCTCGCCCCGCGGATCGACACCGTCGACGATGCCGCCACCGATCTTGCGCCGGCCTTGCCGGGTGACCTCGATGCCGGACACCGCATCGGGGGCAACGTCCGGAACATTCACGTTGATCGCCATCTCCCCCGGCCAGGGCGAGGCCGCGAGGCGCCTCAGCACCCGCGGTGTCCACGCCGCCGCGGTGTCCCAGCGCACCGCGGCCGGATTCCCGTAATACAGGCTGAAGGCGATGGCCGGAATGCCGAGCAGCGCCCCTTCCCGGGCGCCGGCGACAGTGCCGGAATAGGTGGCATCCTCACCCATGTTGCCGCCGCGGTTGATTCCCGAGAGCACGAGGTCGGGAGGCGCCTCCCGCATCAGCCGGTGGACGGCAAGAAGCACGCAGTCAGTCGGCGTGCCATCGACGGCGAAACGGCGCTGCCCCCGGGCTCGGGCGTAGAGCGGCCGACGCATGGTGATCGAATGGCTGGCCGCGCTCTGCTCATGCTCAGGGGCAACGATCCAGACCTCACGGACCAGGGGTGCGACCGCCCGTTCCAGAACGGCAAGGCCGGGAGCATCCACGCCGTCGTCGTTGACGATCAGGACCCGCGCCTCGGCCAGCCGCAAGGACGCGGACCGCCGAGGTGGAGGCGGTTCAGACGACATGGGCCCGCTGCGGCTCGATCACCGCCGCCCCGGCCATGTAAGGTTGCAGCGCCTCGGGCACCGCAACCGACCCGTCCGCCCGCTGGTAGTTCTCCAGGATCGCCACCAGGGTCCGGCCGATCGCCAGTCCGGAGCCGTTCAGAGTATGGACAAAGCGGGTCCCCTTCTCGCCCGGCACCCGGTAGCGGGCCTGCATCCGCCGTGCCTGGAAATCGCCGCAGTTGGAGCAGCTCGAGACCTCCCGGTAGCGCTCCTGCGCCGGCAGCCAGACCTCGATGTCGTAAGTCTTCCGCGCGCTGAAGCCCAGGTCCCCGGTGCACAGGACCATTGTCCGGTACGGCAGACGGAGGCGTTGCAGCACCGTTTCGGCGCAGGCGGTCATCCGTTCGTGCTCGGCAGCCGACTGCTCCTCGGCAGTGATACTCACCAGTTCCACCTTGCTGAACTGGTGCTGGCGGATCATTCCGCGGGTGTCCTTGCCGGCCGCCCCGGCCTCGGACCGGAAACACCAGGTCATCGCCGTGTACCGGAGCGGGAGCGCGGCGGCGTCGAGAATCCGGTCGGCGGCGAGATTGGTCAGCGGCACCTCGGCTGTCGGGATCAGCCAGTAGTCGTCGCAGGTGCGAAACAGGTCGCCGGCGAACTTGGGCAGCTGGCCGGTGCCAAAGAGCGCGGTATCGCGCACCAGCGCCGGCGGATTGACCTCGGTGTAGCCGAAGTGGCCGGTGTGCAGGTCGAGCATGAACGCGGCGAGGGCCCGCTCCAGGCGCGCGAGCGCCCCGCTCAGCACCACAAACCGGGCGCCGGACAGTTTCGCCGCCCGCTCAAAATCCATCAGCCCCAGTCCCTCGCCGAGGGCCGCGTGATCCTTCGGTGGAAAATCGAACACCGGCGGGACGCCCCAGCGGCGCACTTCGACGTTCGCCTCCTCATCCGCGCCGTCGGGAACATCGCCGGCAGGCAGATTCGGCATCATCGCCAGCGTCGCCTCCAGTTGCGAGTCCGCCTGGCGTGCGCGGTCCTCCGCCTCAGCCTGGTGGTCCTTGGACCGGGCAACCGCGGCGAGGATGTCATCGGCCGGCTCGCCGCGCCGCTTGCGCTCGCCGATGTCCTTCGACAGCCGGTTGCGCTCCGCCTGGATCGCCTGAGCTTCGGTCAGCGCTTCGCGGCGACGGTCGTCGAGAGCGAGGAGCGCTGCCGCGCACGGGTCAAGGCCACGACGAGCGAGGGCCGCATCGAACGCCTCGGGATCGTCGCGCACCCGTTTGATGTCAAGCATGCAATGAAGCCGTTCCCGAATCCCCTGGCAGGCCGCTTAGCGCATGCCCCGAAGGCGGTCAAGCCGTGGCAAGATGAAGGGGGCGAGGCGGATCGTCTGCACCGCCGCCGGCCGCTCAGACCGCTTCTGCGGCCGCCGCCTCCCGGTCGCGCGCGCGCTCGATCAGTCGCACAGCGTAAATGGACAGTTCGTAGAGGAGGATGGTCGGCACGGCGAGCCCGATCTGGCTGATCACATCCGGCGGAGTGAGGATGGCCGCGACGACAAAGGCGATGACGATGGCGTAGCGGCGTTTTTCGCGCATCCCCTTGGACGAGATGATCCCGACGCGGCCCAGGAGGGTCGCCGCCACCGGCAGTTCGAACACCAGACCGAAGGCAAAGATCAGCCGCATCACCAGGGACAGATACTGGTCGACCTTGGCTTCCAGCTGGATCGCCATGCCCCCGGGTTCACCGCTGGTTTCAAAGCTCAGGAAGAATTCCCAGGCCAATGGGAAAATCAGGTAATAAACCATGGCGCCGCCGAGAAAAAACAAAACCGGCGTCGCCACCAGGAATGGCCAGAACGCCCTCTTTTCCTTCTCGTAGAGACCCGGGGCGACAAACAACCATATCTGGACAGCGATCAACGGAAATGTCAGAAAAAACGCTGCGAAAAATGCAACCTTGAGATAGGTAAAAAAGGCTTCATGCAAAGCCGTAAAAATCATCCGCCGCTCTTCGCCATGCGCCTCCGTCACGTTGGCCAGCGGCTGAACGAGAAAAGCATAAATGTCGCTTGCAAAATAGTAACAGATAAAGAACATCACGAGCAAGGCAAGCAGCGAATACGTCAGTCGCCGTCGCAGCTCGATCAGGTGGTCGATCAAAGGCATTTTCGCCTGATCGACGTCGGCATCGGAAAAGGCCACTGCCTCCGGCTCCTACCCGCTAGCCTGCTGTTGTTCCTGACCCGGACGAGCAGTCCCAGCTGCCAGGTCATCGTCTTTTCCAG
>CAYVUM010000005.1:29395-62674 GCA_964454795.1 uncultured Rhodospirillaceae bacterium
GGCCTTTGTATTGGCCGTGGATTGGGCCGCGGTCTCCGGTTGGCCCTTGAGCCCCTCCTCGATATCGCGGCTGTACGCCCGCGGATCGAAGTCCTCAGTGAGTTCGCCCTGAGGATCGATTTCCCGCTTCACCGAATCGGCGAGGCTTCCGCGCGTCACCTTGTTGACCTGCTGTCGGATGTCGTCGAGTTCGGCCTCCCGAACCATGTCGTCGATCCCGGACTGGAATTCCTGGGCGAGTCCGCGCACGCGGCGAATCCCCCGGGTGACCGCGCGCAGTGCATGCGGCAGGTCCTTCGGTCCGACGACAATCAACGTCAACACCGCGATAACAAAAAGTTCCTGCCAGCCGATGTCGAGCATAGGCGACCGGGGTCCTTAACCCGCGGCCCGGATGGCTAGGACTTGGTGGCCGGGTCGTTGTGCTGAACGGGCCCGGTCGTCGCCGCCGACGTGTCGGCCTCCAGCTTTTTGGGCTCGGCGGCAGCAAGGTCCTCCTTGCTGCCTTCTTCTCGCATGCCCCGTTTGAAAGCATTGAGGCCCTTGCCGAAATCCCCCATCAACTGGGAAATTTTGCCCCGCCCGCCGAAAAGCAGCAGGACCACGGCCAGCACGACCAGCCAGTGCCAGATACTGAATGTCCCCATCACTCCATACTCGTCTGATGTTGGCAATACGCGGCCGGATCATCGCAGAAACCCCCATCTTTCGCAATCGCAGCGGCAGGTCGCGTCCGGCGCCGGTTCAATCTGGAGATGGGGTTTTCCAGCCCGATTCACAGCCACCGGTTTCGTCTTCGCCGCTCTCAGGACCACCGGGTCCCGGATCCTCCGGCCCCACGCCGGCGGCAGTCTCCGCCCCGCCCTGCTCGCCATAGGCCACCACCGCCGGCCGGAGGTCCAGCAGTCCCGCCGCTTTGAGCTCGTCGATGCCGGGCAGATCCTCGAGGCCGGAGAGCCCGAAGTGATCGAGGAAGGCCGCAGTGGTGCCCCACAGCGTCGGCCGGCCCGGGCTCTGCCGGCGACCGCGCGGCGCAATCCAGCCCTCCTCGAACAGCGCATCGAGTGTCCCCCGGCCGAGATGGACCCCGCGCACCGCTTCGATCTCGGCGCGGGTGATCGGCTGCTGATAAGCGATGATCGCAAGCGTCTCGATCGCCGCCCGCGAGAGCTTGCGGACCACCGTCTGCTCGGCGGTGAGCAGCGCCGCCAGGTCGGGGGCGGTGCGGAACGCCCACGCCTCGCCCACCCTGACGAGATTAACCCCGCGGTCCCGGTAGCGGTCGACGAGGGCGGCCAGCACCTCCGCCACGGGGACGTCGTCCGGCAGTCGCGCCGCCAGGCGGCGCTCAGCAACCGGTTCGGCAGACGCGAACAGGATCGCTTCGGCGAGCCGCAGGATTTGCGGATCGGGGTCGGTCATTCCGGCCCCCGCAGTGCCGGCTGATCGCCCCGGCCGGTGGCGGCACCGTCCGGTTTCCGTGGCGCAATCAGGATCGGACCGTATGGCGACAGCTGACGCAGGCGGAGATCGCCGGAGCGTGCCAGTTCCAGGCTCGCGGAAAACGCCGCAGCGAGCGCTGAGCGGGCCACCAGCCGGCCGCGCTGCAGCCCGTCAAGGGTCCCGGCTGGCAGAATGCTTTCCAGAGTCTCCCACCCGGGCGCCCGGCCGAGCGCCCGGCGCAGCCAGTCGAGCGCTTCATCCACCGACACCAGCGCCGGCGGATCGATCCGCATCACCGTCTCCCGGCTGCGGGCGAGATGGGCGCCATAGGCGCTCAGCAGTTCAAACAGGCTCACCGCGACAGTGGTCCGGATCTGCGGTGCCAGCCGGTCCGGTGCCCCCCGGGCAAACACCTCGCGGCCGAGCCGGGGGCGGCGCAGTAACTGCTTGCCGGCGCTGCGCATCGCTTCCAGCCGGCGCAGCTGGAACGCCAGGGCACCGGCCATCTCCGCGCCGCTGGGCTCGCCATCAGCGGGGGCATCAGGCAGGAGCAACCGTGACTTCAAATCGGCAAGCCACGCCGCCATCACCAGATAGGCGGCGGCGAGCTCCAGGTCAGCCCGGCGGGCATCGGCGATGAACGCCAGGTACTGGTCAGCCAGCTGGACGATCGAGACGTGCCGGAGGTCGACCTTCTGCGACCGGGCCAGGGCCAGGAGGAGGTCGAGCGGCCCTTCGAAGCCGTCCACGTTAATGTGCAGGCCGCAACCCGGCTTTGCTGGCAGCGATCTGGCAGTCCCGGGTGGTGGCTCGGTCTCCATCCGCTTCCCGCCACCCTCAGAACTGAAACACACTGGCAATCGACCCGGCGATCACCTGGGTCGGCGCGATCACCAGCCAGCCGAAGATATTGAGGTCGAAGCCGAACTGCGCGCCGGCCAGCGGCAGCAGAAAGACCATACCGAGGATCAGGAACAGCCCGGCCGGCTCCAGACGGGCCAGCGGTCGGGCCAGCGCCGCCGGCAGCAGTCCGACGGCGACCCGGCCGCCGTCCAGCGGCGGGATCGGGATCATGTTGAAGACGGCGAGCAGGACGTTGAACAACAGGGCGTTGCGCAGGTTCTCCACCGTCCAGATCTGGAAATCGCCACCTGGCAACAGCCAGGCGAGGGACAGCAGGAGCGATGCCGCGACCGCCATCAGCAGATTGACCCCCGGGCCTGCAGCGGCCACCCAGACCATGTCGCGCTTCGGATTGCGCAGGCGTTGGAAATTCACCGGCACCGGCTTGGCGTAGCCGAGCATCATCGCCCCGCCGGACAGCAGCAGCAGCATGCCGGGCATGATGATCGTGCCGAACGGATCGATGTGGCGGGCCGGGTTGAAGGTCACACGCCCGAGGCGGGCGGCGGTATCGTCACCGAGCCGGTTGGCGACCCAGCCGTGGGCAGCCTCGTGGATGGTGATCGCCAGGACCACCGGAATGACCCAGACCGAGGCCTGGTAGAGCAGGTTTTCCATCATCAGCTTTCAGAAGCACCGGCGACGGCATCACCGGCGATCAGGCGGTCAAGCTCGTTCCGGGAGGTATGGCAATCGAACGGGACGGGGGCAAGTCTGCCGCCCTTCGCCCGCGCCAGCCGCGCTGCGGACGCGTCGGTGAGCGGCGGACACACGGCGGTGATCGCCGCCATCTCTCCCAGGTCACCGTTGCAGTGCAGCGCCACATCGCATCCGGCTGCCAGACTGGCAAGCACCCGGTCGGCAACCGGCCCGGACAACGCGCCCATCGTCAGGTCATCGGTAATCAGCAGACCATCGAAGCCGATAAAACCGCGAATGACCTCCCCCACGACGGTGGCCGAAAGCGTCGCGGGCGCAGCCGCGTCAATCGACGTATAGGTAATGTGGGCGGTCATCGCCCACCAGCCCGCATCCGCCAGCGCCGCAAACGGCGCAAAATCGACCGTCTCCAGCTCCGCCCGCGGAGCGTTGACCACTGGCAGGGCGCGATGGCTGTCGATGCGGGCGCGGCCGTGGCCTGGGAGGTGCTTCAGCACCGGGCTCACCCCGCCCGACGTCAGGCCGCGGCACCACGCCCGGCCCAGCCGGATCGTCGAAGCGACGTCGAACCCGACCGCCCGGTCACCGATCACCGGATCGGCGCCGGCCTGCGGGATGTCGAGAACCGGCGCGCAGTCCACGTCGATGCCGAGGGGGGCCAGATCGGCCGCGAGCAGCCGGCCGTGCAGCCAAGCCGCCCGCTCCGCCGCCTCGGGCGCCGTCCGACCAAGGACAGCCATCCGGCCTGGCGACGGCAGGACCGGCCAGTGGGGCGGTCCGAGACGGGCGACCCGGCCTCCTTCCTGATCGATCAGAACCGGGGCGTCCGCCCGCCCGGCCGTTTCCCGCAGGTCATCAACAAGCCTTCGCACTTGCTGCGGATGGCGGATGTTGCGGGCGAACAGGATGAAGCCGAGAGGATCGGCCGCGGCGAACAGTGCCCGCTCGGCATCGCTCAGCTCCGGCCCGGCGAGGCCGAAGATCACCGCCCGCGGAGGCATGGCGGCGCCCTCAGCCATCGGGTCCCACCACCAGGCAGTCGACCTGACGGTCGGCGAGGGCCTGGCACAGGGAGCGGGCCCGCTCCGCCGTCGCCAGCGGCCCGCCGTGGACGCGGTAATAGGTGCCGCGCTCGCCGAGCTCGGCGGTGGCGATCCGCAGTTCGAGGCCTCCGAGGAGATCGGCATGGCGCCGGCTCAGCCGCTGCCACTCGGAGTCGGCCGCGTCTCGGGAGCGGAGCGCGGCAATCTGAACAAAATACCCGCCACTGGCCGTTGCGATCCCCGCCGCCGCCGGTTCCCCGGCGGTCCTCGCGACGCCCCTCGCGGCCGTCTCGCCCTGGCTTTTTGTCTCGCCAGTCGCCAGCGCCGACTGGATCAGATCGGTCAGCGCATCGCGACTGGCGGCAGATGTGCCGGCGTCCGGCTCCGACGGCACGGGGCTTTTTGCGGGCGGTGCCGGGGGCGCGGTCGGGTCGGCCGCCGCGGGAGCCGGCGGCGAGGCATCTGCCGGTATCGGCTCGGAAGCCACTCCCGGCGGCGCCGGCGTCATCACCGCGGCCGGATCCGACTCCGGCGGAGGCGGGGCAGCCGGGACCGGCTGTGGTTCCTCAGGCGGCGGCAGCAGCCGCTCGATCGCCGGCGCCTCGCCGGCTTCGCCCGAGAAACGGTGATAGACGAGCTTGTCCCGGTCGGCGATCTCGATTCCCCCGGGATCCTCCGGGCGCTCCTTCATCGGACCGGGACTGGCCCGGATCAGCGGTGCCGAGGCCAGATCCACGCCCGCGTCCTGCGCGGGGGAGCTGAGCCCGTACCAGACAAGGGGGATCGCCGCTCCTGCCGCCACGACCAGGGCCACGGCAACCCGGGTCAGGGTCAGCGGGCCGGACCGCGGGCGGGGTTCGATGATCCGGTCCGCTTCGCTCAAGGACAAACCGGCCGGCTCGCCGGTCTCGCCGGGTGTGGTCATCCGCGCAGCTCCTCCACCGGTTCAACTCCAAACACCCCCAGGCCTGAGGCGATGACCAGTTGCACACCGCGCACCAGCGCCATCCGCGCCAGGGTCAGCGCCGGGTCGTCGACGGTGATAAAGCGCAGCCGGGCGTCGTCCTTGCCACGGGTCCAAAGCAAGTGGAACAGCGCCGCCAGGTCCTGCAGGTAGAAGGCAATGCGATGCGGCTCATGGGCCGACGCCGCCGTCTCCACCACCCGCGGCCACTGTGCCAGGGCCTTGATCACGTCCAGCTCCGCAGGGTCATCCAGGCGCTCGACTGCTGCCGCGGCCAGCGCCGTATCGGCCAGGGCTGCGGCGCCGAATTCGGCTTCGGCGTGGCGCAGCACCGAGCGGCAGCGGGCGTGGGCATAGTGGACGTAGAAGACCGGATTTTCGCGGGATTGCTCGGCGACCGCCTGGAAATCAAAGTCGAGCTGGGCATCGTTCTTCCGGGTCAGCATCACGAACCGGAAGACATCGGGGCCGACCCGTTCGACGACCTCCCTCAGGGTCACGAAGGTCCCCGAGCGCTTGGACATTTTAATCGGCACTCCGCCATCGAGAAGGTTGACCATCTGGCAGAGCTTGACGTCCAGGTCCGCCGCCTCATCGGTGATCGCCCGGACGGCCGCCTGCATCCGCTTGACGTACCCGCCATGGTCGGCGCCCCAGACGTCGATGAGGATCCGGCAGCCGCGGCGAACCTTGTCGCGGTGGTACGCGATGTCCGAAGCGAAGTAGGTCCACGAGCCATCGGACTTCCTGAGCGGCCGGTCGACGTCGTCACCGAACCGGGTCGAGCGGAACAGCGCCTGCGGCCGCGGCTCCCAGTCTTCGGGCAGCTTGCCTTTGGGCGGGTCCAGGACGCCCTCGTAGATCAGGCCCCGGCCTTCCAGGTCGGCGAAGGCGCGCTCCACCTCGCCAGCCGCGACCAGCGCCCGCTCGGACGTGAACACGTCGTGGCGAACCCCGAGGGCCGCCAGGTCGGCCCTGATCAGCGCCAGCATCGCCGCCGTCGCCCGCTCCCGGAACACCGGCAGCCACTCGGCCTCGTCCCGGCGGCGCCAGCAACCGCCATCCGCGACAGCGATCTCCGCCGCGACCGGTTTCAGGTAGTCGCCGGGATAGAGACCGGCGGGGATCTCGCCCATTGCCTCGCCGAGGGCCTCCCGATAGCGGTGGTAGGCCGACCGGGCGAGCACGTCCACCTGCCCGCCAGCATCATTCACGTAGTACTCGCGGGTCACCGCCCAGCCGGCTTTTTCCAGGAGCGCCGCCAGCGCATCGCCGACGACCGCACCGCGGCCGTGGCCGACGTGCAGGGGGCCGGTGGGGTTGGCGGAGACAAACTCCACATTCACGGCGCCGCCGCCGCCGAGGTCGGAATCGCCGTAAGCAAGCCCGGCGGCGAGGACATCGCGCAGCCGCGCCGCCCAGAAGGCGGGGGCGAGGCGGAGATTGATGAAGCCGGGCCCGGCGATCTCAACCTCCGCCACGTCGGGATTGCCGGCGAGCCGGTCGGCGAGCAGCGCCGCGAGGTCGCGGGGCTGCATCCCGGCCGGTTTCGCCAGCACCATGGCGGCGTTCGAGGCAACATCGCCGTGCCGGGGATCGCGCGGCGGCTCGACCGCGATCAGCTGCGGGTCCATCCCCTCAGGCAGGGCGCCCTCGCCGGCGAGGTCGGCGAGCAATCCGGCCAGCGCCGTCTGGAAATGGCGGAACAGGTTCATGAGGATCGGGACTGGACGTCGAGAAGCCGGCGGTGTTCGTCGAGGGCATAGCGGTCGGTCATGCCGGCGATATAGTCCGCCACCGTCCAGGCCGTCTCGCGCGATTTCGGGCCACCGGCGCGGCGCTGCCATTTCGTCGGCAGACAGCCGGGCTCGGCGAGCAAATGCCCGAACAGCTCACGGACCACCCGCCGCGCCTTGCTGGTCATCCGGTTGACTGTGTAGTGGCGGTACATGTTGGCGTAAAGGAATTGCCGCAGCGTCCGGTCGTGGGACTGAACCCCGGCGGAGAACGCCACCACCGGCCGGCCGAGCTGGCGAACCGCGCCGCCCGACCGGGGGGCGGCGGTCTGCAGCCGGCGGGAGGTCTCGGCGATCAGGTCATCGATCACCCGGGTGATCAGCCGGCGGACCGTCTCGTGGACCAGGCGGGTCCATGCCAGCCCGGGATGGGCCTCGCGGACTTCGGCAACGACGGCACCGACCATCGGCACCTCGGCCAGCTCATCGAGGCTGAACAGGCCGGCACGGAGGCCGTCGTCGATGTCGTGGTTGTTGTAGGCGATGTCGTCGGCGAGTGCGGCCACCTGGGCTTCCGCGCCGGCATGGGTGGACAGCTCCAGGTCGTGCAACGCCACGTAACTGGCGATCGCCTCGGGCAGTTGTGCCCGATCGGCCGGGCCGCCGGGCGCACACAACGGACCGTTGTGCTTGACCAGCCCTTCCAGGGTTTCCCAGGTCAGGTTCAGGCCATCAAAGCCCGCATAGCGCTGCTCCAGGAAGGTGACGACCCGAAGGCTCTGGGCGTTGTGGTCGAAGCCGCCGTAAGGGTCCATCATCTCGCGCAACGCATCCTCACCGGCATGGCCGAACGGCGGGTGGCCGAGGTCGTGGGCCAGTGCCAGGGCCTCGGCGAGATCTTCGTTGAGCCGGAGTTCGCGGCAGATGCTGCGGGCGATTTGCGCCACCTCCAGGCTGTGGGTTAAGCGGGTGCGAAAAAAATCCCCCTCGTGGTTTACGAACACCTGCGTCTTGTACTCGAGGCGACGGAAGGCCGCCGAATGGATGATCCGGTCCCGGTCGCGCTGGTAGGGTGAGCGGTTGCGGGCCTCCGGTTCCGGGTGCAGCCGGCCGCGGCTCAGCCCCGGGTGGCAGGCGTAAGGCGCAAGGTGTTCCGGATCTTGCATGATCCGGAGGGTAACCGGGATCGGAGGATCCGGACAACGGCTCAAACCTGACCGGGACCGGCCGCCGCCGGAGCCGGGTTTGACATCGTCCCCGGCCGTATTATCTTGGCTCCAACACGTTATTTTTTTGGTCGCAGGCGCCCGCCGCGGGGAGCGGGCGGCACGACGCGGCAGGAGCAAGGACCGTGCAGCTGACATTGAGCGAACGCGCCGCCCGCCGAATCGACAGCCTGAAGCGGGCCGAGGCGGATCCGCACCTGAAGCTGCGGGTCAGCGTCTCGGGCGGCGGCTGCTCCGGTTTTCAGTACGCCTTCGCGCTCGACACCGAGACGCAGGCCAAGGACCGGGTGTTCAGCCGCGACGGGGTCGATGTCGTGGTTGACGACGTTTCCCTGGCACTGCTCGATGGTGCCGAAATCGATTTCGTTGAAGATCTGGTCGGCTCGTACTTCGCGATCAGGAACCCCAACGCCAGCGCGACGTGCGGTTGCGGTTCGTCCTTCTCGGTGGGATGAGCCCGGTGGCCGCCGGTCGGCGTCCCCGGCCGGAACCGGCGGGTCGACCATGACCATCGTCGCCACCTGGAACGTCAACTCGATCACGATCCGCCGCGATCACCTGCTTGCCTGGCTGGAACAGGCCGAACCGGATATCGTCCTCCTCCAGGAACTCAAGGTTGAAGCGGACGGCTTTCCCACCGCCGCCGTTCGCGAGCGGGGCTACCAAGCCTCGGTCGTCGGACAGAAGGCCTACAACGGTGTGGCGGTGCTGTCGAAACAGCCGATCGAGGTGGTCGCGTCGGCCCTGCCGGGGGACGCTGAGGACCACCAAGCCCGGTTTCTCGACGTGCGGACGGGAGGTCTCAGGGTCGCTTCGCTGTACTGCCCCAACGGCAATCCCGTCGACAGCGACAAGTTCGTCTATAAACTGTTCTGGCTCGCCCGGCTTCGCGAGTACACCGAGCAACTGCTCGCCGGCGAAGAGCCGGCGGTGCTTGGCGGAGACTACAACGTGGCGCCAACCGACGAGGATGTTCACGACCCCCGGCGCTTTGCCAACGATGCGCTGTGCCATCCGGAAAGCCGCAAGGCGCTGCGCCGGATCCTCTGGTTGGGCTTGACCGACGCGATCGCCACCTGTCAGCCGGGGCCAGGCCGGTTCACCTGGTGGGATTACCGCGCCCGGGGTTTCGACCTCGATCACGGTGTGCGCATCGACCATCTGCTGCTGACTCCGCGAGCCGCCGACCGGCTGACCGACGCAGCCGTCGACCGTACACCCCGCGGCTGGGACAAGCCCTCCGACCACGCCCCGGTCACCTGTACCCTGGCGGCGCCGGCATGAACAACGTCCGGGTCACCACACTGGACAACGGCATGCGCATCGCCACCGACACCATGGCGACCGTTGAGACAGCCTCGCTCGGGGTCTGGATCGGTGCTGGCGCCCGCGACGAGACGGCGGAAAACAACGGCGTCTCGCATTTCCTCGAGCACATGGTGTTCAAGGGAACGCCGCGACGGGATGCCCGGGCAATTGCGGAGGAAATCGAGGCGGTAGGCGGTCACCTGAACGCCCACACCTCCCGCGAGTACACCGCCTATTACGCCAAAGTGCTTAAGGACGATGTGGGACTTGCCCTCGATGTCCTCGCCGACATCGTCCAGAATGCCAGCCTGGATGCGGACGAACTGGAGCGGGAACGCACGGTCATCGTCCAGGAGATCCTCCAGGCGCTGGACACCCCCGACGACGTGGTGTTCGAGCGCTTTCAGGAAACGGCGTTTCCCCAACAGCCGATCGGTCGCTCGGTCCTCGGCACCGCCGAACTGATCCGCGCCATGCCGCGCGAGAGCCTGATCGACTATCGCCGCACCCATTACTGCGCATCGCGGATCGTGGTGGCGGCGGCCGGACGGGTCGATCACGACGACTTCGTCGCGCGCACCAGCGAAGCCTTCACCAATCTTGAGCCGGGCGAGGCCTCAAGCCGGGAAACCGCGCGTTACGTGGGCGGCGACTGGCGCGACGACCGCCACCTGGAGCAGGTGCAGCTGCTTCTCGGCTTCGAGGGTTTTCCGTTCAGCGATCCGAAATTCTACGCCACCTCAGTGCTCTCAACCCTGCTCGGCGGCGGCATGTCGTCCCGGTTGTTCCAGGAAGTGCGTGAGAAGCGCGGTCTTGTCTACAACATCTACACCTTTCCCACCTCATTTGCCGACAGCGGGATTTTTGGCATCTACGCCGGCACCGGCGAAGAGGAAGCGGCAGAGCTGGTGCCGCTGATCTGCGAGGAAGTCCTCAATACCACCGAAAAAGTTTCCGATGAGGAGATTGCGCGCGCCCGCGCGCAGTTGAAGGCCAATATCCTGATGGCCACGGAAAGCACGTCGACGCGCTGTGAGCAGTTGGCCCGGCAGCTCCTGGTCTTCGGCCGGCCGCTGCCGGTGAGCGAGATCGTCACCAACGTGGAAAGGGTCGATGCTGAGGCGGTGGTGACCGCCGCCCGCACACTGTTTGCCCGGCCATTGACGATGAGCGCACTCGGGCCGATCCGCGACGTCGCGTCCTACGACAGTGTCGCTGCCCGATTCGGGAGCTGACCCGCGGCCGCCGTTCGGCAGGCGCCTCGTGCCGGATGGCATGGAACCCGCCCCGGGGGTTTAAGCGTGGCCGCAGGCGTCAGACAGCATGCGCGGGTCAACGCCGATCTTCGCCATTGCCCGCTCCCACTTGGTGTGCAGGTCGGTCTCGAACACCAGTTCAGGATCGGCCGACACAGTCAGCCAGCCGTTGGCGCGGATCTCGGAGTCGAGCTGTCCCGGGCCCCATCCGGCATAGCCGAGGGCCAGAAGCCGCCGCGCTGGTCCGGATCCGGAGGCGATCGCCCGCAGGATGTCGATGGTCGCGGTCAGCGAGATGCCGCCGTCCACATCGAGGGTTCCGTCCATTGTGTAATCGTTGGTGTGCAGAACGAAGCCGCGGCCGGTCTCGACCGGTCCGCCGAAGTGGACGTGGACATCCGGACAGGCGAGCATGCTGGTGTCGATGTTCAGCTGCTCGAGCAGTTCGGGAAACGTCAGGCTTTCCAGCACCCGGTTGACCACGAGGCCCATCGAGCCGTCGGCATTGTGGGCGCACATGTAGATCACGGACTTGGCAAACCGGGCATCGGGCATGCCCGGCATCGCGACCAGCAATTGCCCGGCCAGGGAAGCTGCAGTGGCGGATTGAGCGGTCATAATGCCCTCATCTGGGTCTCCAACGAGGCTCCGCGCAGCATTCTTTCTTTCAGCAAGTCTGCCATAGCGACGGTGACAAGGAAACCCTTCCGCCGCGGGAACCTTGCAACGGGGCCTGCCCACCACCGCCCGGCCACCGGTCAGCGGCGGTCTGGAGCGCCGCGGACAGCAACCACCACCCCTGCGGCCATGGCACGGGCGTCGCCGGTCCCGGCGCCGGGGTGGTTTGCGGTTTGAAAATGCCCGTGGGTGTCGTATGTCCCGTTGATCATGGCGGGTGGCGGCTGGTAGCCGCGCGATCGCCCGCTTCATTTTCCGCACTCCGAGGAGGGGACACGATGACACTGCAGGTGGGAGATACGGTCACGCCGGCGAGGCTGTTCCGGATGGATTTGTCAGGACCGGCAGCGGTGGAGAGTGATGAACTGCTCAAGGGCAAGACCGTGGCGATTTTCGGGGTTCCGGGAGCCTTCACGCCGACCTGTTCGGCCAAGCACCTGCCCGGCTTCGTCCAGAATGCCGACGCGCTGAAGGCCAAGGGCATTGACTCGATCGTCTGCATGGCCGTGAATGACGTCTTCGTCATGGACGCCTGGGGCAAGAACCAGGACGTCGGCGATGCCGTGACCATGGTTGCCGACGGCGATGCGGCCTTCACCAAGGCGAACGGGCTGGAGATGGATCTGACCGGCAAGGGTCTCGGTCTGCGCTGTCAGCGCTTTGCGATGGTGGTCTCCGACGGGGTCGTCAAGTGGATCGAGATCGATCCGCCGGGCACGTTCGACAAGACCAGCGCGGAGAGCGTCCTCGCCAGCCTGTAACGGCGAAGGCGGCGGCCTGACATCAGCGGGCTGACGAGGTGATTTTCGTTGGCTCGCTGGCACCCGCGAAGTGCGCCGCGGCTCGTGCCGCGAAAGCTTAAGCGAATGCAATGAGCGCCCGGCGCTTGAAGGAAGGCAGGCGGATCCCATCAAGGGCTCGCCCGCCTGAGGCGAAGGGACGGGGCCCGCGCGCGGGTCCTCGTCTCACCTGTCAGCAGCCGCGCCGCCGGGCGGCGCCGAGAGGTTCAGGGCCGTTTTTGCTGGAAATCAGGCGTCTTCGTTGAAGACTTTGTCTGCGAGCTCGTCGAGGCTTGGCAGGCCGGGCGCGGCGCCACCGGCAACCAGATCCAGGCCGCTGGCAGCGTTGACATAGGGCTTGTAGGCCATATCCTGGATCAGGATGTGGTGGCGCAGCCAACCGGTCAGGTAATCGTAGAGTTCGGCTGCAAGCGCAGGATCCTTGCGACCGCCGAAACGCACCCTTAAGCCGTCGATGTAGTTGGTGAATCCTTGATGCTCGGCACGGTGGAATTCGGTGCCGGGAAACCGGATCGCCTCCATGACCCGCTCTTCGCGCCGGAAATGGTTGCGGCCATAGAGTTTCAGGGTGTCGAGTACGGTGATGACGACCCTCGCCGGGTCCTCCTCATCCTTGATGCTCTGCAACAGATTGGTCACCCGAACAAGACACTTGTGATCGTTGTCGAGCGCCGTCACCCCGACGCTCATCGCTTCCGTCCATTGGAATTGTTTTGGTTTATTGCAAGCCACTCGGAACGACCCCGACATCTAGCGTGAATGCTGCATTGCAATAATCTACCACAGCTTCGCGTGGTTGCTCCAGGACTTTATAGGAGTTGCATAACGGCCATCCCGCCAGCGCGGCTCCACCCGGTCCGGCAGCCGTCAGAGCGGCAGGGCGGCAGCCTCCTCCCGACCCGCACGGCGCGGCGCGGCGCGCCCGGACGATGAGGCAGAAGCAAGCAGGGAGGCAGGTGCGCCCTCCTTGGCGATCCGGTCCGCTATGGTGTGATCCGTCAGGTCGGCGGACAGCCCCACATCGAACAACAGGACATGGTGGCTGAGCCAGGTCAGGAGCTCGCTGTGCACGATCGCGGCCGCCGCCGCCGTCGCCCCCCGCCCATAGCGGGTGCGCAACCCGTCGACCAGCCGGGCGAATGACCGCTGCTCGGCGGCACGGACCGCAAGGCCCGGGCATCCCAGCCAGGCGGCGACCCGTTCCTCCCGCTGAAAATGGAACCAAGCATACTCCGAAAGCATCGCCAGCACCGTGGCGATCATTGTTCTGGCCTCGCGGCAATCATCGACCCCGATCAGCAGATCGATCACCCGATGCAAGCAGCGGTGATCTGCATCCAGGCTCGGAATCCCGATTGCCGGCAATCGGCACCGGCCGGCTTTCCCCGTCATCAACCGACAAGCCTCTGTAGAAACACCCCGTTTGGGTAATTTTTCCCACCTATAACACGCATAAAAGGCATTGCCATCCGATTTTTTCTACTTTAAAGAAATCTTCAAGAATCTACCGCCCACGTCGGTTGTCCGACTTTTCCGCAATACCCGCAGGGGCGTCGGGCGGGGTTATCGGGCCATCCCGATCCGGGGAATTTTTCCTATTTTTTCAGAGCATTACCGGCCCGCAGCGGGGAGCCGGGCAGCTAACCGGACGGGTCCGGTTCCCCCCGGTCGCGGAGTGCCCTTGCCGCCGCCCGCGCCAGCGCATCGGCGCGCTCGTTGTCGGGATGGCCGGCATGGCCGCGCAGCCAGTGCCAGGTCACCTGGTGACGGCCCGCGGCCGCAGCGAGCCGCTGCCACAGGTCGGCATTTTTCACGGGCCGGCGGTCGGCGGTGCGCCAGCCGTTCTGCCGCCAGCGCAGGATCCAGCGGGTGATGCCATCGCGCAGATAGGTGCTGTCACTGTGGATCGCGATGCGCGCCGGCCGGCGCAGCGCCTCAAGGGCGGCGATCGCCGCGGTCAGTTCCATGCGATTGTTGGTGGTGTCGGGCTCGGAACCGGCAAGCTCTTTCTCATGACCGCGCCAGCGCAGGACGACACCCCACCCTCCCGGGCCGGGATTACCGAGACAGGCGCCATCGGTGAACGCCTCAATGCCGCTGCCCGGCGCGGCGCGCCCAGCCCCCTCAACCTCAGCCATCATCCACCCCGTAGCCGGCCGGCCCCCGGACCCGGCGGTGAAAACGCAGACGACTCAGATACTCTGTCGGGTTTTTCGGTGTGACCAGAGCCGAGCGCGGGGTGTGCAGCCAGTCAAACAGCCGCGTCAGCAGGAAGCGCAGGGCGGCGCCCCGCGCCAGCACCGGCAGCGCTGCGGTTTCCACACCGCTCAAGGGTCGGATCGACGTGTAGCCACGGATGAGGGCACGCGCCTTGGTGACATTGAACGCGCCATCGACCTCGAAACACCAAGCATTGAGCATGATCGCCACATCGTAGGCGAGGATGTCCGCGCAGGCGAAATAGAAGTCGATCAGGCCCGAAACCTCGTCCCCGGAAAACAGCACGTTGTCGGGAAACAGGTCGGCGTGGATCACCCCCGCCGGCAGCCCCCGCGGCCAGGCGGCGGTCAATGCCGCGAGTTCGGCGGTCAGCTCCGTCGCCAGATCGGCCGAGACCTCCCCGCGGGCAGCAAGACAGGCGTCGAGCAGCCGCTGCCAGCCCGCGAGGGAGAGGTCGTTGTCCCGCGGCTCCGGATAGTCCAGAGCGGCAAGGTGGAGCCGGGCCAGCGCCTCGCCGACCGCGCGGCAGTGGACCGCCTCCGGCCGCCGCAGAGCGAGGCCGCTGAGGAAGGTCACGATCGCCGCCGGCCGGCCGGCCAGGGTGCGCAGCGCCACCCCGTCCCGGCCCGGGACCGGCAACGGGCAGGGCACGCCGCGGGCCGCCAGATGCTCCATCAGGCCGAGAAAAAACGGCAGATCCTCAGGCCGCACCCGCTTCTCGTACACTGTCAGGATGTACGGAGCGCTTGCCGTCAGCAGCAGAAAATTGGAGTTTTCGACTCCTTCGGCGATGCCCTTGCAGGCCAGCACCGGGCCGAGATCGTACCCGGCGATGAACGCCGCCAACTCCTCCTCGCCGATCTGCGTGTAGACGGCCATCGCTGCGTTCGCCCGCTTGTGTCCGCAAGCCCGCGAACGACTGAAATTCGCTGGCCCCGCACCTCCCCCTGTACACTGTCGGGGGACCTTGCGTGAACCAGGCAGCGGACCATCCGGAACGACCGAAGATGATCAGTCGAACCGCCGCCAAAACCGGCCGAAGCCGGGCGGTTTTGTGGGCCATCGCCATCGTCGTTGCCAGCCTCGGCGCGCCGGCACCGCCAGCAGCCGCCCACCAGACGCCCGTGCCGGGACGCCCCGATTCGGGCCGGGCGGCCCCGGACATGCCCGACCTGCGCCGGCTGCAGTCGAGCCTTCGCGAACTCGGACATTACCACGGCCCGATCGACGGCCGGCTGACGGCCGCGACGACCGCGGCGATCCGCCGGTTCCAGGGCTCCGCGGGGCTGCCCATGGACGGGCGGCTGACCGCCGAGACCGTCATCGCCCTGGAAACCCTGCGGGATGCCCGGGCGGTCGTCGAGCGGCTGGACCGGAG
Organism: uncultured Rhodospirillaceae bacterium; assembly: GCA_964454795.1. Lineage (GTDB taxonomy): Bacteria > Pseudomonadota > Alphaproteobacteria > Rhodospirillales > Defluviicoccaceae > CAYVUM01. The sequence continues at coordinate 45,011 of CAYVUM010000005.1, forward strand.
TCGCAGCGCCGACCAGGCGGTTGCCCGCCGCGCCCTGGCAGGCCGCCCCGAGACCCGTGCGCTCGTCGACGGGTCTGCACCCGAGCAGCCGGCAGCGCCGGCCCTGTGTGCCCCCGCCCAGTCGTTGCCCTGCCTGCTGACCGCCGCCGCGGCCGCTGCCCGGTCGGTGGCGCCGGGACCGAAACGCGATTGGGCTCTCCGCGAGGTGGCAGAAGCCTGGAGCCGGGCCGGCGAGGTGGCTGCCGCGCGCGCCAGCCTCACGGCGCTCAGCGATCCGCGGCTGAAACTGGCCGGCCTCACCGACATGGCGGTGGCCCTCGCCGAAGGTCGGCGGGTTCCCGCCGCCCTGGAGATTGCCAGCACACTTCCCGATCCGACCCGGAGGCTCGAGGCTTGGCTGAACATCGGCGAAGCGCTGGCCGCCGGCCCGCACGCGGCGGCCGTTGCCCGCATCCTCGATGAGCTCGAGACCGCCATCGGCGCGGGCAGCGGGTCTGCCGAGCCGGTCCCACTGCTTGCCCGCATGGCCGTGATCGCCGCCCGGACGGATCAGCATGACCGATCCCGCCGGCTGCTGTCCCGGGCCGGGCAGGCCGCCGCAAGCGGCGATCCCGGCCTCGCCCGCGACCGCGCCCTCCATGCCCTGGCCATCGCCCACAGCGACCTTGGCAAGACGGCAGCCGCTGCTGCCTTGCTGGCCCGGATCACCAGCGACAGCCTGCGCACCGCCGCGGGCGCGGCCATCGCGACGGCGGCTGCGTCCGGGGGCGACATGGCCCTCGCCCGGCGGCTCGCCGCAGCGCTGACCGACCCGGGCGTGGGCAGCCGGGTGCACATCCACATCGCCGCCGCCGAGGCGGGAATGCTGTCCGCCGAACGAGCACAGGCCACCCTCGCCGACGCCGCCGGGCGGCTGCCGGAAATCGACCGCGATTACGTTCGCGATGCCGTTCTGGTCGAGCTGACCGGAGCGCATCTGGCTCTGGCCAAGCGAAGTGGTCGGCGTGAGCAGGTTGACGAGGCCCTCGGGCTGGCCACGGGAATCGGAGATCACCGCTTGCGCGCGACGGCGCTGTGGCAGCTCGCCGATGCCTGCGGCCGGCTCTGTCCGGCGTCAGCAGCCGGGCCGCTCCGGATCGCCGCCGAGGCCGCCACGGCACAGATCCCGGACCCGGTTGCCCGGGTCTGGGTCCTGGCCGGTGTGGCTGAACGGCGCGCAGCGACCGGGGATGTGGCTGGCGCCGGGATTGCATTCCACCAGGCTTACCGGCTCACCGTGGAGCTGGCGGCGCCGTGGGGGCAGGCGCGGGCGCTTGCCCGGCTGGCAACAGCACGGATCGCCATCGACGAGGCCGCTGACACCGCCGCCGTCCGGCCCTGAACGCCAACAGCGCCGCCCGGGAGCTAACCGGCCCGACCTCGGGAGATCGAGAGACGGCAACGGCGAAGAGCCTTTTCACCCGCTTACGATCTGCTCTAGGCTGCGCCCGCGCATGATGCCGCCCTTCTGGCCCGGCCTCTCACCCCTTGCCGATGAGGACGCCATGACCGATCCCGTCATTGCCCAAACCGCACCGTTCGAATTCGCCGTCGAAGCCGGCAAGAAGTATGCGTGGTGCGCATGTGGCCACAGCGCGACCCAGCCTTTCTGCGACGGCAGCCATAAGGGCACCGGCCTCGCCCCGCTCGTCGCCACCGCCGACGAAAGCCGCACCGTCTGGTACTGCGGCTGCAAACACACCAAGACACCGCCGTTTTGCGACGGCACCCATAAGAGCCTGTGAGCCCCCTCAGACGCGCCCTTGCGGCGGCGCTCGCCGTCGCCGCCGCAGGATGCACGGGGGACGATCCGGCCTCGCGCCCGCGCTGTCCGGAGATCGCGATCCTCGCTGACGCCGCCGGTCTCGTCCGCTTTGCACCGGGGGGCGGCCAGGACCTGACGGACGTGGACCACGAGGCGGAAATCATCGATTTCGCCTATGGCTGCCGGTATGAGGGCGACCCCGATGACTTCGACCGGGTCCTGTTGGTGGGCGTCGCCCCGGTGATCGAAGCGGTGCGCGGCCCCGCCAACACGGATCGTCAGGCCAGTTTCGAGTATTTCGTCACGCTGACCGACGGCGGGCGCCGGGTCGTCAACAAGCAGACCTTCGGCGTCGCCCTGACGTTCCCCGGCAACCAGACGCGGGTCACGCTGCGCGACGACGAGCCGCCGATTACCATAACCATCCCGGCGGGTGCCGGCACCTCGCCGTTCGACTATCGGATCTTTGTCGGCTTTCAGCTCACTCCGGCCGAGCTCGAGTTCAACCGCCGGCGGCGCGGCGCACTGGGATGATGGCGCCGTGGGCGCGGCGCACTGGGATGATGGCGCCGTGGGCGCGGTTGACCTGACCGGGGCCGGAACTACACTGGCGGCTCGGGCCGCGGTTCCGGATGACCCGGAGCGGCGCGCCCGGCTTTCGGACAGGAAACACGCGTGAACGCCGACCGATCCCATCAGGTTCCCGCTGAGGCGCCGCTTGCTGAGACGCCGCTCGCACCGCTGCACCGGCGGCTCGGGGCGAAGATGGTGCCCTTCGCCGGTTACGCGATGCCGCTGCACTATCGCGGCATCCTTGCCGAGCATCAGCACACTCGCTCAGCCGCGTCGTTGTTCGACGTCTCCCATATGGGCCAGGCGATCCTCAAGGGCACCGCAGCCGCGGTGGCTCTGGAGACCCTCGTGGTCAGTGATCTGCAGACCCTGGAAGCCGGCAAAGCCCGCTACACGCTGATGACCAACGAGGACGGCGGCATCATCGACGATCTGATCGTCGTCGCCGCCGGTTCCTACCTGTCGATTGTGGTCAACGCCGCGAACAAAGAGAGCGACTTCGCCCGCATCCGCGCCGCCATCGGTGACGATGTCAGCCTTGATGTCCTCGATCAGCACGCTCTGCTCGCGTTGCAGGGGCCGGCGGCAGCAGTGGTGATGGCGCGGTTCGCCCCGGCCAGCCGACACATGCTGTTCATGACCGTGGAGACCCTGAAGATTGGCGACCACCGCTGCAAGGTCTCCCGTTCCGGCTACACCGGCGAGGACGGCTTCGAGATCGCCGTCCCCGCCGACGCCGCGAGGGCCGTTGCCGACCTGCTGCTCGGCGAGCCGGAAGTGGCGCCGGCCGGGCTCGGCGCCCGCGACACCCTGCGCCTGGAAGCCGGGATGTGCCTGCACGGCCAGGACCTCGATGCCACGACGACGCCGGTGGAGGCCGGCCTCGCCTGGACCATTCAGGCCCGGCGCCGCCGCGAGGGCGGATTCCCCGGCGCGGAGGTGATCCTGCCGCAACTCGCGGCCGGACCAAAGCGCAAACGGGTCGGCATCCGCTTCGCCGGCCGGGCGGCCGCGCGAGCCGGCGCCATTGTCACCGATACGGACGGAACGCCGATCGGCGCCGTGACCAGCGGAGCCTTCTCGCCGACCCTCGGCGTGGCGGTCGCCATGGCTTATGTGGAAGCTGCCAGGACCGCCGCCGGGACCTCGGTCCACGCCCTCGTCCGCGACAAACCACTGGCCGGCGAGATCGTCGGCCTGCCCTTCGTGCCCCACCGCTTCGTCCGCTGAACCACGCCCCTGCGAGAGAGCTCTGACCATGGCCACTGTCCGCTACACCCAGGAACACGAATACCTCCGGATCGTCGAAGACGACGAGGCAATTGTCGGCATCACCGCTTACGCCCAGCAACAACTTGGCGATATTGTCTATGTCGGACTTCCGGACATCGGCGCCGATCTGGAACAGGGCGATGAGGCCGGGGTGGTGGAATCGGTCAAAGCGGCCAGCGAGGTCTATGCCCCGGTCTCCGGAGAGGTCACGGCGATCAACGACGTCCTCGCCGACAAGCCGGAGACGGTCAACGCGGATCCGGCGGGCGAGGGCTGGTTCTTTCGCATCCGCATGACCCGGCCGGAAGAGGTGGAGTCGTTGCTGGACGAAACCGCCTACGATGCGCTGATCAAGGAGCTGTCGTAATCCTGGCAATGGAGACAGGGAGCGGCCCTGTATAAACCTGTTTCTCCCATCGCGGCGTTTAATGAATGCGGCACCCGGCCGCGTAAGGCCTGACGAACGCTGCGGGTGCGCTCGGGCCCTTCCGTGCCGGTGACGAGTGCCGGCCCCCTGTGGACATCGCCGATTTCCACCGCCTGCGATCCCGGACGCGCGTCCGGGGTCCGCAGGACCAGAATGGCTCGAGGGATCACCATCGGGATCACGGTCGATAACCCCTTGAAGCATCGGCGAGCCGGGCGGGCTAGCCGGTCTCCGCGGCGGTCTGTGGGCTTCGTTCGGCTCGCGTTACGAACCGCAGCAGAAGAAAGCCGCTGACCGCAGAGAGCACGGAGCCCGTCATCACCCCTAAGCGGACGGGCGCCTCGAACTCGGCGTGCTGCCAGGCCAGACCGCCGATAAACAGACTCATGGTGAAGCCGACTCCGCAGAGAAGGGCGACGCCGTAAAGCTGCGCCAAGTTTGCCCCCTCCGGCATCGCCGAGAGATTGTAGCGGAGCATCAGGTACAGCGAGCCGAACACCCCGATCTGCTTGCCGACGAACAGGCCGGCAGCGATGCCGAGGGTCACCGGCTCGATGAGACTGCTCAGGCTTATGCCGGCAAAGGAGACTCCGGCATTAGCGAAGGCGAACACCGGCAGCACGAGGAACGACGACCAGGGATGCAGGGTGTGTTCGAGGTGCTTGAGCGGCGATCCGCCCCGCTCCCGGTCGCGCATCGGAATGGTGAGCGCAAGAAGGACGCCGGCGATGGTGGCGTGGACGCCCGACTTAAGGACGCAGACCCAGAGAAACCCGCCGATCAGAATGTACGGAGCGATCCGCGTCACCCGGCTGAGATTGAGGGAGATCAGCGCCGCGAGGGCCACTGCGGCCAGGGCGAGCGAGACCATCGACAGTTTATCTGTGTAGAAGACCGCGATGATCAGGATCGCGCCGACGTCGTCGTAGATGGCGATCGCCGTCAGCAGCACCTTCAGGGCCACCGGCACCCGCTGTCCCAGCAAAGCGAGCACCCCGAGCGCGAACGCGATATCGGTGGCGGCGGGGATCGCCCAGCCCTGAAGATTCTGCGGCTGCCCGGCGTTGATCGCCACGTAGAGGAGCGCCGGGACCGCCATGCCGCCGATAGCAGCGACGCCGGGAAGGATTGCCTGAGAGAAACTCGAAAGCTCGCCCTCCAGGAACTCCCGTTTTATCTCAAGTCCGACCAGAAAGAAAAACACCGCCATCAGGCCGTCGTTGATCCACAGCAGCAGGGGCTTGTCGATCTCGAAGACCGGACCCTCAGCGGGCGCGAGTCGCACTTCCAGGTGAAGATCGAGGAATGCCTGGTAGAAAGGCTCGAGAGGCGAGTTGGCGACGATCACGGCGATCACGGCCATGATCACCAGGACGATACCGCCCCAAGCTTCCTTGCTGAAGAACTCCACCTGCGCTTCCGACGTTGTCAACACCCCTGCCTTCCCGCTTATCGTCACCGCGTTCCGGTGCGGCGCGGGAGCGGCAGGTTACCATTGCCGGAAAGGCGACGGCACTGGCTTTGTTAAGGTGACGTCGCCGGACGGCAACCGCTGGCGGGCAGAGCCGCCACGTCTGTCGGGTGAGGTTATTTCTCGTTCCGGCAGGCGCCGAAGCCGATCAGCGCATAATCGACGTCGGCGATGGTCAGCGTCATCCGGCCGGTACCAGGGGCAATGGTCACAGTCCAGCCGCGCCCGGCTTCGTCGCCCTGGAGGATGACCTGTTCGCCGTCGCGGTTCAGCCGTTCGATCGCGGTTTCGACCACGCTGCCATCGGGACGCTCACCGGAAACCCGCCTGTTTCCCGGGTCAACCTCGAGAAAGGCCGGCGCATTGAGGTCGCGGAGGGAGGTGCGCAGGCAGTCGCCCCGGACATCGCAGTCGAACGCTTCAGCGATCGTGCAGATCATCGCCGCCTGATCATCAACCGGCGCGGCGGTGGCCGGCGCGGCGGCGATGACGGCTGTCGCAATCCAGAACATCCGAGACATTGCCTTCACCTCTATGCCTGGTGGATCGGATCATTCGCTTAATTCCCAAGCGGATGATCCGATCCACGCAACGATTGATCTTGTGGTTCGATTCATCTGACGGATGGGACTCATCCGTCAGCATCGAACCACTAGTTCACGGTATAGCCGCGGCCCCGCATGCAGGCGGCGAACGCGCGGTGGAAGCTCTCGTGAGCCTGGGCGACGGCGGCCTGCTGCCGCTGTTGCGCCTGCGCCTGATGGCGGTGCTGGTCGTTGCGGCGCATTCCGCCGATCAGACCGCCGGTCGCCGCGCCGATCGCCGCGCCCCTGCCGGCATTGCCGCCAATCGCACCGCCAACCGCACCGCGGGCGGCCCCGCGCGCGGCCCCGCCGACGACCGCGCCCGCCGGGGTGCCCGGGCCGGGGCTGGCCGCCCCGCTGCTCGCTGCCTGCGGGTTGGCGGGATCAAATCCGGAGGCCTGCACGGCCCAGACGTGGCATTCCCCATGGTCGCGGTTCTGTTGCTCGGGGCTCTGTCCCTGGGCCGGATAGATGAACATCTGTGCGCCGGCACTCCAGGTTGCCGATGCGATCGCGGCGGCGGCCATCATGCCGATCCATTGCCTTGCGGACATCACTGCTCTTCTCCTCGCCTGCGGCACCGACCCTGCGGAAGGCAGCCGGCCTCTGGTCGGACCCCTCTCCCCAAGATCGGGTAGCCGTCGTCGATCTCATCGTCAACCTGATGAAGTGAGGTTGATGGGTCAGGCTCACCCCAGGATGTGGTAGCCGTTGTCGATGTACATGGTATCGCCGGTGATCGGCTTGGCAAAGTCGGTGGCCAGGAACGCGGTCGCCATGCCCACATCCTCGATGGACAGGCGGTGGCGGAGCGGTGCCCTTTCGGTCGCCTCGCGCATCAGTTCGTCGAACCGGTCGATGCCGGAAGCGGCGCGGGTGGCGATCGGGCCCGGCGAGATCGGATGGACGCGAATCCCTTTCGGCCCCAGTTCGAAGGCGATGTAGCGGGCGGAGGCCTCGAGCGCCGCCTTGACCGGCCCCATGACGTTGTAGTGCTCGACCACCCGTTCGGCGCCGAAGTAGCTCATCGTGAACATCGCCCCGCCCTCGGTCATCAGCGGCTCGGCCAGATGGGCCATGCGAATGAACGACCAGCACGAGATATCCATCGCCATCAGGAAGCCCTCGCGGGAGCAGTCGGTCACCCGGCCATGCAGGTCCTCGCGCGGGGCGAAGGCGATCGAATGCAGCAGGATGTCGAGCCTGCCCCACTCCTGTCCGATCGTCTCGAAGACGGCCTCAAGCTGCCCTGGTTCGCGGACATCGCAGGGCAGATAGAGGGTTTCGGGCACCTGAAGCCGTTCTGCCAGCGGCTGGGTAAACCGCTTGGACTTTTCGTTCAGGTAGGTGATCGCCAGATCGGCGCCGAGAGCGTTGAAAGCCAACGCGCAGCCGTAAGCAATCGACTGGTTGTTGGCAATGCCAATGACCAGCGCTTTCTTGCCGGACAGCGGGTTGAGGGTGTTCTGGCGGATTGACTCGAAATATTGCTCGGCTTCGGTCGGTTCGGTCATCGTGGCGAGTTCCTATGCTGGCCGGCGGCGGTCATCCCTTAACGCAGCAGGTTGCGGGTGTGAATGGCGATCATCCGTTCTTCGTCGGTGGGAATCGTCCACGCCGAGACGGCACTCTCGGGCGTGCTGATCCGCGGACCGCCGGCGGCATTGGCCGCCTCATCGAGCCCGATTCCGAGCCAGGTGGCACGGCGGCAGACCTTCTCCCGGATCAACGGCGAGTTCTCGCCGATGCCGGCGGTGAACACCAGCGCATCGATCCCCTCGAGGGCGGCCACCAGTGTCCCTAAGTGCTTGGCGATGTGGTAGACGAAAAAATCGATGGCTTCGGCTGCTTCCGGGGCGTTGCTGGCTTCCAGATGGCGCATGTCGTTGCTGATGCCCGAGACGCCAAGCAATCCTGACTCAGTGTAGACCAGCTTTTCAATCGCCTTCGCGTCCATCCCCTTCGCCTGCATCAGGTAAAGCAGAACCCCCGGGTCCAGGGTGCCGGTGCGGGTGCCCATGGGCAGGCCGTCGACCCCTGAGAAGCCCATGGAGCTTTCGAGGCTCTCGCCATCGCGGATGGCGCACATGCTGACGCCGCTTCCCAGGTGCGCCACCACCGCCCGGCGGACGTCCGGCGCATGGTGCGGCAGGGTGCGGGCGATGTACTCGTAGGACAAGCCGTGGAAGCCATAGCGGCGGACGCCTTCGTCGTGGAAGTGCCGCGGCAACGGCAGAAGCTGCGCCAGCCGCGGCTGGGTGCGGTGGAAGGAGTTGTCGAAGCAGGCCACCTGCGGCAGCGCGGGATAGGCCTCGGTGACGGCGCGGATCGCCGCGAGATTGTGGGGCAGGTGCAGCGGGAAGAACGGCACCAGCGCCTCTATCCCGCTCAGCACCGCCTCGTCGATGCGGACCGGCAGCGGATACCCGGCGCCGCCGAACACCACCCGGTGGCCGGCGGCGACGATCGTGACGTCCCTGGCGTCCGTCTGGATCCAGTCGACGATGAACCGGATTCCGTCCACATGGGCGAGCGGCTCGCCCTCCGGCCAAGCGTGGGTGGCCATCGTTTTGCCCTGCGCGTCCGCCACTTCGAACCGCGGCGCCGAGCGCAGGCCGTCGATCTGGCCGCTGGCGAGCAGGTCCGGCTCGCCATCACCGGTGTTGTCGATGATCCCGTAGCCCGCGAATTTGATGCTGGAAGACCCGGCGTTGAGGACCAGGATGGCGTCGGTCATGATCTCACTCCGCGGCTTTGAGCATGGCGCGGCCGCGGCGCTGGGCATCGGCGACGAGGACGGCAAGCGCTGCCGAGGCGAGGCGGGTGCGGGCACTGTCGGCCCGGCTGGTGAGGATGATCGGCACCCGGGCACCGACGAGCAGGCCGGCGGCCTCGGCGGCAGCCATGAAGGTCAGCTGCTTGGCAAGCATGTTGCCGGCCTCAAGGTCGGGAGCGACCAGGATGTCGGCGCAGCCGGCCACCGGCGAATGGATCCCCTTGGTCCGCGCCGCCTCCTCGTCGACCGCATTGTCGAACGCCAGCGGACCGTCGAGCAGCCCGCCACGGATCTGGCCACGGTCGGCCATCTTGCACAGCGCCGCCGCATCAAGGGTTGCCGGCATGCCCGGGTTGACGGTTTCGACGGCGGCAAGGATGGCCACCTTCGGCTCGGGATCGCCGAGCGCGTGCGCCACCTCGATCGCATTCTGAACAATGTCCCGCTTGGCCATCAGGTCGGGGTTAATGTTGATCGCGGCGTCGGTGAGGATGATCGGCCGGGCATAGGTGGCCACGGACAGGCAGAACACGTGGCTCAGCCGTCGCTCGGTGCGCAGTCCTTCCTCCTTGCTCAACACCGCGACCAGAAGCTCATCGGTATGCAGGCTGCCCTTCATGATGGTCTGAGCCGCTCCGGACCGAACCAGACCGACACCAAGCTCGGCAGCGTGGTGGCTGTGATCCGCGGGAACGATCTCGAAGCCTGCGATATCGACCCCGGCGGACTCGGCGGTCGCCCGGATCTTCGCCTCGGGGCCGATCAGGATCGGGGTGATCAAATGCCGCTCGGCCGCCTGCACCGCGCCTTCGATGGCATCGTCGCTGCAAGGATGAACCACCGCCGTGCGCATGGGCTCCAGGCCGTCGCACATCCTGATCAGTTCGAGATAGCGGTCCGTGCGGCGGAGCTGGACCTGCGGCAGGTCCTCCACTTCCCGCCGGATCTTCTCCCGCGGTGCGATCACGTCAGCGGAGCCGACAAGCAACTCCTTGCCTTCCGAATCGACGCAGCGGCAGTCGAGGAGAATGTGGCGGTTCTCGCGCTTCTCGGTGACAGTGACCGTCGCCGTGACCCGCATGCCAACGGCCACGGTGTCGACGAAGTGGATATCCGCCTGCTTGACGATCGAGCCGAGGCCGGGAAGCTGCATCCCGATCAGGGTCGAGAACAGTGCCGCCCCCCACATCCCGGTGGCGCCGCCCTCCTCGAGCACCGCCACGCCGTCGCCCTCGTAGTTGAACAGCTGATTGACGTTGCCGGTGACCGCCGCCCAGGTCTCCACGTCATCCCGGCGCAGGGCCCGGGCCATGCTTGCACTGTCGCCGACCGCGATCTCTTCGAACGTCTTGTTTTCAATGACTTCGGTCATGACACACGGTTCTCCCCGCAGTCGCTTGAGGCAACACCCCAAATACCCTTGAATTCGGCAGGTTAGTCTAGCATCGGATTGCTGCAGGCGCACTCAAAGCTTCGCGTCTGCAGCACGGGCGCCTCCGCCGTGCTGGCCCGTCGCGCGTGGACAGCCGCCCGGCTTTCCGGCATAGAAACCGGGCGATGTCCGAATTCCTCGTCCGTGAACAGTACGAAGGCTATCCGTATCCGCCGCGGGATCCGGCGGCGGAAAAGGACCGCCTGATTACCGGCTCGCCGAGCCACCTGGACGAGCTTGACCATTACGTTTTCGGTGGCTACCGCGACATCTCGAAACCGTTCCGCGCCCTCGTCGCCGGTGGTGGCACCGGTGATGCAACGATCATGCTCGCCCAGCAACTGGCCGATACGGGCGGGCCGGGCGAGGTTGTCTACGTGGACATCTCGGATGCGTCCCGGGCGATCGCTGAAGCCCGTGCGCGGGTCCGGGGACTCACCAACGTCCGGTTCGAGCGGATGTCGCTCCTCGACCTGCCGGCATCCGGCCTCGGCCCCTTCGACTACATCGACTGCTGCGGTGTCCTCCACCATCTGGACGATCCGGTAGCCGGGTTGCGTTCGCTCATGACGGTTCTGGCGCCGGAGGGCGGCATCGGGCTGATGCTCTACGGCGAACTCGGCCGCTCCGGCATTTATCCGATGCAGGAGATGCTGCGGCTGATCGCGCCCGGCGGATCGGACCCGGCGCCGGTGCGGCTCGACCTGACCCGGCGGCTGCTGCGCTCGCTGCCGGAGAGCAATCTGCTCCGCCGCAACCCGTTCGTGAGCGATTATCGCGAAGATGATGACGCCCACCTGTTCGATCTTTTCCTGCACGCCACCGACCGCGCTTACCGGGTTCCGGACATCGCCCGGCTGATGGCCGGGGCGGAATTGCGGATCGTCGCATTCATACCGCCGCTGGCCTACGACCCGGCGGCGGCGGTGAGCGACCCGCGGCTGACCGCGCGGCTTGCCGGCCTCGATCCACTCGAGCAGGCCGCTTTCGCGGAGCTGCTCGCCGGCAGCCTGCGCAAACACAATCTCTACGCGGTCCGCGCCGGCAATCCGGTTGCGCCGCCGGCGCCCTGCAATCCCGAGGCGGTGCCGGTCCTCGTCGACATGGACGGCAGCGCCTTTGCTGCACAGTTCCGGCCCGGTGCGACGCTGACCGTCACCGTCGAAGGGGTCTCGCTGCGCCGGCCCCTGCCCGATCTCAGCGGCGCGATCCTCCGACGGATCGACGGGCGGCGGGCGCTCGCTGCGATCCACAGTGAAATCGTTGCCGCCGGGCGGCCGATCGACTGGCCGGCCTTCGCGGCACAATTCGCCCAACTGTTTGCTGCCCTCAACGGTCTGACCAAGATGATGCTCCGCATCCCGGGACCTTGACCGTGTCGATCCGGGTCAAGCTTTTTGCGCTGCTGCTTGGCGTCGTCCTGATCCCGATCCTGATCGTCGGCTGGTTCGACCACCGGGCTCTCCGCACCCTTGGCGAGGTTCTGGCCACCCAGACCCGCGATACGCTGACCGCCCAGGTCACCGCCCGGCTGCTGGAGGAGGTGGAGCGCGAAGCTGCGGCCATGCGCGACCGCGGGCGGATCGTCGCTCTCGCCGTCAGCCATCAGGCGGCGGCGGTGGAGCGCCGGCTGGCCGGTCCGCCCCCGCTGGACGTGACCGTCACGCCGGTGGAGATGTTCGGAAGCGATCCACCGCGGGCTCCGGGCCTGGAAGAGTCAACAGTTCATGCCCGGCTTGCGGGCACGGGTCCGCCCGGGCCTCTGCTGATCAGCACGGCGGCTGTGGCGATCCTGAACGTCACAGGGATCGATCCGGCTGCCGTAGCCGATGATGCGGCCCGGCTGGCGGCGATGCTGCCGACCCTGCAGCGCCTCTACGCCGACCACTCCGATCTGATCTTCTGGTCGTTTACGTCGCTGGAAAACGGCGTGCATGCGGTCTTCCCCGGCCACGGCAGCTTTCCCCGCGGATACGATCCGCGCACCCGCCCCTGGTATCAGGTGATCCGCGAAACCGGGGAGGCCGCCTGGACGGCGGCGACCGTGGACGTGGCGACGGGCCATATCCTCGCCATCTACGCGGCGCCGGTGCACGGGCCGGAGGGCGACTTTACCGGTGTCACCGGGATTGCCGTGAGCGTCGCGTCGATTCTGAGCGAGGCTGTGGCGAATGCGCCGAGAACGAGCGGGGTGGGCGCCTACATCGTCTTTCCGGAGGTGCCTGCGGACGGCCGCGGTCCGGGCCTGCGCATCTATGTGGAATGGGACCCCGAGCGTGAGACCGCAGTCCCGCCGGCCGGCATCGGCTGGCTCGAAGACCCCGGCAACACCGCGTTTGCGGACGTCCAGGGGCACATCCGCCGCGGCGGCACCGCCGTTCAGCGGATGGGGTTCCAGGACCAGGAGGTTCTGCTTGCCTACGCGCCTCTCGATGACGTTCCGAACATGCTGGTGCTGGTTGTGCCTTACCGGGAGGCCGTTGCCGCGGCGATCAACATGGGCACGGTCGTTGAGGCCCAGACCGACGCCCAGCTCGAACGCCTCGGGCTTGCCCTCGCCGGCATCATTCTCGTAGTCGCCCTGGTGGTCGCGATCAGCGCCCGCACGATCAGCCGGCCGGTGGAACAGCTGGTTCTCGCCGCCCGGCGGATCGCCCGCGGTGATCTGACGGCACGCGCCGAGATCGACCGACGGGACGAGATCGGCGAACTGGCGGCGTCGTTCAACGCCATGGTACCGCAGCTCGCCGACCAGCTGAAAGTCCGGGAGTCCCTGCGACTGGCGATGGAGGTGCAGCAAAACCTGCTGCCCGCCGCCGCCCCGGCCGTGCCCGGCTACGACATCGCCGGCCGCAGCCGCTACTGCGACGAGACCGGCGGGGACTACTATGACTTCATCGACCTCACCGACCTCGGCGATGGTCAGGTGGGGATCGCGATCGGCGACGTGAGCGGCCACGGCGTCGCCGCCGCGCTGCTGATGACGACCGCGCGGGCACTGCTTCGCGGCCGCGCCGACCAGCCGGACATGCTGGCCCGGGGAGCGGTTGGACGGCTGATGACCGATGTGAACCGGCACCTCTCCCGCGATGTCCACCGCGGCCGGTTCATGTCGCTGATCTACATGGTTCTCGATGCCCGCATCGGTCAGCTGTGCTGGGCCAGTGCCGGCCATGAGCCGGTGCTGCTCCTCGAGGCCGGATCCCGGGTGTTCCGCGAGCTCGACGACAGCGGCGGCATCCCCCTCGGCATCGACCCCGCCTGGGAATACGCGGAGGATCAGATACAGCTCGAACAGTCGGGCACGGTCCTGTTCGCCGGCACCGACGGGATCTGGGAATGCCGGTGCCCGGAAGGCCGGATGTTCGGGCGCGACGCAATGAAGGCGGTTGTTCGCGATCACGCCGACCGCTCCGCGGCGGAGATCTGCGCAGCCGTCGATGCCGCCGTCGAGAGCCACCGCCAGGGCCGCCCTGCCGCGGACGACAGGACCATGGTGGTCATCAAGGTCAGCTGAGAGGAGATGGCGGACAGGTTCCCGCCGGCGGCGGGAGGCGCGCCAATGGCGCCGCGAGGCCGGCCCCGGGGGGCTAATGGTTCGCTGCTGACGGATGAGTCCCATCCGTCAGCTGAATCGAACCACACGATCAATCGTTGAGTGGATCGACCGATCATTCGCTTGGGAACCAAGCGAAGAATCCGACCCTCTCTACCCTGTTGAATCAGAGCAGATTCACCCGATCAGATTGGATCGCAAAGCGATTCAATCAGATCGGGATCTGCTCTAAGCCGCCGCTTCGGCCGGGCGGAGCGGCCGCTCGGCGATCGGCAGGTGGAGCAGGGCGGCGGCGAGACCGAGGAGGACCGAGCCGATCCAGATCGGATCGTAGGAGCCGGTCGCATCGAAGATTGCGCCTCCCAGCCAGACGCCGAGGAAGCTGCCGAGCTGGTGGCCTAAGAACACGATCCCGAACAGGGTGGAGAGGTAGCGGATCCCGAAAATGCCGGCGACCAGGCCGCTGGTCAGCGGCACGGTGCCGAGCCAGAGCAGTCCCATGGTCGCCGCGAACAGCAGCACCACCAGCTCGGTTTTCGGCGCGATCAGGAACAGCGCGACCCCGAGGGCGCGGAGCGCATAGACGGTCGAGAGCAGATACTTCTTGGGATAGCGGCCGCCGAGCGCGCCGCAGGCCCAGGTGCCGACAATGTTGAAGAGCCCGATCAGTGCCAGAGCCGTTGCACCCAGCCCCGGATCGAGGCCGAGGTCGGTGAGATAGGCGGGCAGGTGCACGGCGATGAAGACCACCTGGAAGCCGCAGACGAAGAAGCCGAGGGTCAGGTACCAGTAGCCGCGATGCCCGGCCGCTTCGGCGAGCGCCGCCCGCAGGCTCTGCTCCGGTCCGGGTGCCGCCGGTCCGGCTGCAGCCGGGCGGGCCAGCGCAAAGGCGAGCGGGACGATCAGCACGGTCAGCACGGCCATGGTCACCAGGGCGCCGCTCCAGCCCTGGGCGGCGATCAGCTGCTGTCCCACCGGCGCCATGATGAACTGCCCGAAGGAACCGCCGGCACTGGCGAGGCCGAGCGCCATGCTCCGCCGGGCCGCGGGCACCATCCGGCCGACCGCGCCGAGGACCACCGAGAAGCTGCAGCAACTCATCGCCAGCCCGACGAACACGCCGCCGCCGAGATGCAGCATCCACGGTTCGCTCGCCACCGCCATCAGGACAAGGCCGGCCACATAGGCCATCGCCCCGACGATCGCGACCCGGACCGCGCCGTAGGCATCGGCGATCATCCCGGTCACCGGCTGGACGACGCCCCAGAGAAGGTTCTGGACCGCGATCGCCAGCGCGAAGGCCTCCCGGCCGATCCCGAGATCGAGGCTCATCGGCGCCAGGAACAGCCCGAAGGTCTGGCGCACGCCCATGGCGACGGTGAGGATCAGGCCGCCGCAGACGACGGCGAGCAGCGCGCGGTTCCCAAGGCTCACGTCCGGTTCTCCTCGCCTCCCGGGTTCGCAAACCCGCGGCGCGCCCGGTGCTCGCGCCTTATGTTCTCGCCATGATGACGCTCGCGCCGCTGTCCGCCCGGTTTGCCGCGTTGCCCGCTCCGGTGCGCGGGGCGGCCTACATGCTGATCTCGACCGCCAGTTTCTCGGTGATGGGGGCGATTGTCCGTCACCTCTCTACCGGTCTCGATCCTATCCAGATCGTGTTTTTCCGCAATGTGCTTGGCCTTCTGTTCCTGCTGCCATGGCTGATCGGCGGCGGGATCGCGGCGCTGCGCACCCACCGGCCGCTCGGCCACCTGCTGCGCGGCGCCCTCGGGCTTACTGCGATGGTCTGCCTGTTCATCGGCCTCAGCCGCCTGCCGCTGGCCGAGGCGACGGCCCTGACCTTCGCCGCGCCGCTGTTCGCGACCGCCGGGGCGGCGCTGCTGTTGAACGAGGTGGTGCGCATCCGCCGCTGGGCGGCGACGATCGCCGGCTTCCTCGGGGTGCTGATCATTCTCCGCCCGGGAACGGCGGTGTTTGATCCGGCGGCGCTGTGGCCGCTGGCGGCGGCGTTGTTCATGGCGGCGGCAGTCCTGATGATCAAAGCGCTGTCCGAAACCGAGCGGAGCGAGACGATCGTGTTCTGGTTCGGGCTGATCGCCACCACCCTGTCATTCTTCCCCGCGCTGTGGGTCTGGGAGACCCCGACCCTGGAGATGTGGCCGGCGTTGCTGGCCCTGGGCCTGTTCGCCACCTTCGGTCAGGTCGGGCTGACCCGGGCGTTCGCCGCCACCGAGGCGTCGATCGTCGTGCCCTTCGACTTCTCGCGGCTGGTGTTCGTCTCGATCCTCGGGTTCCTGTGGTTCGGCGAGCGCCCCGATTTGGGGACCTGGGTGGGTGCAGCGGTGATCATCGCCGCCAGCGCCTACATTGCCAATCGCGAGCGCCGCGCCCAGGTCCCGCTTGCCCCCGAGGCTCCGGTGCCGCCGCCGGCCGCCGTACCCGGCCCGGCCGCCTTGACAAAGCCCGAGCCCGGGGATAGGCGTGTCCGGTCCGGGGGGAATCGCCGGGGGGAAACCGAGTGACATGGATCGATCCGGATCGCGTCCCCGCCGCGTCCGGCCAGCCGGGAAGTCGCGCGCCACGGCGCCGCGTGCCCGGCCGGCTGAGCGCCCTCCCGATCCATGAAGGCCAAAACCGTGATTGAGGAGGAGAACAGATCATGGCACGGGTAGCACTGGTCACCGGCGGAACCCGGGGCATTGGCGCGGCAATTGCGCGGCGGCTGAAGACTGACGGCTGCGACGTCGCCGTCTGCGACGTGGTCGACGAGCAGATCGACGCCTTCAAGGCCGAAAGCGGCATCCCCGGCTTCAAGATTGACGTGGCGGACTATGAGTCGGTCGTCGACGGGGTCGGCAGGATCGAGGCCGACCTCGGGCCGATCGACGTCCTGGTCAACAACGCCGGGATCACCCGCGACGGCATCATGGTCAAGATGACCCGGGAGAAGAACTGGGACCCGATCATCGCCGTCAACCTCGGCGGCGTATTCAACACCTGCAACGTCATCCTCAAGGGCATGAACGAGCGCAAGTGGGGCCGGATCGTCAACATCAGCTCCATGAACGGCCAGCGCGGCCAGCCCGGCCAGACCAACTATTCGGCGACCAAGGCCGGGGTGATCGGCTTTTCCCGGTCGCTGGCGCTGGAGGCGGCGCGCAACGGGGTCACCGTCAACTGCGTCGCGCCCGGCTTCATCAAGACCGACATGACCGCCGGCATGAAACCGGAGATGCTGGAAGCGATGATCAAGATGATCCCGCTCGGCCGCATCGGCGAGCCAGACGACATCGCTGCCGCCGTCTCGTTCCTCGCCTCCGAGGACGCCTCCTGGATCACCGGCGAGACCCTCAGCGTCAACGGCGGCCAGTTCAGCTACTAGGCACCCGACGGGCAGGGGACGCGGCCGCCGCGCTGGCTCCGTGCGTCATCCGGTAATCGTCATGGCCGGGCGCCGTCCCACGGCTGTCCGGTTCGGATTACGGCCATTGGAGGGAGAGTTGGTTGGGTTGAGGGGCCGCGGCGGGTTGGTTTTCAGGAGGCGGTCGAGGCGGCGGCGGTGCATCAGGTTGGCGCGGACGAGGCGGACAAAGGCGAGCGGACTTTTCCCGTTTTGCTGATCGGCTTGGGCAAGGCTGAGCAGCAGGAAGGCGATCAGGGCAACGGCGACCTGGATGCGGGCGGCATTTTCGGAGCCGCATCGAGCGCCGCCCGCTAGCAGGCTGTTGAAAAAGGCTTTGGCGGACCTGTTGCCGGCGTGATTCACTCT
>CAYVUM010000006.1:0-1925 GCA_964454795.1 uncultured Rhodospirillaceae bacterium
GGTAACCGGGCGGTCCGCTATGGCGAGGTCTACCGGTTCACCTGCAACAAGACCTGGATCACCCACGCCGCCCGCACCGATCTGATGACCCTGCTCGCCCGCACCGATCCCAACACCGACGGCTACAAGGGACTCAGCATGTTCCTCGCTGAGAAGCAGCGGGGCACGGATGAGAAGCCGTTCCCGACCCCGGGGATGACCGGCGGCGAGATCGAGGTGCTCGGCTACCGCGGCATGAAAGAGTACGAAATCGCCTTCGACGGCTTCGAGGTGAAGGCCGAGAACCTGCTTGGCCGCGCCGAAGGCAATGGCTTCAAGCAGCTCATGGCCACCTTCGAGGGCGCACGGATTCAGACTGCCGCCCGGGCCGTCGGGGTCGCCCAGTGCGCCATGGAGCTCGGTCTGCGCTACGCCCAGGAGCGGGTTCAGTTCGGCCAGCCGATCTTCAATTTCCCGCGGGTCTACGGCAAATTGGCGTGGATGGCGGTCGAGACCATGCTCGCCCGCCACCTCACCTACGACTCGGCGCGGCAGAAGGACTTGGATCAGCGCTGCGACATCGAAGCCGGCTTCGCCAAGCTGCTCGCCGCCCGGGTCGCCTGGGCCAATGCCGATAATGCCGTCCAGATCCATGGCGGCAACGGCTATGCGCTCGAGTACCCGATCTCGCGGGTGCTGTGCGATGCCCGGATCCTCAACGTCTTCGAGGGCGCAGCGGAGATCCAGGCGCATGTGGTTGCCCGCGGACTGCTGTCGGCCAGAACCTGACGGCAACCGCCGCCGGTGCTTCTCCGGGCGATCGCGAGCGGCCTGCGGCCGGCGCCGTGCCGGATGCCCGCGCCGGCGCCGCCTGCCGGCGGCGGGTCCATCGCTGCCTGCCGGCGGCGGGTCCATCGCCGCCTGCAGGCCCGTGACCGGCGGCACCGGCGTGCCTACATAATGGGAATGGAAAGCCTCATGCCCTATCTCCTCGCCGCGGCGATGGCCATGGTCGTCGGCGTCTTCCTTGCCGGAATTCTCTCGTTCGCCTTCGGGAACCGGACCGACCGCCACATGGCCACCCGGCTGATGAGCGCGCGGGTGGCATTGCAAGGGATCGCGATTGCCCTGTTCGTGCTGATCCTCCTGCTTGGCGGCAGTTGAGCGCGGTGCGCGGATGGAACGGCCGGCGGCCGGGATGCGCGCCGGCGGGACCGGCCGGCAAGGCGCTTGACGCCGAGGGGTAAACTGCGTCTTTCACTCGGCGCCATGAGGAGCAATGTCTGGCATGGCGGTGGCGCTGGCAACGGGGGAGACCGATGGTCACGCTGACGAAGATTTATACCCGCGGGGGCGATCAGGGCGACACCTCGCTCGGCGACGGTTCGCGGGTTTCCAAGAACGACCTCCGCGTTGAGGCCTATGGGACGGTCGACGAGGCCAACGCGGTCATCGGCCTGGTGCGGCTCTACACCGAAGGCGAAACCGATGCCATGCTGGCCCGGGTTCAGAATGACCTGTTCGACCTCGGTGCCGATTTCTGCACCCCGGGGGAAAGCCGCCGGTCGGCTGAAGCGCTGCGAATCATCGATGCCCAGGTGGAGCGCCTGGAGAAGGAGATCGACGCCCTCAACGCCGATCTGAAACCGCTGACCTCGTTTATCCTGCCGGGCGGCACACCGGCCGCCGCCTATCTGCACCTCGCGCGGACGCTGGTTCGTCGCGCCGAACGCCTGGCTGTACCGCTGGTCGCTGCCGATCCGATCCACGCGGCCGGCCTTCGCTATCTCAACCGGCTGTCTGACCTGCTGTTCGTCCTCGCCCGCCACTGCAACGACGGCGGCGCCGGCGACGTTCTCTGGGTTCCGGGCGGCAATCGCTGACCGCCCCCGGGTTCCGGGCGGCAATCGCTGACCGCCCGTTCCCGCCGCGGGCCCTCAGGCGCG
>CAYVUM010000006.1:2025-59084 GCA_964454795.1 uncultured Rhodospirillaceae bacterium
GGGTTCCGGGCGGCAATCGCTGACCGCCCGTTCCCGCCGCGGGCCCTCAGGCGCGGCCCGGCCCGGCCAGCGGTCAACGCCGTCTCTATTGCCGGTTGATATCGCCCGCGGGTAGACTTCCGGCCATGGCGACCGAACAGCTTCAGCCGGCGACTGATCCGGACGCCGCATGCGGGGATGTGCCAGCCTTCGGGCTGCGCGCCGTGGCGGATGCACTGCCTGTGCTGATTTCCTACGTGGGCGCCGATTGCCGGTATCGTTTCAACAACCGGGCCTACGGCGCCTGGTTCCACATCGACAACGACGACATTACCGGCTGGCATGTCCGCGATGTGCTGGGAGAAGAGACGTTCGCCCTGGCGCGCGAGCCGATCACCCGGGCGCTCGCTGGCGAGACAACGACCTACGAAGCGGCCGCAACCTTTCCCCGCGGCGGCGTGCGGCACTTCCGCGCCACCTACATTCCGGACAGAGGACCGCAGGGACAGGTTGCCGGCTTTTTTGCCCTGGTGGAGGACCTCACCGACCTGAAGGCAGCCCAGGCGGCGCTTCGCTCTGCCGTCGATGAGCTGGAATCGCGGGTTGCTGCCCGCACCGCGGCGCTCAGCGAGGCCAATCGCCGCCTGGAAGAGGAAATCTGCCGTCGCCAGCGGACTGAGGAGCATCTGCTCGAACGCGAGACCCGGTTGCGAACGATGCTCGACGCTTCGGCCGATGCAATCCTCACCTTTGAGGCTGACGGCACGATCGAGAGCTTCAGCGCCTCGGCTGAACGGGTGTTCGGCTACCGCGGCGAAGAGATGACCGGCCGGTCGATCAGCCGGCTGTTTGACCCACCGGACGGGGCAGGCGAGGCCGGGGAATGTCATCCGCTCATGACCACCGGCCGCCGGGAACTCACCGGCCGTCACGCCGACGGCTCGACCTTTCCCGCCGAGGCGTCGGTTGATGCGATTCGCTTCGCCGACCGGCAGGTGCTGATTGCCTTCGTTCGTGACATCACCCGGCGCAAGCAGGCGGAGCAGCTTGCCCTTGAGCGCCAGGCCCAGCTGTCCCGGGCCCTGCGCCTGAACACCATGGGCGAGTTGTCGGCGACGCTCGCCCACGAACTGAATCAGCCGCTGGCGGCGGTGCTGAGCTACATCCAGGGCTGCCGGCGGATGATGGCAGCGCGCGGCGAGGTGCCTGCCGACCTGATTGATTTCATGGACAAAGCTGCGGCCCAGGCGCAGCGGGCGGGCGAGATCGTCGGACGGATCCGGAAGTCGTTCCGGCGCGAGGAGCCGGTCTTCGAGCCGCTCGACGTCAACCGCATCGTCCGCGAGGCTGCCGACCTTGCGGCCATCGAGGCCTCACGGCAGGGGGTGGCCCTCACTCTCGATCTCGACCCGGCGCTGCCGGCCGTCGCCGGTGATCCCCTCGCCCTCAGCCAGGTGGTTCTCAACCTGACCAACAACGCCATTGACGCCGCCGGCACGGCCGGCTGCGGTCCCGTGCCTGTGAAGCTGTCGACCACCTGGTCGGCGGATGAGGGCGTCGTGGTTGCCGTTCGTGATGCCGGGCCGGGGGTTCCGCCCGATCTCGCCGCCCGGGTGTTTGAGCCGTTCGTCTCGGGCAAAACGCAGGGTCTCGGCCTCGGGCTGGCGATCTGTCAGACGATCGTCCGCGACCACGGTGGCCGGCTGTGGATGGACACCGAGTGCGGCGATGGCGACAGGGGGGGAACCACCTTCCGGTTCACCCTGCCCGCGGTTGCGCTGGCCCGTGTTCCTGAGGAGCGCTCCCATGGCGCTTGAGCCGCGGGTTTATCTGATCGAGGACGACGATGCCGTTCGCGATGCGGTCTCGCTGGTGCTGCGAGCGGCGCGGATGGACGTCCTCGCGTTTGCCGACGCCGAGACGTTTCTCGACGCGTATCGGCCTGACCGGGCGGCTTGCCTGGTTCTCGATGCCCGACTGCCGGGAATGAGCGGTCTCGATCTCCAGGAACGGATCAACGCGGCCGGTTGGAACCTGCCCGTTGTGCTGGTCACCGGGCATGGCGATGTGCCGATGGCGACCCGGGCTCTCAAGGCCGGCGCCGTCGACTTCATCCAGAAGCCGATCAATGACCGGCTGCTCCTCGAAAGCATCGCCGTGGCTTGGCGCCGGGCCGAGGAGGCGGCTGATACCGCCGCCCAAAGGACGAAGATTTCCGCCCGCCTCGGGCTTCTGACCACCCGCGAGCGGGAGGTCATGGAGCTGGTGGTCACCGGCGCCTCCAACAAGCTGGTGGCGGCCGAACTGGGGATCAGCCATCGCACCGTCGAGATCTATCGCCGCCGGGTGATGGAAAAGCTGGGCGCCCGGTCATTGCCGGAGCTTGTGCGAATCGTCGATGCCGTCGGCGCGGCGGGTCGGCTTGCGGTGCGGGAATGCCGTCAAACGCCGTGGGGGGCCATCAGCAATGACACGTAAGGGCGTGACCGGACTAGGTGTGGCCGACCTCACCTGATAAGAAACTTTTGGTTCTCTTCGCGATAGTTGGCCCGTATGGGCGCGCCAAATTCGACAAACTCCCGGCGGCCTTTGCAGCCGCCGGTTCTTTGTGCGCTGCCACTGCACGTCGGAACCGGGTCGGCTGTGCGCAGGTCCTTCTTGCGATTGGCGGCCGGGCGGCCCCAAGGGGCGGGCCCGTCACAACGGCACAGCGGTCGGCGCCGGACGGGCTGCGCTTGACCCGAACCGATCCCCCCCTTACTCTCTGAACAACGCTGGTATGCTGGCGCTGCGGTCGGCAAAGCGATTGAACAATCAGTGTCTTAGGACCGTCGAAGGGGTTCGCCCGGGCAGGGCAGGCACACCGGACGGCACACCGGGAGGATCAGCAGGTTTCATCATGAAAGTGCTTGTCGCGGTAAAGCGGGTCATTGACTACAATGTCAAAATCCGGGTTAAGGCCGACAACTCGGGCGTCGAGACGGCCAATGTCAAGATGTCCATGAATCCGTTCGATGAGATCGCCGTGGAAGAGGCCATCCGCCTGAAGGAAGCGGGGATCGCGACGGAAATTGTGGCCACCTCGCTCGGCAGTCAGCAGTGCCAGGAGACCATCCGCACTGCCCTTGCCATGGGCGCCGATCGCGGAATTCTGGTGCAGACCGACCAGGACCTGCAGCCGCTTGCCGTTGCCAAGCTGCTGAAAGCGCTCGTCGAGCGGGAGGCGCCCAAACTGATTCTGCTTGGCAAGCAGGCGATCGACGATGACTCCAATCAGACCGGGCAGATGCTTGCCGCCCTGCTCGACTGGCCGCAGGCGACCTTCGCTTCCAAGCTGAAGGTGGCAGGAGAGTCAGCGGAGGTGGTGCGGGAGATCGACGGCGGCCTTGAGACGATTGCCGTCGATCTGCCGGCGGTGATCTCGGTGGATTTGCGTCTGAATACGCCGCGCTATGCCTCTTTGCCGAACATCATGAAGGCCAAGAAGAAACCGATCGAGACGCTGAGCCCCGATGACCTGGGGGTAGATGTGGCGCCGCGGCTCGCCTTCCTGAAGGTCGAGGAGCCGCCGACGCGTCAGGCCGGGATCAAGGTCGACAGCGTCGGGACGCTGGTGCAGAAACTGAAGACAGAAGCCAAGGTGATCTGACGATGGGTGTACTGGTCGTCGCCGATCACGCCGATGGCGTGCTCAAGCCCAATACTCTGAGTGTGGTAACCGCCGCCGCCGGGCTCGGCGACGTGGATGTGCTGGTTGCCGGAGAGACTGTCGGCCCCGTGGCCGAAGCGGCTGCCGCGGTCACGGGCGTCAAGCGTGTACGGGTTGCCGATGCTCCAGCCTACGCCCATCCCCTCGCGGAGGCGATGGCACCGTTGATCGTTGCGCTGGCCAAGGACTACAGCCATCTGCTCGCGCCGGCATCGACATTCGGCAAGAACGTCATGCCGCGGGTCGCCGCCCTGCTTGATGTGGCCATGCTCTCGGACGTGACTGAGATTGTCGACGCAGACACGGTGGTCCGGCCGATCTATGCCGGCAACGCCATGGCTACCGTGAAGAGCGCCGATCCCGTCAAGATCATCACCGTGCGGACCACCAACTTCGAAAAGGCGGCGGAAAGCGGCGGCGCGGCGGCGATTGAGACCGTGGAGCCCGAGAAGGCTCCGGCTGGCGTGCGGTTCCTGGGCCAGGAACTGACCAAGAGCGAGCGGCCGGAGCTGACCGGCGCCCGGGTGGTCGTCTCCGGCGGCCGGGGAATGCAGAGCGGCGAGAACTTCCACCTTCTGGAGACGATCGCCGACCGGCTTGGAGCGGCCGTCGGCGCCTCGCGCGCGGCCGTCGACGCCGGTTTCGTTCCTAACGATTACCAGGTGGGACAAACCGGGAAGGTGGTCGCGCCGGAACTCTACATCGCCGTCGGCATCTCCGGCGCCATTCAGCATCTGGCAGGCATGAAGGACAGCAAGGTGATCGTCGCGATCAACAAGGATGAAGAGGCACCGATTTTCCAGGTCGCCGATTACGGCCTTGTCGCCGACCTGTTCCAGGCCTTACCGGAACTGTCTGTGGAGCTGGACAAGTCCAGCTGAGCGCCAGCGGAACCCGGGTCATGGAGATCCGCCGGGTCGGCGTGGTCGGCGCGGGCCAGATGGGCACCGGCATCGCCGAGGTGTGCGTCAAAGCCGGCTTTGCCGTTCATCTGGTGGATATCGTTCCCGAGGCCCTGGAAATCGCCCGCCGGGTCATCGAGGAGAACCTCGATCGGCAGGTGGAGCGGCGCCGGCTCAGCCGGCAGCAGGCCGAGGAGGCGCTGGCGCGGCTGACCCGCGGCTTCGACTACGCCGACTTCGCCGACTGCCAGATTGTCATCGAGGCGGCCGTCGAGGACGAGACGGTCAAGCGCGAGATCCTGAAGAAGCTTTGCGCGGTCCTGCCCGCGGAGGCGATCATCGCCACCAACACCTCGACGATCTCGGTCACCCGCTTGGCCGCCCAGACCGACCGTCCGAGCCGGTTCATTGGCACCCACTTTATGAATCCGGTGCCGAAGCTGCCGCTGGTCGAGCTGATCCGGGGAATCGCGACCGATGAGGAGACCTTCCAGACGGTGAGTCGATTCGCCACCTCGCTCGGCCACAGGCCGATCAGTGCCGAGGATTTCCCGGCGTTTATCGTCCATCGAGTGCTCATGCCGATGATCAACGAGGCGGTGTACGCCCTGTACGAGGGGGTCGGGTCGGTGGACAGCATCGACACGGCCATGCGTCTCGGCACCCAGCATCCCATGGGCCCCCTGGAGCTCGCCGATTTCATCGGCCTTGATACCTGCCTCATTATTATGCACACCCTCCATGAAGGACTGGCAGATACCAAGTACCGGCCCTGCCCGCTTTTGGTAAAGTACGTAGAGGCCGGCTGGACCGGCCGTAAGAACGGGCGGGGGTTCTACGACTATTCCGGACCCCGGCCGGTGCCGACGCGTTGACCTGCACCGTTTTGCAGGTGTCCTCCGCTTGAAATCATCTCCCGGGCGTGGTTTGCTTTCGGGCTTACAGGATGCCGGTCACGGCAACGAACGCCACGCCCGGTGTCCGGGCGAACGTCACGGAAGGCTGAGAAAAAGGGCTGCGATGCCGGTGGACAACGCTGGGGAAGCTGGTGCGATCGCGCCCCTCCGGTTTAACAATTTTGAGGTCCGCCTCGCCGGCGATCCGGAAGACCTGGCGGCGGCACAGGCGCTCCGCTACCACGTCTTTTACGAGGAAATGGCCGCCAAGCCGTCGCCAGAGATGCTGGCGGTCCGCCGCGACTTCGATCGCTTCGACGACATCTGCGACCACCTGATCGTCGCCGATCTGGATTGCTGCACCGGCGACCGGCCGGCGATCGTCGGGACCTACCGGCTGCTTCGCCGCTCCGTGGCCGACAAGCACGGCGGTTTTTATACGGCACAGGAATATGACCTCGCGACGCTGATGGCGTATCCGGGCGAGATCGTCGAGCTCGGACGGTCCTGCGTGCAGGCCGAGTACCGGAGCCGCGGGGTGATGCAACTGCTCTGGCGGGGGCTCGCAGCCTATGTGATGCACTATCACATCGGCTTGATGTTTGGATGTGCCAGCTTCCCCGGCACCGAACCGGAGGAGATGGGGCTCGCGCTGTCCTATCTCCACCATTTCCATCTTGCTCCCCGGACCCTGCGGCCCCGCGCGCTGGAAAACCAGTACGTGGATATGCATCGGGTGCCGCGGGCCAGCATCGACGTGCAGAGCGCCGTCAATGATTTGCCGCCGCTCATCAAGGGATATCTGCGGGTCGGCGGCTTTGTCGGTGAGGGCGCCGTGGTCGATCGCCAGTTCGGCACCACCGACGTGTGCATGATCGTCAAGACCGACTTGGTTACGCGGAAGTACGACCGCCATTACCGCCGGGCGTCGACGGTGCGCGCTGCCGCCTGACCATGCCGGCCGAACCGGAGGTCAGCCGGCTGCGGGCGGTCCTGCGCCTCGCCCTCCTTGCCGTGATCAACGTGGTGATGCTCGCCGCTTACGGGCTCTCGCCGCCCTCGGCGCGGCGCTGGCGCCGGCGGGTGCAGGTCTGGTGGTGCCGGTCGGCCTCCAGGCTGATCGGCCTCACCGTCCGCCGGTTCGGCACGCCCTATGAAGGGCGTCCGGCCCTGATCTGTGCCAATCATGCATCCTATTTGGATATCGTTGTGCTGGCGCAGGTGGTCGAAGGACTCTTCGTCGCCAAGAGCGACGTCGCCCGCTGGCCGGTGTTCGGGATGATCGCCCGGGTCACCCGGACGGTCTTTGTCGATCGCACCCCGGCCCGGGCCCGCGACCAGAGCCGGCAGATCGATGCGCTGATCGCCGCGGGAGAACGGCTGATCCTGTTCCCCGAGGGGACCAGCACGGACGGGACGACGGTCGCCCCTTTCAAGTCGTCGCTGTTCGCCATCGCCCGGCCGGGTCCCGCGGCCGCAGAGCGCGGGCGGGCACGTCTCGCCGTTCAGCCGGTCTCAATCGCCTATACGCGCACCACCGACGGCACGCCGCTCACCGGAGGGCGCACGGAGTGGTACGGCTGGTATGGCGATATGACCCTGGCCCCGCATCTGTTCCGGGTTGCCGGGATGCGCGGGGCGGAGGTGGAACTGCGCTTTCATCCGCCCATCTGGGCCGACGAGGTCGCCGACCGGAAGGACCTGGCCCGGCGTTGCCAGCGCTCCGTCGAAGCCGGCGTGGCGGCGGCCCATGCCGCCCTGGAGACGGGATAGCGTGCCATCGGTCAGCGCCGGTCGCGGCTTGTC
The DNA here is from genome assembly GCA_964454795.1 of uncultured Rhodospirillaceae bacterium. Lineage (GTDB taxonomy): Bacteria > Pseudomonadota > Alphaproteobacteria > Rhodospirillales > Defluviicoccaceae > CAYVUM01. Next base: position 9,318 of record CAYVUM010000006.1, read on the forward strand.
AGGGCGGGGCTCAGGCGCCGGGCGGGCGAACAGGAATGGGGAACTCCTCGCCGTTCTTGATGGCAGGATTGGCGATCAAGGGACGGAGCGTCCGGGTCAGGTGGTCGACCATGCCGGCGCAGTACTCGCTGCGCACGTGTGCCCAGGTGACGAACAGACCGCCGTTCACCTCGTGGACGGTGATTCGCTCGTCGCCGGCCAGCGAAGCGATCGCCTCGGCAAGGTCGGTGGACCATCCGACGTAGACCCAGGCCGGGCTGACCCCGGCATGCCAGCACACGAACAAGCCCACCTGACCGGCCAGGTCGTGCTCGTCCGGGTCCAGATGGGCAAGGCGGTGAAAGCGGCCCGACGGGGTCCGCGCCCAGTGCGGATCGTAGCGCTGGACGACGGGCGCCGGCCGGCGGCTACGCGGTCTCGCCGCCGTCACCGGACCGGATCCCCACGATGTCGCGAGCGTCGGTGCGAGCCGGGTCCGCCCCCGGGCGCCAGCCAGTAAAGTCACCAATCCTGTCGGACGCCGGGCTCACGGGCACTCCTATCCGATTCGATCGCCTCTCGGGCCCTTAAGGTACCAGCGCCGGGGTTGACGATGTGTGTATGGCGCATGGGACAGTGCGTCAGCGTCCGGAACTCCGCTCCCGCTTGGCGTCGGCCGGAAAGGTCTGTATGGTTCTGTGGGGAGTAATGATGGCAGCCTCACGCAAAGACGACCTCGTCGACACGGCCCTCGACCTGTTCTATCAGCACGGCTTTCACGCCACGGGCGTCGATCGCATCCTCGCCACGGCGGGTGTCGCCAAGATGACCCTGTACAAGCATTTTCGCTCCAAGGATGCGCTGATCGTGGCCGCGCTCGAGCGGCGCGACGCCCGGTTTCGCGAATGGTTCCGGGCATCCGTGGAGGCCCGTGCCCGTTCCCCCCGCAAACGGTTGCTGGCGGTGTTCGATACGCTCGAGGACTGGTTCGATGCCGCTGGCTTTCAGGGCTGCATGTTCGTCAACGCCGCTGCTGAATACGGCCACCGCGACGATCCGGTGCACCTCGCGGCGGCGGCCCATAAGGCGGCGATGCGTGAGTATTTCCGCGAACTTGCCAATGCCGCCGGGGCCGACGATGCGGAGGATCTGGCCGAGCAGATCGCTTTGCTGGTCGAGGGAGCGACGGTCACGGCCCACGTTTCCGGCCACCGCGAGGCAGCGCGCCGCGCCCGCCGGGTCGCCAAGACTCTGGTCAAGAACGCCGGACTGTGAACGGGCCGGCCTTTACTGATCTGTGGACCCGCTGAGGAGCGTTAGCCATGTTTGGCCTTGAAGTCGGCCTGTTCGGGCTGATCCTGCTGATTCTCAACGTCTGGGCCATCGTCAAGACCGTCAACAGCGGCGCATCGACCGGCGCCAAGGTCTTCTGGGTGGTCCTGATCCTGATTTTCCCGTTTCTCGGATTTCTCTTATGGCTGTTGTTCGGCCCGCGTTGAGCCCGGGCTCGAGAGGCCGGGGCGAGCGCCTGCGGCGGTCGCGGCGGGGAACCGGACCGGCCGCGGGCGGCAGCGCGCGAAGACCTCAGTCGGTCAGCGTCACAGTCAGGCCGGAGCCGCCGAGCTGCAGGCGGACCCCGGTCTGATTGGAGCGCAGGACCATCCGCGTTCCCTTTCCGTTTGTCATCTCCAGGACGCCGGCCCCCTTGATCAGGGCGGCGGACGCGTCGACGGCGGTATAGGTTCCGGGGAAGTCGCTGAGCTGGTCGAGGTTGTAGACCTCGCCCGAAGCATCCACCTGGCTGATCCCGACATCAAGAACGTTCAGACCGCTGATCTCGAAGCGGTGGGTGGTTCCATCCTTAAGGGTGAGCGTTCCGCCACCCCATTCCCAGCCGACGCCGACCGAAACGGCGGTGGTGGCGAGCGTGACCGTACCGTCGGGTTCTCCCAGTTCCGCGACAGCAGGCTGCAACAGCGCCGCGAGCGGCAGCGCCGCAGCAGCAACGAGGAGGGTGCGCAAAGCGTTCATTCAGTCTTCTCCTTTGGCAGCGCGGGCCGGCTGCGGCCCCGGGCGCCGGCATGATGGTCGCGGCCAGGGCCTTTGGCAACGAACGGTTCGGGCCAGCGGCCTGAACCTGCCGGGCGCGGGCGGCGTTGCCCACGGTTGAGCACAGACCCGCCAAACTCCACAATTCAACAATGGTTATTTTCCCTTTTGCCGTGATAGGCTCAGGGCCGAGAGCATGCAGCAGCGAGGGCAAGGCGTGAGCGTTATCACGTTCGATCCGAACCAGTTTTCGACCACGGAGAAGCGCGCGATTGAGGAGGCGGCGAGCGAGCGTGGTCTGCTTGTGGAGTTCGGCACGGCGGAGAGCGGACAGGAATTTGCCATCATCCGCTGCCCCCGGTGGACCACCTTTGGTGTCATCAAGGACGACGGATGCTGGCATGCCTACAACGAAAAGGGGCAGGGCCTGAGCCTGCGCACCAATCCGACCGACCTGGTCAAGCTGATCTCCAGCTGGTGACCCGGACAGCGGATGGTCGACGAGGTCCTTAAGCTTCTCGCCACCTGGCACCAGCGGACCCCGTGTGCCTGGCTCCCGGCTGAGCTGAATGCCCTGTTCAAGGCCTTGCAATCCGCCGACCCAGCCGAGCCGGCTTACCTTCTCGAAGACCGGATCTGGGAGCTTTGGACCGCTCATCCCGATCCCGAGCGCGCAGCGGGCATGGACGAGGCCATCGCTGCCATCGCCGCCCGCCGGTTCGCGGATGCCGACAAGCAGCTCGCCCTGCTGCTTGCCGTCGAGCCCGGCTGGCCGGAAGTCTGGAACAAGCGGGCCACCCTGCGGTTTCTTGAAAACCGGGATGCCGAAAGCGTCGCCGACATCCGCCAGACCCTGCACCTGGAGCCCCGCCATTTCGGGGCGATCTCCGGGTTTGCGCAGATTTGCCTGCGTCGGCGCCAGCCGGAGCAGGCTGCGCTCGCTCTGGAGACGGCACTCGCCATCAATCCCCATCTGGAAGCGCCGCGCACGGCGCTTGCCGCGCTCTCTGCCCATACGCATTCCACCCGCCACTGACCTGCCCGGAAAAGAGGGCCGGCTCCCGCTCGCCGGAAGGCCGAGGTCCAGGCGTTGCCCCGTTGCGCACTGTGGAGTAGGGTTTGTTCGCCTCGGGGAGAGCGGGTCGGAACGGGCGGAGACCGTCATGCCTGCCGCAACCGGGTCGACAGAGGAGGGCAGCGATGACCGGTCTCTGCGGGTGGCTGTTGCATACACCGCTGACCACGATGCACCACGATCGGGTCCTGCAGATCATGGCTGCCGGGTTGCCGCCATTCGGCGCCGGGACCGGGGTTGGAGCAGCCGAACCCGACCAGGCTGTCCATGCCCAGGGACGCCCCGGGACGGCTGGCGTCGTCCGCGCCGATGGGATCACCGCCGCCATCGAGGGCTATCCGCGCTGGGACGAGGCCGACCTGGCCGGCCGGGCCCGCGAGCATGGTCATGCCGCGGCGCTCCTCCACGCCTACCGGCAGTTTGGCGTGGACCTGCTGAGCCGGCTGAAGGGCAGTTTTTCCGTCGCCGTGGCTGACTCCGGGCGCCGCCGCCTGCTTCTTGCCATCGACCGCCTCGGGGTCTCGACCATGTGCTTTGCGCTCGCCGGGCGGGGCGTCGTGTTCGGCGCCACGACCACCAGTGTCCGCAATCACCCCGCCGTCGAGGCGACGATCTCCCTGCAGACCATCCACGACTTCATTGCCGGCGGGATTTGTCCCGCCCCGGAGACGATCTTCAACGAACAGAGCAAGCTGCTGCCCGCCGAGCGGCTGGTGGTTGAGGATGGACAGGTTCGCCGTGATTTTTACTGGCAGATGCCCTATCGCACCGAGGGGCCCCGCGATGTTGCCTCGCTCGGCGAGGAGATGCACGCGTTGTTGCGTCAGGCGGTGCGGCGGACGCTCGAGGGCGAGGACCCGGCGACCGTCGGCGCCTACCTGAGTGGTGGTCTTGACAGCTCCACCGTCGCAGGACTGCTCGCCGAAGAGAGCGGCCACGGGGCGAGGACGTTCACAATCGGCTTCGAGGCCGATGACTACAACGAGATGGCCTACGCCCGCCTGGCCTCCGAGCGGTTCAAGACGGAGCAGCACGAGCATATCCTCACCGCCGACGACACCCTGGACCTGATGCCGCGGCTCGCCGCCGCCTATGACGAGCCGTTCGCCAATTCTTCGGCGGCGCCGGCCTATTTCTGCGCGCTCATGGCCCGGGAGCGCGGCGCCAGCTGCCTTCTTGCCGGCGACGGCGGCGATGAGCTGTTCGGCGGCAACAAGCGATATGTCCACCAGAAAATCTTCGAGACCTACCAGCACCTGCCGCGCGGGCTTCGCCGCAGACTCATCGAGCCGGTCACATTTGCCCTCGACCGCCTGCCGGTGGTCCGCAAGGTCGGACGGTTCATTCGTACCAGCAATACTCCGATGCCGGCGCGGATGCGGACGGACGATCCATTCCGCCACATCCTTCGCGAGGACACGGAGACAGCGGCGCTGTATGCCGCGGCCGACGCCGATCACCTGGATGTCCGGGAACGGGAAGCCTACGAACGGACGGCTTCGGCCGATTTGTTGCAGCGGATGATGCATCTCGACCTGAAGATCACCCTCGCCGACAATGACCTCCGCAAGGTCACCCGCACGGCGATGATGGCGGGAATGCCGGTGCGGTATCCGTTCCTCGATGACGACGTCGTGGAGTTCTCGGCGCGGGTGCCGCCGGACGTGATGATCCGGCACTTCAAGCTGCGCTCTTTTTACAAGCAGGCCATGGCCGGCTGGCTTCCCGACGAGATCATTGCCAAGAAAAAGCATGGCTTCGGGATGCCGTACACGGACTGGCCGCGTCGCCACCCGCGGTTTCGGGAACTTGCCCATGCCTGCTGCCGCAGCTTTCGCAACCGGGGCTATCTCCGGCCCGAGTTCGTTGATCGGATCGACCCGACCGTCGGCGACGGGGATATTCCGGGGCCGAGCGGGCTGCTCTGGGATATCCTGATCCTGGAGCTTTGGCTGCAAACCTTCAGCGAGCAGACCTCCGCACTCCGTGCCGCCTCGTGATCGACCGGCGGCCTTCGGTCGCGCCGCCCGGATGGTCCGGCTGGATCGCACCGGGGCAGTGAACTGGAAACGCAGGCGGCCGCGATATGATCCGGATCAGCAGCGATGAGTACACACCGGGAAGTGCGCACTCTGATGGTTCCGCGCGAGCGGCTCTTTCAACTGGTCGCGGATGTGGAGCGTTACCCGGAGTTCCTGCCGCTGTGGACGCGGGCGCGCCGGATCGGCGGCGACGACCGTTCTTATGAGACCGAGCAGGAGATTGTCCTCGGTCCGATCCGCGAGCGGTTTCAGAGCCGGACCCGGCTGTTTCCTCCGGATCGGATCGAGATCACCTCGCAGGACCCGCTGTTCGACGTGTTCCTGATCCGCTGGCGGTTCAGCGCGGTCGGGACGGCGACGCGCGTGATCATCGATCTGCACTGGCGGACCCGCTCGCGACTGCTGCAGCGGGGCATCGATCTTGCCCTCCCGGCGACGGCGCGGATGATGGTCTCCGCGTTCGAGAAACGCGCCGCCTCCGGATACCCGAACGGTCCGCTGATCTCGGACGCCCGCTGAAGGGTTCACGGGGATGCTTCAGGAGCCGGACGGATCACCAGCCCTCCGTGCCCGGCTCTCCCTTGAACGGGCCGACCACGTCGCTGGTGATCCAGCCACCATAGAAGCCGCCCGGCTGTGGGGTGACGCGGTCGTCACCCACGTAGCAGGCATCCATGAGCGGCGCATAGAACGCCAGCCAGCCGGCAATCGGCGCGAACGCCGGGGTTGGCTGCGAATAGCACCAAGCCCCACGGCGGGCGGTCCGTTCACCAACGACCACGTCGAAATAGCTGGCCTGCCCCTTCCATTCGCAGACCGTGGCCCCGGGCGCCGGCCGCAGGTATTCGCTCGCAACGTCCTCCGGAGGAATGTAGTAAGTGGGCGGATGACTGGTCTCGAGCGCCCGCATCGCCCGGCTGGTCTCGGCGATGGTGAGCCCGGCGAAGACCACCCGCACCGGCTTGCGGGCCCGGTCGAGAATGGCCGGACGGGGGTAGGCCCACACCGATTCCTGTCCAGGAGCGGTCGGCCGGGGGACGGGTCGCATCGCTGACTTCCTCTGCTGCTGTGGGGATCACCGGCCACCTGCGTTACGGCGGCGAGACCTCGTACCGCCGCCTGAGCGCTGCTGGGTGCCCGCTGCCCGGTACCCCGGGCGGGGTCAGCTCCTTCGGGCGCGGTCGATGAGGTCCTTGAGGGCATCCGGGCTGACCGCGCCGGGGATCACCTCATCGCCGATCACGAACGCCGGCGTTCCCCGCAATTCCAGGCGCGTTGCCAAGTCCCGAACCGACAGGATTTTATTGTCGATCTTCGGTTCGAACATCGTCGAGCGGAGCTGGTTGGGGTTCATCCCGAGGTCCTCGGCCACCTTCAGCACCCGCTCTTCGCTCAGCGTGCCGCGTACCGACATCAGCGCCGCGTGGTAGTCAAAATAGCGCTCGGGATACTCCGCCCAAACCGCGAGAGAGGCTCGCGCGGCAATCGTCGAAGGCGGCCCGAGGACCGGGAATTCCTTGAGCACGTAGCGGATGTTGCCATCCGTCTCGATCAGATCGCGCACATCCGGAAACACCGACTTACAGTATCCACACTGATAATCAAAAAATTCGACAATTGTAACGTCGCCGTTCTTGTTGCCGACGGTTGGTGAGGAGGGATCGTTTTCCAGTTCATCCCGGGCGCTGATCAGCGCGGTCTGCACGCGGACTTTCGATTCGACCGCGGCGTTGGTCTGATGTTGCCTCACAGCATCGAGAATCACCTGAGGGTGGTTCGTGATGTAATCACGGATGATCGACTCGATTTCCTGCCGCTTCGGTTCCGAAAATGGCGGCTCACCGTCCGCTGCATGGGCGGGAGCCAGAGCCGGCGTCGCCGAAAGAAGGAGGCCGAGAGCAAGAAGACCCGCCCCCCGAAGAATTCCGCCTGACGCCATCCTGCCACTCTCCCGAGGCTGATAGAGATGCTGGATGCGATGTTGGGCGTCGGGGCGGCCGCGGGCAAGCATCAGAAGCGATCCGGCACGCATGTTCACGGCTCTGTGACCGGGATCCACCGATGGCTCGTCCCGGTCTCCCCTGCACGAAGCTGCCGGCCGGCCTTCGGCGTCAGCGGTCGGCATCCAGCTGATGGCGGGCCTGAACCTTGATGTCCTGGGCCTTCAGTCGCTCCGGCGCCGCTGCCGGCAGGGTGATTTCGGCCTTCCCGGCGTGATAGATCGCCTCGCTCCAGTTCTTCCGGAGCGCGGCCTCTTCAGCGAGCGCCCAGGCGCTGCGCCCCGCATCGCCGCTCTGACCGTAGGCGATGGCGAGCTGGCGCCAAGCGAACGCGTTGTCGGCTTCGCGGACGAGGCCGGCGCGCAGATTGTGGATTGCCGGCTCCCGATAGCGGGGGTCTTCGAGGGCCAGCTGAACCCGCGCGAGATCGATCCGCAACAGCGCCTCGCCCGGCGCCGCTGCCACCGCCGCCTCGTATGCCGGCAGGGCTTCGGCCGCCCGGCCCCGCTCAAACAGGATCTGGCCTTTGAGTTCCAGGTAATACGGATCCTGCGGACGGTCGGCGATCAGGCTGTCGACGTCGGCCAGGGCCGCCTCGGGCTGGTTGTCCCGATGATAGGCCACCGCCCGGGCGTAGCGGGCGGGCTCGCTCTGGTCGTTGTCCGGATACAACCGGTAGACCAGCGACGGCGGCGACAGAAAGCCGTGGAGCTTGGCAAGCATCCGGGCGTGCGACACACGGTAAGCTGGCGGGTCAACCGCATCAGAATGGGGCGAACGGCGGACATGGGCTTCGATTGCCTCGATCCGGTCCCGGCTCAGCGGATGGGTTCGGAGGTAGGGATCCTGCCTGCCCACTGCGAGCAGTTCCTGGTCCTCGAGACTGCGGAAAAAGGCGGCAAGACCGCGGGCTGACTGCCCGGTGGCATCGAGAAGGCGCAGCGCTGCGGCGTCGGCTGCACCTTCCTGGGTGCGGCTGTAGCGCAGGAAGTTGCGGGTGGCGATGTCCTGGCCGGCCAGCACCGCGGCGGTTCCGAGCCCCGGCTCACCGGAGGCGAGGCCGGCCGCAATGCCGACAACCAGGGCCAGGATCGACTCGGCCGTGGCGTTGCGCATGGCGTCTTGCACACGGACGAGGTGGGCGCCCTGGATATGGCCGATTTCGTGGGCGATCACGCCGACCACCTGATTTGCTGACTCGCTTTTCATCAGCAGTCCGGTATTGAGGAACAGCTTCTGACCGCCGGCGACGAAGGCGTTGATAGCGGCGTCCTTGACCAGATAGATCTCGACGGCGTTAGGATCGAGGCCGGCGGCCCGGAACAGAGGCGCTGCGTAGCTGCGGATCGTCGCCTCGATCTCGGCATCGCGAACGAGCGCAATCCCACCCCCCTTGGCGGCGACCGGGCCTGCCAGAAGGATCAGAACCAAACAGAGCACGATCGGACCGAGGGGTATGAACTTCGACACCGCACAGAACCTTTCGCCGGGAAGGGACAAAAATCGTAGAGAGCGGCACCGACGACGTCAATCGATGGCAGCGGCCCTGAGTGTCGGGTTGCTCCTGCCGATCCTTCTCGGCCGCTGCGGTGGCGATGATCCGCCAGTCGGCACCATCGGTTATGTGGAGGGATTTTTCGGAGCGGTGGCCGCCGATGATCCCCAGGCCGCGCTGATCGGCCGGGATGTCCTCTCGGCCGGCGGGACGGCCGCCGATGCGGTGACGGCGATGTACTTCGTTGCGGCGGTCACCCTGCCATCCCGGGCCTCACTCGGCGGTGGCGGCGTCTGTATCGGCTTCGACTCCGAAACCGGTCAGGTGTCGGCCATCGATTTTCTGGCACGGGCGCCCGCATCGGTCCCGGAGAGCGCCGACCGGCCAACGGCCGTCCCCGGTAACGTCCGTGGCTTCTTTGCCTTTCATGCCCGGTTCGGCCGGCTCCGCTGGTCACAGTTGCTGGCGCCGGCGGAGAATCTGGCGCGGTTCGGAGCGCAGGTGTCGCGGGCGCTGGCCACCGACATCGCACCTTTGGAACGGGCACTGATCGAGGATCCGGAGATCCGACGGCTGTTCGCGGTGAGCGCGGACGAAGCCGCCGCCGATGGCACTGAGCAGCGGATGGTCCGGGAGGGCGACTTCATCCGCCAGGTGGAGCTTGCGACCGTGCTTGCGCGGGTGCGCAGCGAGGGCGCCGGCGCCTTCTACACCGGAGTGTTTCCCCAGCAGTTCGCCGACGCCGCAACGACGGCCGGCGGCAGCCTCGCGGTGGCCGGCCTGCGCGCGTACCGGCCGCGGCTCGTGGAGACCGTCCGGGTCGCAGCCGGCGACGATGTCATTCTTGCCGTCGGCCCGCCCGCCGCAGGCGGGGTGATGGCCGCGCAGATCCTGGCGCTGCTTCAGGAGACCGGCCTCGGTGACAGCGCGGCCGAGCAGATCTGGCGGATCGCTGAGGCGTCCTCGGCCGCGGCCCGGGACCGGCAGGCTTGGCAGGCGAGGGACGGAGGACCGGCTCTGGCGACGGACAACCTGGTCAGCCCCACCCGGCTGGCGGCCCTGGCTGGCAATGCCGACACGGCGGTAACAATCGGCGATGTGCCCCTGGAGAACCCGTCGGCGGCGAGTTTCGTTGCCGTGGATCGCGACGGCTCGGCGGCCGCCTGCTCGGTGACCCTGAACAGTGCTTTCGGCACCGGCCGGATCGCTCCCGGCACCGGCATCGTTCTGGCGGCGGCGCCGGGTCCGGGCGGGCGGGGTGCCTCGGCGCTCGGACCGATGCTGATCGTCAACGAAAACGTCCGGGATGCGCGCTTCGCCGGCGCCGCCAGCGGCGGGGTCGCCGCGCCGGCGGCGCTGGCCGGGGTGGCGGCACGGGTGTTCGAAGGCGGACAACCGCTCGCCTCGGCCATCGCGGCGCCGCGGGCGCTCAGTACCGGCGCCGGCGGTCTCGTCTATGGTGAGCCGGGGGACCGGGTTCTCGCCGCTGTCCGCGGCCGCGGGGTTCGCTTCGCCGAGACCCCGAGCCTCGGGCGGGTGGCGGCCGTCGCCTGCCCGGGCGGCGCCCGGGGCTCGCCGGAGAGCTGCGCGGCGGCGATCGATCCGCGAGGTCACGGACTGGCCGTCGCCGCCGATCAGTAATCTTGCCGCCGGACCTTCGGCCGGATGCGGCGGAAACATGCGCGGCGCGGGGCAGAGGAAAGGACCGGGATGGTTCTCAAGGTTTCGACGCGGGGCGGCATTGACCCGTTCATCGTCATGGACGTGATGCGCGCGGCGAACGAACGCGCCGCGGCCGGCAACGATGTGCTGCACCTGGAGGTCGGCCAGCCGGCGACCGCGGCGCCCGATCGGGTCCGCACCGCCGCCCGGGAAGCCCTGGAGGCGGAGCGGCTGGGCTACACCGAGGCTTTCGGCCTGCCGCGGCTGCGCGCGCGGATTGCCCGACATTACCACGAGACCTACGGCGTCGCCGTCGACCCGGCGCGGATCGTCGTCACCACCGGCTCATCGGGCGCCTTCGTGCTCGCATTCCTGGCCGCCTTCGATCCCGGCGACCGGGTCGCACTGGCGAGCCCCGGCTATCCTGCTTACCGCAACATTCTCGGGGCGCTCAATGTTGAGGTCGTCAACCTCGAGCTGGATCGCTCCGGTGGCTTCCAGCCGACCCCGGCCGATCTCGACGCGGTTCCCGGCCGCCTGGACGGCCTGATCATCGCCAGTCCGGCGAACCCCACGGGCACGATGATCGACCGCGGTGCCCTCGCCGACCTGGTGGCGGCCTGCGAGTCCCGGGACATCCGGCTGGTCTCCGATGAGATCTACCACGGCATCACCTACACCAAGGCGGCGGAGACGGCCCTTGCCTTGACCGACCGGGCGCTGGTGATCAACAGTTTCTCAAAGTACTATTCGATGACCGGCTGGCGGCTGGGCTGGATGGTAACGCCCCCGGATTTATTGCGCTCCGCCGAATGCCTCGCCCAGAACCTCTATATCTCACCGCCGGCGCTCTCGCAGCACGCCGCCATCGCGGCGTTCGACTGCACCGACGAACTTGATAGCCACGTCGCCCGCTACGCCCGCAACCGCGCACTGTTGCTGCAAAGCCTCCCCGAGGCCGGGTTCGGCGATCCCGCTCCGGCCGACGGCGCGTTCTACCTCTACGCCGACGCAACGGCGCTCACTGATGATAGCCGCGCGTTCTGCCGGCGGATGCTGGCGGAGATCGGGGTCGCGGCGACCCCCGGCATCGATTTCGATCCCGGCCGCGGCAGCCGGGCCGTCCGCTTCTCGTTCGCCGGCGCCACGGAAGAGATCGCCGAAGCCGTACGCCGGCTGGTTGCCTGGCGGGGCGGCTGACCGCCCCCGGTCGGCTGGCGTTTCACGATCACCGCGGGATCAGCCGAGGAACCGCTGCCACCAGCCGCGACGCTGCGCCCCCGCCGGCTGGTCACGCGCACTCTCCTCCTTGCCGACGTTGACCACGAGGGTGCGGCGAGCCTCCTCGGCCGCCCGCTGGCGATCCACCTGCGGTGCGGCGTCGACCAGATCCCGCCCCGACCCGGCGCCGTTGTCACCGACAGGCCCGCCCTGGCGATCACGGTCGGTGGCAACCGGCCGCCGCCCGCCCGGACCCGCCACGACCTGCGGGTCCGGCTCGTCAGGAGCCAGGAAGCCGCCGTCCGCTGCGGCCGGCTCTCCCGTCTCTCCCGTCTCTCCCGGCTCTCCCGGCTCTCCGGGCTCTCCGGCCGCTGGCGTGCCCGCGGGCGCATTGGCAGCAGCCGCGGGCGGCAGCAGGTGTTCCGGTTCGCCGGCGGCGACCCGGCCGGCCGGCGGCACGCGGCCGATGACCTGCGGATCCGGCTCGTCAGTCGCCATGAACGCCGGCGCGGGCTCACCGGTCTCGCCGGCGGCCGGGCTCGCCCGATCCACGGGCACAGGTTCCGGGCGCGGTGTCCGGAGTGGCCGTTCCGGCACCGGCGCCGCGAAGACGTTCGGGTCGAGGCTGTCAGGGTCGGGTTCGTCGTAGGCAATGAATCCGGCCGCATCCTGGCGGTCGACGGATGAGCGGGTGGACGCGGCCATGCGGCCCGGTTGGCGCCGCCGGCGGCGCCGGCTCGAGGCACGCGCGCCGGTCTCGCGCGACGATGCCGGGGCCTCGTCGCTGGCGGCTTCCTCACCGGCCTCTGCCGCCTCGACGCTGTCGGCGGTCGCGTCGGTCTCGTCCTCACCGCGCCGAGACCGGCGGCGGCCACCGCGTTTCCCGCGGCGGCGGCGCTTGCGCCCGGATCGCCCGTCGTCGTCGGTGTCGTCCTGCCGGTCATCCGCCTCGCGTTCGTCTGCCTCGCGTTCGTCTGCCTCACCCTGGGTCTCGACGGCCTCCTGATCGGTGTCGGCGTCGTCATCGGCAGCGGCATCGGAATCGGAATCAGCATCAGCATCAGCCAGCGCCGTCTCATCGACGGCCGCGGCTTCGGTGTCAGCGGCCTCGTCCTCGGGACGACGGCGCCGCGAGCGGCGCCGGCGCGAGCGGCGGCCATCATCGTCGCCGACCTTGTCGGCGGCCTCGGCCTCTTCGTCGCGGCGCTCCACGACCGCCTCGGCTTCTTCATCGGCATCGACACGCCGGGCTGTCTCGAAGGCGGGCTCAACCGCGTCCAGACGGCTTAAGATCGTCACCACGGCCTCGTAGCGGCTTTCCATCTCCACCAGCGTCCGCCGCTTCTGATTGAGGAGATAGAGGGCGACGTCCGGGAGCACCGAGACCGTCAGCGCGGCGGTGTGATGATCGACGCACTCCTGCTCGATCCGGCGAAGGACGGTGAGCGCGGTGGATTCGGTGGTGCGGATCAGCCCCGTGCCGCTGCACTGCGGGCATTGCGAGAAATTCGTCTCAACCAGGCTCGGACGCAGCCGCTGACGCGACAGTTCGAGCAGTCCGAACGGGCTGATCTTGCCGAACTGAACCCGCGCGCGGTCGTTCTTCATCGCCTCGCGGAGCCGGCGCTCCACCTGGCTCTGGTTGCGGCCCACCTCCATGTCGATGAAGTCGATGACGATCAGCCCCGCGAGGTCGCGGAGGCGGAGCTGGCGGGCGATCTCGTCGCAGGCTTCCAGGTTGGTGCGAAGCGCGGTCTCCTCGATGTGCCGCTCCCGGGTCGCCCGGCCCGAGTTGACGTCGATCGAGACCAATGCCTCGGTGGGGTTGATCACGATCGAGCCGCCCGAGCGCAACTGCACCGTCGGCTTGAGCATCGCTTCCAGCTGGTTCTCGACGCCGTAGCGCTGGAACAGCGGGACATTGCCATCTTCATAGACCTTCACCCGCTTGGCGTGACTGGGGGTGAACAGTTTCATGAAGTCCTTGCAGGTCCGGTACGCGGCCTCGCCCTCAATGACGATTTCCTCGATTTCGCGATCGTAGAGGTCGCGGATCGAGCGCTTGATCAGATTCCCCTCCTCGTAGACCAGGGTCGGCGCCATCGAGGACAGGGTCAGTTCGCGGATGTTGTTCCACAGGCGCAGCAGGTAATCGTAGTCGCGGCGAATCTCGGCCTTGCTGCGCTCCGAGCCGGCGGTGCGCAGAATCACCGCCATGCCTTCGGGCACCTCCAGGTCGGAGACGATCTGCTTCAGCCGCTTGCGGTCGGCGGCGGAGGTGATCTTGCGCGAAATACCGCCGCCGCGGATGGTGTTCGGCATCAGCACGCAGTAGCGGCCGGCGATCGAGAGATAGGTGGTCAGGGCCGCGCCCTTCGTGCCGCGCTCTTCCTTGACCACCTGCACCAGCATGATCTGGCGGCGCTTGATCACCTCCTGAATTTTGTAGTGGCGGGGGAGCATCCGCGGCCGCCGGGCCTCGCCGTCATCCTCGTCGGTTGCAGCGCCGGCGCCGTCCTCGCTGGCGTGGTCGTCCTCGCCGTCAACCTCGGCGGCCTTCTGCTCGGCGAGCAGGGCTTCGCGGTCGGCAACGGGGATCTGATAGTAGTCGGGGTGAATTTCGTTGAAGGCCAGGAAGCCGTGACGGTTGCCTCCGTAGTCGACGAAGGCGGCTTGCAGCGACGGTTCGACCCGCGTGACCTTGGCGAGGTAGATGTTGCCTTTAAGCTGTCGCCGGCTGGCGACCTCGACGTCGTAATCGAGCAAACGATCGCCGTCGATGACGGAGACACGGGTCTCCTCGGGATAGGCGGCGTCGATCAGCATTCTTTTGATAGACATGAAACAGGGAACTCCGGGGGCGTGCGGCGGCCGGCCGGAACGGCGGGGCCGCGCAGCCCGTGCTGTTTGTGGGGTGGTGAGAGGAGGCGCCCGCCTCCCACCGACTCATGCCGGCCGGAGCCGGGAGTGTCGGGAGGATCGATCGCACTGCACTCATGGGCGAATGGCTTTCGTTTGTCGCAGCCGCTACGGGACCACGGAAACTGTCTCCGGCACAGGTGCCGTTCAGGACCGATCGCGTTGAGCTGAAGAGCCGCCAGCGACAGGAAACGGGCGCCAACAAAGCCGGGGGCCGTTTCGTCTGTCGCCCGAAGCTGAGGCGTCGTTTCCGAGAATCGGACCTGTCGATCCGACGCCCAACTCAACAGCGCCGGGTGTCAACCCCCAAAGCAGGGTTCTGACAACGGTGAGCATAGCGCTCGGAAATCGTTTCGACAATCGTCTTGTCAAGCAACCCTCTTGATGGGATCGGCCTGACCGGTTGCAGCGGAGCCGGTCATGTCGCTACAACCTTCGGCAGCAACGACCTGCAGGGCTTGAGACGCACAGTCATGATCCGGCCGAGTCCGCACCGCCGTGGCCGGCGTTTTGCCGGCCCGATCGCGGCGATTGTCCTGGGCCTGATTCTGGCACTCGGGATCGCTGCGCCGCCGGACGCCTCCGCGCTTCCGATCCTGTCCGGCGTGGCAGCGACCCCTCGTGGCGACGGGACCCGGGTGAGCCTGGAGCTGAATGCGCCGGTCGCCTTCCGGGTATTCGCCCTCGCCGATCCGCCGCGGATCGTGATCGATCTCGACGAGGTGACATGGGCGCCGCCGCAGCGTCGGCTGGCGATTGCCTCCGGCATTGTCGCTCGGGTTCGCTACGGCGTTTTCAGGCCGGGTACGTCGCGGGTGGTCCTCGACTGTACCGCGCCGGCCCGGGTCCTCGCTGCGCGGTTAGCGCGTGATGAGCACACCGGACACCGCAAGCTCCTGGTTGATGTGGGCCCGGCAACGCCGCTTCGCAAAGCGGGTGCGGACTCACCCGCGCAGCCGGCGGCGGGAGCTGCGCAGACAGCCCTGGCCCCGGCGCTTGCGATTCTGGCAACGGCGCGGCCGATGCGCAAACCGGAGCCGCCCTTTCGTCCGCTCGTGGCGATCGACCCCGGCCACGGCGGCGTCGATCCCGGCGCGATCAGCGTCTCCGGACAGCGGGAGAAGGACATCACCCTGGCGGCAGCGCGGCTGCTTCGCGAGGCACTGCTGCGCCGGGGCGGCTATCGGGTGGTGCTGACCCGGGACCGGGACATCTTCATCCGGCTGCGCGACCGGATTGCGATCGCCCGCGCCGCCGGCGCCGATGTCTTTCTCTCGCTTCACGCCGATGCCAATCCGGTCGCATCGCTTCGCGGCGCCTCCGTCTACACCCTGTCGGAGCGGGCCTCCGACGCAGAGGCGGCGGCCCTGGCCGAGCGGGAGAACAAGGTCGACCTGATCGCCGGCCTCGACCTGACGACCGAATCCCCCGAGGTCACCAACATCCTGATCGACCTCGCGCAGCGGGAGACGATGAACCATTCGGCCCAGCTCGCCAGTCGCTTGGTCGGCGAGCTGGGCGAGACCACCAGGCTGCTCCGCAACACCCACCGCTTTGCCGGATTCGCCGTTCTCAAGTCCCCGGATGTTCCATCGGTGCTGGTTGAAGTGGGGCTGTTGTCGAACAGTGAAGACGACCGGTTGCTGCGCCGCCGCGATCATCTCGAAGCGCTGGCCAAGGCCATGGTCCGGGCGCTCGACGCCTACTTCGCCTCGGTGCAGGTTGCCCGAGCCGAAGATTAGAGCCACCTGCGCCAGGTCAGGCTCGCGCAAGTGAGGGAAATCATGGCGCTTGGCCAACGAGTGGCGTAAGAGGGGGACAGATCGGGCGGGCGGCGATCGCTCCGGGGGCCCGTGAGCACCGTTAGCCGGCCGGAGAGCCACCGTTAGCCGGCCGGAGAGCATAGTGGGATGGCAGATCAGAGGAAAACCCTGCGGGCGGACGGCCCGGCCGTCGTCGCCGTGGCCGGCGAGGCACAGCCCGATCCGGACCTGCGGCAGCCAGACCGGCCGCAGCGGCGGCCCCGACGCGGTGGCGCATGGCGCCGTCTGATCGGCGCGCTGTTTGCGCTAATGGTCGCTGTGGGTTTCGCCGGGGCGGTCGGCGTGTATTGGGTGTTCGAAACCTACGGCCGTGATCTCCCCGATCACAGCAGCCTCGCCAACTACGAGCCGCCGATCACCACCCGGGTCTATGCCGGCGACGGGCGGCTCCTGGCTGAGTACGCGATCGAGCGGCGAATATTTGTGCCGTTTCAGGTGATCCCCGAGCGGGTCATCAACGCCTTTCTGTCTGCCGAGGACAAAACCTTCTACAGCCATTCGGGCATCGATATCGCCGGTATCGTCCGGGCGATGGTGACCAACGTGCAGAACATGGGGACGGACCGGCGGCTGATTGGGGCGTCGACGATTACCCAACAGGTGGCGAAAAACTTCCTGGTCGGCAACGAAGTCTCGTACGAACGCAAGATCAAGGAGATCATCCTCTCCTTCCGCATCGAGGAAGCGTTTACCAAAGACCAAATCCTCGAGCTTTACCTTAACGAAATCTATCTTGGCCGCGGTGCCTACGGTGTCGCCGCCGCCGCTTTGAACTACTTTAATCGTAAGCTCGATGAACTGACGATCGCCGAGGCGGCATTCCTGGCGGCGCTGCCGAAGGCCCCTAACAACTACGACCCCGAGCGCTTTCCCGAGGCGGCCAAGGCCCGTCGGGACTGGGTCATCAGCCGGATGCTCGAAGACGGCCACATCACCGTGAAGGAGGCCTGGGTTGCCCGGGCGCGGGCGATTGAGGTGCGCACCCGCGGTGAGACCGAGACCGCCAAGGCCGATTACTTTGCCGAGGAAATCCGCCGGGAGATCGCGGGGCGCTTCGGCGAGGACGCCCTCTACCGGGGCGGTCTGGTCGTGCATGCCACCGTCAACCCCCACCTTCAGGCGATCGCCG
The DNA here is from genome assembly GCA_964454795.1 of uncultured Rhodospirillaceae bacterium. Classification (GTDB taxonomy): domain Bacteria; phylum Pseudomonadota; class Alphaproteobacteria; order Rhodospirillales; family Defluviicoccaceae; genus CAYVUM01. Next base: position 26,712 of record CAYVUM010000006.1, read on the forward strand.
ACCGGGAATTGCGCCGTGGCCTGGAAACCTATGACCGCCGCCACGGCTGGCGCGGTCCGCTCGGCACTCTGGTCCGCGGCGCGGACAGCGGATCGGCCCTGCCCGCTGACTGGCCGGACCGGCTGGCCGACTTCCCCCGTCCCGTGGATATGCCCGATGACTGGTCGCTCGCGGTGGTCCTGGAGGTGGAAGGACGCTCCGTCACGATCGGGCTGGCCGCCGGCGCGACCGGCACCATCCCGTTCGCCGAACTCGCCTGGGCACGCCCCTGGCTCAAGGACCAGCGGGTCGGCGCCACCCCGCGCTCCGCCCGTGGTGTGCTCGACCTGGGCGATGTCATCGCCGTCGCTCCGGTGACCGAGGCCGGCTCTGAGGCAGACGCCGGAGACAGTGAGGACTATCCGCCGGACACCTACAGCCTGAAGCAGATTCCCGATGTGGACGGGGCGCTGGTCGCCGTCGACCCGCACACCGGGCGGGTGCTGGCCATGGCCGGCGGCTATGCCTTCGGGCGCAGCGAATTCAACCGCGCGACCCAGGCCTTGCGCCAGCCGGGCTCGGCTTTCAAGCCGTTCGTCTACCTGGCCGGCCTGGAGCACGGTTTCACCCCCAATACCCTGATCCTCGATGCCCCGATCGTCATCGATCAGGGGCCGGGAATGCCCCGCTGGCGGCCGGAGAACTACACCCGCAAGTTCTACGGTCCGACGACCCTGCGCGTGGGCCTGGAGAAGTCGCGCAACCTGATGACGGTGCGCCTCGCCCAGACCATCGGCATGAAGAAGGTCGCCGCCACCGCGCTCCGCTTCAACATCTTCGATGAGGTGCCCCTGCGCCTGTCCTACGCCCTCGGGGCTGGCGAGACGACGCTGCTCCGCCTGACCAGCGCCTACGCGATGCTGGTCAACGGCGGCAAGCGCCTGGAGCCGACCCTGATCGACCGCATCCAGAACCGCCGCGGCGAGACCCTCTACCGCCATGACACCCGGCCCTGCGATGCGTGCCAGCCCGGGCCGTGGGCGGGGCAGCCGGTGCCCGCGCTGCCCGATCCCCGCGAGCCGGTCACCGATCCGGCCAGCGCCTATCAGATCGTCTCGATGCTGCAGGGCGTGGTTCAGCGCGGTACCGGTGTCCGTGTCGCCAAGGTGGACAAGCCGATCGCCGGCAAGACCGGCACCACCAACGACAACAAGGATACCTGGTTCGTCGGCTTCACCCCCGATCTTGCCGTCGGGGTGTTCGTCGGCTTCGACGAGCCGCGCAGCCTCGGCAGCCGCGAGACCGGCTCGTCGGCAGCCGCGCCGGTGTTTCGCGATTTCATGATCGCGGCGCTCAAGGACGCGCCGGCGACACCGTTCCGGGTGCCCCCGGACGTGCGCCTGGTCCGGGTCGATGCGCGCACCGGCCGGCCCGCCGCCGCCGGCGGCCGGGGGGTGATCCTCGAGGCCTTCAAGCCGGACTCGGTCCCGACCCGCACCGGCCGGGTGCTGACCGGGGTCAACGCCGCCACCGCGGGCCCCTCCTCCGGCACCGGCGGGCTTTACTGACCGGCGCTGAGCGGAGCCGGTCGGCGGGGCAGGCCGGCGGTCCCTTGCCGCCACTTCGGGATTTGCCGCGGCTGGCCGGCCGGACTACCTTCATCCAGACCAACCTGACGTTTTCCGGACCTGACCGATGCGTGCTGAAATCGAATCGATCGTCACCACCACTCGCGAGTCGCTTGCGCGGCTGAGGAGGCATCTTTGACTACGATGCCGCCGTTGCCCGACTGGCGGCGCTGAACGAGCGCGCCGAAGACCCGAGTCTCTGGGACAATCCCGAGGCTGCGCAGAAGCTGCTGCGCGAGCGCACTCGCCTTGAGGACCGGCTGTTGACCCTCGACCGGCTGGTCGCCGAGCTGGACGAGCAGGTGGAACTGTGTGAGCTCGCCGAGGCCGAGGACGACGAGGCGGTGCTTGCCGAGACGCTGACGGCGCTCGAGGTTCTCGCCCGGGAGACCCGCCAGGCCGAGCTCCGGGCGCTGCTCTCCGGCGAGGTGGATGGCAACGACTGCTATGTGGAAGTGCACGCCGGCGCCGGCGGCACCGAGGCCCAGGACTGGGCGGAGATGCTGGCGCGGATGTACGCCCGCTGGGCCGAGCGCCGCCGCTTCAAGGTGGAGTGGATCGAGGAGAGCCCCGGCGAAGAGGCCGGGATCAAATCCGCGACGTTCCGGGTCAACGGTGCCGATGCCTACGGCTGGATGAAGACCGAGAGCGGCATTCACCGACTGGTGCGGATCTCGCCGTTCGATTCGAGCGCCCGCCGCCACACCAGCTTCGCCTCCGTCGGCATCTACCCGGTGGTCGACGAGGACATCGACATCGAGATTCTGGACAAGGACGTGCGGGTCGACACCTACCGGGCCTCAGGGGCCGGCGGCCAGCATGTCAACAAGACCGACAGCGCGATCCGCATCACCCACCTGCCCACCGGCATCGTCGTGCAGTGCCAGAACGACCGCTCCCAGCACAAGAACCGGGCGGCGGCGTGGAAGATGCTGAAGGCGCGGCTCTATGAACTGGAGCTGCGCAAGCGCGAGGAGGCGCAGCAGGCCGCCTACGACAGCAAGGCCGAAATCGGCTGGGGTCACCAGATCCGCTCGTACGTGCTGCAGCCCTACCAGATGGTCAAGGACCTGCGCACCGGGGTGGAGACGTCCAACACCCAGGCGGTCCTCGACGGCGACCTGGACGAGTTCATGGGCGCGGCGTTGGCCGTCCGGGTCACCGGCACCGTCGCCGCCGCGGCGGAAGCGGATTTGGAATAGGGGGCGGTCTTCGGGATGAGCTGGCTCGATGTCGACGATGGTGACGGCGGCGCGGGCGCTGTGCGCGGCGATCGCGTTCAGCGGGGCGATCCTGTCCGGCGCGGCTGAGGTGCACGCGGCCCAACCGGACGACACGTCGTTCGGACGGATCGAGCGCCTCGATCCGCGGTTCGATGCCCTCGTTCCGCCCGACGCCCGGCTCGAGGTGCTGGCCGAAGGCTTCGCGTGGCTCGAAGGACCGGCTTGGGATCGCGCCGCCGGCCACCTGCTGTTCTCCGACATTCCCGCGAACACCATTCACCGCTGGCATCCCAAGGACGCCGTGTCGGTGTTCATGACGCCGAGCGGATACACCGGCAGCGAGCCGTTCCCGGGGCGTGAGCCGGGCTCCAACGGGCTGACCTTCGACGGTCAGGGCCGGTTGATCATCGCCGAGCACGGCGACCGCCGGCTGCGGCGGCTGGAGCCGGACGGCGCAAAGACAACCCTTGCCAGCCGCTATCAGGGGCGCCGGCTCAACAGTCCCAATGACGCCGTGGTGAAGTCCAACGGCGATATCTATTTCACCGATCCGCCGTTCGGATTGCCGAAGACCTTCGACGATCCGGGCAAGGAGCTGCCGCACCAGGGCGTTTACCGGCTTACCACCGACGGAACCCTGTCGCTCCTGGAGGCGTCGATCCGGGCGCCGAACGGCATCGCCTTTTCCCCGGACGAGACGGTTCTCTATCTCACCGACGTGGACCCGATGCGGCCGGCGTGGCTGGCGTACGATGTGCAGCCGGACGGTTCGATCACCGGCGGGCGGGTGTTTCACGATGCCGGAACGTTGACGGAGACGCGGGCGGGCGCGCCGGACGGGATCACGGTGGACGCCGACGGCAACCTCTACGGCGCCGGTCCGGAAGGCATTTACGTCTTCGCGCCGGATGGCACCCACCTCGGCACCGTGTTCACCGGCGTGCCGACGGGAAATCTCGCCTGGGGCGCCGACGGCTCAACCCTGTTCATCACGGCCGACACCCGCCTCCTCCGCATGCGGCTGACCGCCCGCGGGGTCGGCTTCTGAACGGCGTGACCTGCCCTGCATCGGTTACAACGCGCGCCACACCGGACATTGCCGCAAGAGGCCCGCAAACGTCACTCCCGGGACACGATCTCGAGCCATCACATCGGGCGAGAGGGCGTGGAAAACACCGTGTCCGCTGCTCGAAGTCGACCCGCTTGCGGAGCGGCCTGACGTCAGGGCGGTTGCAATGCCGACGCGGCAGGAACGAACAAAATCGATACTTGGACAATCCGCTCCTGCTCCCCTCGGCCGGCTCTTCGCTGTCGGCCTGTCAGCCGGTCTTCGCGCCACCGCTCCCCCCTCACTCCGCCGCCAGCACCGCGGTGCATTGCGGGGGGAGGTCGGACAGCGGGATCGGGCGGCGGGGGCGGGGTGACGTCGGGCGCGGCGCCAGCGCTTCTTCCGAAAACCACCACTCGAGCGAGGCGTCACAGCCGTCGCCGGGCGGAACCGGGTCCTGGTCCTGGCACGCCGCCTCCCCCGGCGGACAGCGCAGACGGATATGGAAGTGGTAATGGTGGCCCCACCAGGGGCGCAGCTTGGCGAGCCAGGCCCGGTCGCCGCCGGCCTGGGCGCAGGCCGCCAGCTTGATCGCCGCGTTGACGAAGATCCGTGCCACCTCCGGACGCTCGGCGGTCCAGCGCAGCGCCGCGAGCTGGGGCTCGCCGAACTGCCCGTTCACCCACAGGCCGTCGGCGCGGACCATCGTCGTCGCCGAGAGCGCCTCCCGCTCCGCGGCTGACAGCCGCCGCGGCGGCGCCGGCTGGAACCAGATGTCGGCGTCGAGGCCGATCTGGTGGCTGGCGTGCCCGCTCTCCATCGGCCCGCCGCGGGGCTGGGCCAGGTCGCCGACCAGAATCCCCGGGCTGCCCCGCGCCACCATCGCCGCCGCCAGGTCGCGGATCAACCGGATCAGCTCTGGATGCCCGTAGAATCGGTCGCGGGAGAGCCGCATCACCTGAAAGCCCGGGCCGTCGGCCGGCAGGGCGATGGTGCCGGCGACACAGCCGCGGTTGTAGGTGCCGTAGACGGCCGGGGTGCCGCCGGTGGGCCCGGCCGTTTGCCACCAGTCGGGCAACGGCCCGGCGGCCGCGACCGGGACCGCCACCAGGGTCACGAGGAGCATAACGAGCTTGGCCAGGGCCGCGGATTGGGTCATGACAAGGGCACATCCGCTGTGGAACATCGCCCGCTCAGCCTATCACAGCCGGCCGCGGGTCTGGGAGGTCCCGCGGTCCGGACCCCGGCGGTGGCCTCAAGGATCAGGGAAAAGCGCATGGCCGTGACCACCGAGGAGCCCGTCCGGCTCACCATCGCCGAGGGAATCGCCCGGCTTACCCTTTGCCGCCCCGACGCCGCCAACGCCATCGACCTGCCGCTCGCCGAGGGCCTGCGCCGGGCAGCGATGCACTGCGACCGCGACCCGGCGGTGCGGGCGGTGCTGCTCGCCGCGGAAGGGAAAATGTTCTGCGCCGGCGGCGACCTCAGGTCCATGGCGGCGATGGGCGCGGATTTCCCCGCCGGCCTGAAGGAGCTGACCTTTCACCTGCATGCCGCCCAGGCGCACTTTCTGCGGATGCGGGCCCCGCTGGTGGTCGCCGTGCACGGCCCGGCGGCGGGGGCGGGGGTGGGCTTGGTGGCCGCCGGCGACCTGGTCATCGCCGCTGAGTCCGCCAGCTTCACGATGGCCTATACCGCGATCGGCCTCACCCCCGACGGCGGCACGACGGCGCTGCTGCCGCGGCTGATCGGCCTGCGCCGGACCCAGGAGCTGATCCTCACCAACCGCCGGCTCACCGCTGCCGAGGCGGAGGCCTGGGGGCTGATTACCCGGGTGGTTGCCGATAAGGACCTGGAGGAGGCCGCCGGGGAGGCCGTCCGCCGGCTGGCCGCCGGGCCGACGCTGGCCTATGGCGCCGCGAAGCGCCTGCTCGCCGGCAGCTACGCCAGCCCGCCGGAAGCCCAGATGGAGGAGGAGCGGCGGGCGATCGCCGCGATGGCGGCGAGCGAGGACGGCCGCGCCGGCATCCGCGCCTTCCTCGACAAGCAGCCGCCCGCCTTCGCCGGCCGGTGAGCGGGCCGCCGCGCGCCCGGAGCGGCCGCCGTTGATGACAGGATCGTAATCCCCGCTCCAGGCCCCGGTAACCTCCGCCGCCCACATCTCCCGCTGCAATCAGACAGAGTGAGGAGATCCCTAGCCGTGACAGCTCAGACCGTCTTCGGCCGCGCATCCCGGAGCCTCGCCGCCGTGCTGGTGGTCGGCGCCCTGGCGACAACCGCCGTAAGCAGCCCCGCACCCGTGCTGGCCGCCCCACCCGCGGCTGGCTTTGCCGACCTGATCGCCGAGGTGAGCCCCGCCGTGGTGCAGATCACGGCTGTCCGCACCCTCCAGGCGGACGCCACCCCGGCGATTCCGCGGCAGTTCCAGGAGGGCCCGCTCAAGGACTTCTTCGAGCGGTTCTTCGGCGAACGGTTGCCGGCGCCGGAGGCCCCAGAGGGCCGGGCGATCGGCTCCGGCTTTGTCATCGATCCGGACGGCGTCGTCGTCACCAACAACCACGTCATCGCCGGCGCCGGCGAGATCACCGTGACCCTGAGCTCCGGCGAGGCCCTGGCGGCAACGCTGATCGGCAGCGATGAGAAGACCGACCTTGCGGTCCTGCGGGTCAACTCGGCGGAGCCGCTGCCAGCGGTGACCTGGGGGAACTCGGAGGCAACCCGGGTCGGCGACTGGGTGGTGGCGGTCGGCAGTCCGTTCGGATTCGGCGGCACGGTAACGGCGGGCATCGTCTCCGCCCGCGGCCGGGACCTGGGCGCCGGCCCCTATGACGATTTCATCCAGATCGACGCGCCGATCAACCGCGGCAACTCGGGCGGACCGCTGTTCGACGGCTCCGGCAAGGTGGTCGGCGTCAATACCGCGATTATCAGCCCGAGCGGCGGCAACGTCGGCCTCGGCTTCGCGATCCCGGCCAGCCAAGCCCGCCAAGTCGTCGACCAGCTCATCGCCACCGGCCGGGTGGAGCGCGGCTGGCTCGGCGTGTCGATCCAGCCGGTAACCCCCGAGATCGCCGACAGCCTCGGCCTCGCCGATGCCGCCGGGGCGCTTATCGCCGGGGTGGCCACGGACAGCCCGGCCGCCGCCGCCGGCCTCCGCCGGGGCGACGTGATCCGGGACTTCGCCGGCACCGCGATCCGTGATCCCCGCGACCTGACCCGGGTGGTCGCCGCCACTCCCGCCGGGAGCACGGCGGATCTGACCGTCTGGCGGGGCGGGCGCAACCTGTCGCTGTCCGTGGCGGTCGCCGGGCTGCAGCCCCCGGCGGCTGCGGCACCGGCGGCGGCACCGGCGGCGGCACCGGCGGCCGTCGCTGCCCTGGGGCTTAAGGTCGCCGAGCTCACGGCGGCCACCCGCAGCCAGCTCGGCCTCGACGCGGAGACGACCGGCGTCATCGTGACCGCGGCGAACGGCAACGCCGCCGAGCGGGGCATCCGCGCCGGCGACCTGATCGTCGAGGCGGAAACCGAGCCGGTCGGCTCCGTCGAGCAGTTCTCGCGGATCGTCGCTGCCGCCGCGGCTGCGGACAAGTCGGCCGTGCTGGTATACGTGTATCGCCAGGACGACGGGCGCTACATTGCCCTGGAGCTGGCGAAGGCCTGACGTCAGGCGGGTACCGGTTCCGGCTGCAGTCAGCCGGAGCCGGGCCTTTGCCAGCGAGCCTGATCAAGCCGGGTGCCCTGAACTCCATGCGACTGCTCATCATCGAAGACGATCCTGAGACCGCCGCCTACCTCGCCAAGGGCCTTGGCGAGAGCGGCCACCTCACCGAGACGGCCGCCACCGGCCCGGAAGGCCTCGCAAGCGCCACCACCGGCGGCTACGACGCCCTGATCGTCGACCGGATGCTGCCGGAGCTCGATGGCCTCGCCGTCATCAAGACCCTGCGCGACCGTGGCGTCACCACCCCGGTGCTCATCCTGAGCGCGCTCGGCAAAGTGGACGACCGGGTGCGCGGGCTGCGCGCCGGCGGCGACGATTACCTGGTCAAACCGTTCGCCTTTGCCGAGTTGCTGGCGCGGCTGGAAGCCCTGATCCGCCGGGCCAGCGGCGAGGAGAAGGTGACGACGGTGCTCACGGTCGATGGCCTGGAGCTGGACCTGCTCGCCCGCACCGTCACCCGCGACGGACGGCGCATCGACCTGCAGCCCCGGGAGTTTCGCCTGCTCGAATACCTCATGCGCCATGCCGGCCAGGTGGTCACCCGCACCATGCTCCTTGAAGGGGTCTGGGACTACCACTTCGACCCTCAGACCAACGTCATCGACGTCCATGTCAGCCGGCTGCGGGCGAAGATCGACAAGGGCTTCGACCCGCCGCTGCTCCACACCGTGCGCGGGGCCGGATACAGCCTGCGTGTCCCTGCGTAGCCTGTCCCGGACCTCGGCGTTCCGGATCACGGTCCTCTACGCGGCGCTGTTCGCCGCGTCCGTCGTCACCCTGCTGTCGTTCATCTACGGCTCGACGGTTGCGGTCATCGCCCGCCAGACCGACCAGACCATCGAGGCGGAGGTGCGCGGGCTCGCCGAGCAGTACGCCCGGGAGGGGCTTGGCCGGCTGGTCGCGGTGATCCGCGAGCGCAGCCGCGAGGCCGCGCCGGGGGGCGAAAACGTCTATCTCCTCACCGATCCGCTGCGGCGGCCGCTGGCCGGCAACCTGGAGGTCTGGCCGCCCGACGCCCCGGCCACCGACGCCTGGATCCGCCTGGAGCTGCTCCGCGAGACGGACGGCAGCGTGGAGCCGCACGAAATCCGCGCGCGGACCTTCCGGCTGCCGGGCGGCTACGGCCTGATCGTCGGCCGCGACCGTCAGGAGGAGGCGCGGTTCCGCCGCACCGTCATCGAGGCGATGGCCTGGTCGCTGACCGCGGTCATCGGCTTCGGCCTGCTCGGCGGCGGCCTGCTCAGCCAGCGGGTGCTGGCCCGGGTGGACAAGGTGGCGGCGACGGCCAGACGGATCGGTGCCGGGGCGCTGACCGAGCGGATCGCGGTGAGCGGCAGCGGCGATGAGTTCGACCGGCTCGCCGAGGGCCTGAACGCGATGCTGGACCGCATCGACCGGCTGATGACCGGGATGCGGCTGGCCACCGACAGCCTCGCCCACGACCTGCGTGGGCCGCTGACCCGGCTGCGCGGACGGATCGAACTGGCGCTCAGGGCCGAGCCGGATGGCGAGCGCGACCGGGCGGCGCTGGCCGATGTCCTCGACCAGGCCGAGCAGGCGCTGGCAGTGTTCGATAATCTGCTCCGCATCGCCCTCGCCGAGTCCGGGGCGAACCTGTCGGACCTGGAGACCCTGGACGTGGCGGACATCGCCGCCGGCGCCGCCGAGCTGTATGAACCGGTGGCCGAGCAGGCCGGGCAGACGCTGGCCGTGGCACTCCGGCGGCCGGCCGTCGTGCTCGGTCATTCCGACCTGCTCGCCCAGGCGGTCGCCAACCTGCTCGACAATGCCGTCAAATATACTCCGCCGGGCGGGCGGATCCTGCTGACCGTCGGCCCCGATCCGGAGGCCGGGGTGGTGGAGCTGGAGGTTGCCGACACCGGCCCGGGGATCCCCGAGGCGGCGCGGGCGCGGGTGTTGGAGCGGTTCGTGCGCCTGGAGCCGAGCCGCGGCGGGCGGGGTGCCGGTCTGGGCTTAAGTCTGGTGGCGGCGGTGGCGAAGCTGCACGAGGCGGGCCTCGAGCTCACCGACAACGCCCCGGGTCTCCGTGTCACCCTCCGCCTCCCCGCCGGCGGCGAAGCGGATGCGGGCAGAGTGGCGGCGACTGCGCCCCGGGACTGACCCCGACCGCGGGAAGGGGGTGTCGTGCCAATCGCGGGGTCGGCCTCCGGTCCCTGGACGGTCGGCGCCGTTGCGGCGGAGGATTGCCGCGACGGCTGGCGCCGCCTCGCAATGACGTCAGGTGGCAGGGACGCGGTGCGAGGACGACGGGCCTCAGGCCTCGCGCTGGTCGGCGGGGGCGGGGGACGCCTCCGACGTTTCGGCGGCGATGGCATCGACGGCAACAGCGGCCGGCGCGGCCGGGATCATCCGCTCGGCCTCGTGGATCTCCTGCCAGCACGCGTCCAGGTCGTGGTGGGCCTTGTGCACCCAGGAATCGCCCCAGTAGAGGTTGCAGGACGTCTCGGCGCGGAGGAGCCGCCAGCGGGCGTGATCCAGGCAGTCCCAGGCCCGCTGCTCCAGCGCCGGTGCCGCCAGCGCCCGGTCGAGCAGTGCCCGGAAGGCGCCGCTGGCCTCGCGGATCCGCGCCATGGCATCCCGCTGGAGCTGCCCGCCCTGCCACTGGTGAAAGTCCCAGCCATGGTGCTCGTCGGTGTTCCAGGCGCCGCGGCGAACCGTCACCCGGCCGTGCGCCCCGAACTGGTCCAGATACCGGCTGATGTGGATCGGCCGCATGGTCGACCAGCCCTGGCGGATGTGCTCCATCGCCTCGCGGTAGAAGTATTGCCAGAAGTTCGCCTTCGGGTTGGTGTTGCGGAACCAGCCGCCGTTGTCGCCGTCGGTCGCGGTGGTGACCAGCGGCGGGAAATCGCACCACTTCGTCCGTTCGTGCAGCTCGTGGTAGAACCAGCCGTAATCCATGCCGGCAAGCTGGGCGTTGGAGAGATCGCGATCGCGGACGACGACGACGATCTCCGCGCCGTCATGCTCGGCGATGTGCGGGCGGTAGCGGAGCTCCTGCCAGGACATCGGCTCCACCGGGTCCACATATTCCGAGTCGACCAGCACGTAGCGGTAGCCGGCGCGGACGAGATGGGGAATCAGCTCCATGGTGAAGCCCATCTCCGGCGGCCAGAACCCTTGGAACTGGTCCCGCCAGAACACGTGGCGGGCGATCCCCAGCCAGCGGTTGATCTGATCGTCCCAGTCGGCCTCGGGGATCAGCGCCAGAACCGGATGGTAGTAGCCGGTGCCGAGAATCTCGAAGATCTGCCGGTTCTGCAGTGCCCAGAGCAGCGTGCCGCAGTCGACGATGCCGTAGACGCGGTTCTGGAAGCCGGGATCGGCGAGGGATTCAAGCAGGGTCCCGGACATCGAGAGGTGCACCCGGGCAATGTCCGCGTAGCTCCACAGGCTGCGCGGCATGCGGTCGTAGGCGTACAGGATCTCCTTGCATTCCCATTCGTTGGTCGCGAGGAGGTGATCCAGATTGCCGGGCGGCTGATGGAGGTTGAGCACCAGCGCGTGATAGATGTCATGCATGGCCGATCGCCTCCCCCGTTTTGTCAGGCTCACCGCAATCCGCGCGATGCCCGCGGTTCAATGACCATTGAGGCTATCGATCCGCCGGGAGCCGGGCAACAGCGGAGTGATCCGGGGCTCAGACCGGCTCTTCGCGGCGGGCCGGGTCACGCTTCAGGCTCGCCACCTCCTCCCGGAGGGCGCGGATCTCAGCGAGGATCACCGTCCGCTCGTCGTGGGCCTGGCCCTCCACTTTGGCATGATCGGCATCGTGTTCCGACTGCATGGCGCTGACCACCACGGCAATGAACAGGTTGAGGATGGTGAAGGTGGCGATCAGGATGAACGGCACGAAGAACAGCCAGGCGAGCGGGAAAACCTCCAGCACCGGCCGGACGATGCCCATGGACCAGCTCTCCAGGGTCATGATCTGAAAGAGGGTGTAGAGGCTCGCGCCGATGGTCCCGAACCATTCGGGGAAAGCGGCGCCGAACAGCTTGGTGGCCATCACTGCGGCCACATAGAAGATCAGGGCGAGCAGGGCGATGATCGAGGCGAGGCCGGGGATGGCCGAGAGCAGCGCCTGAACCACCATCCGCATCCGCGGCACCGCAGAGATCAGTCTCAGCACCCGCAGGACCCGCAGCGCCCGCAGGACGGCGAAGCCGTTGGCCGCCGGCAGCCAGGCGATGCCGACCACCAGGAAATCGAACACGCCCCAGGGATCGCGGAAGAACCGCAGGCCATGGGCGACGATCCGGGCGGCGATCTCCAGGCTGAAGATCACCAGCATGATCCGGTCGGCCGTGAGGATCAGGTCGCCGGCGGCGGCCATCGCCGTCGGCGAGGTCTCCAGGCCAAGGGTGACGGCGTTGACGATGATCAGTGCGATGATCGTCCGCTGCACCGGCAGCGAGTCCACGAACGCCCGCAACCGGTCCCGCCAGGCTCGCTCACCGGTGGCGACCGGCTCAGCTCCTTCCACGCCATCCATGCCGTTGCTCTCCGTTCACGGACGGTTAACCGCGTCCAGCGATGTTCAGGTCTGCCCAAGCCCCGGGAGGATCAACCCCGGGCGAGACCGGGGACCCGATCGGCGATGCTCAGCCCGACCCGCGCTCCGACCGTTACCACCTTCTCGCGGGCGCTGCTGCTCGGCGGGATCGAACGGCAGTTCAACCAGAAGGCCAAAACCGGGATCGCCCGGGTGCTGCAAAGCTTCGACGCCAAGTCGAAAGGCATCGATGCCGACCTCCGCCGCTACCAAAAGCTGAAAACCGAGATCGGCGGGGCGCTGACCACCCTGGATGACACGCTCAAGCGTCTGAACCAAATCCGCGACGCGCTCGATGCGATGTCGAAGGCAGCGATCGAGGCCGGCCGCGACAGCGACGGCGAGGTCCCGGTCGATGGCTATCGCAGCGTCTTCGACAATCAGATCGATGCGATCCAGAGTGCGGCCACAAATTCGATCTTCGATCCCAATCTCCTCGCCGACAGCGGCGGCTTCAGTCTCAGCTTCCGCACCTCGCTCGCCGGCGCCAGTTATAATGTCGCCAATGCGTTCATGGGAACGAGCTACCAGCTCGTCGAGGCCGATGGCGACGTGTGGGTGCCGGATCACCGCGCCGACCTGCTCGCCCGCCGCGCAGGCGGCAGCGATGAGGCTGACAGCAGCGGGTACACCACGGCCGGCGCGGTCCGCCTCGATGCGCTGGCCGGTTCAACGGTGACCGTCACCCTTGGGGCCGGAACCGCCGAGCCGCAGACGATCACGGCAAGCCTGGAAGCGCGCGGTCTCGGCGTCAAAGAGGGCTGGTACTATAACGGCCTCGCTGACGACGAGGGCCGGGACCGGGCAATCGCCGATATCGATGCCGCCCGGCTCAGCCTCGATCTGGAGATCGGCCGCTACCAGGTCGCCCGATCCGTGACGGCCCGCTACCAGAGCCGGGCGGACAGTGCCATGAAGGAGCTGCGCACAGAGCGGATCGGGCTGGTCCGCGAACGGGAGCTGGAAAGCAACCGGATCCAGCGGCAGACCCAGCAGGAGCTGAACAGCGTCAGTCAGGCACTGAGTTTCGGCGAGACGGTCAACCGCGCCTATCTCAACCTGTTCAATCAGTACAGCGTGAAGCCCGGCAGCTTCGGCCGGGTGGTCGGCCGCACTCCGGCGGCGCGGCTGTTTTCCGCCCTCCTCAACGTCCGCGCCTGACCGGCTCGGTTGAGGACGCCGCGATCAGCGGCGGCGCGCGGCCCGTGCGCCGGTTGAACGCCTTTCCCCTTTCTCGCCTTGCGGCCCCCGGCCGGGACTGGTTGAATTCCGCCACCGGGGCAGGGGAGAGAGAGGGCGATTGAACCAGCGCATCCGGGCGATCGCCCCTTGTCCGGCGCGCCGGACAGCCCGCCCGCCGCCCCATCAATCCGAACCAGTAACGGAGGTGGCTTCATCATGCTCACCGAATACGTCGACGGCTTGCCGAACATCGCCGGCCAGGAGGCCGAAATCGACGCGGTCATCAAGAGCGCGGCCGGCAAAGAAGTGTTCCGACCGACGAGCGGCATCGATTTCGGATCGATCCGCGCCGCCTTCGCGGTCGCCCTGCACCAGCACCAGCCGCTGATCCCGGCCGGCGGCGGTGATCTCCACAACGCTGCCGTGATCAGCAACCTCAAGCACATGATGGACAACCAGGGGATCGGCGATAACCACAACGCGCCGGTGTTCGTCTGGTGTTACAAGCGGATCGGCGAGTTCATTCCGCAACTCATCCACGAGGGCAAACAGCCGCGCTGCATGCTCGAGTACTCTGGAACCCTCCTTCACGGTCTGCGCGCCATGGGCGAGGACCATGTTATCGACGCCCTCAAGGGGATTACGATGAATCCCGACTACTGGGGCGCGGTCGAATGGCTGGGAATGCCCTGGGGGCATGCGGTCGCACCGTCGACCCCGGTTCAGGACTACCGCCTGCACGTCCAGGCCTTCCTGCACCATTTCGGGGCAATCTTCGGCAAGGATGCCCTCGCCCGGCTGCGCGGCTTCTCGCCGTCGGAGATGGCCCTGCCGAACCATCCCGACGTCGCCTACGCGTTCGTCAAGACCCTCACCGACTTCGGCTTCGAGTGGGTGCTCGTTCAGGAGCACACCGTCGAGGACCCCAAGACCGGCCACGGCATTCAGCACCGCTACCTCCCCAATCGGCTGGTCGTCCGCTCGTCAAAGGGCGAGGAGGCGGAGATCCTGGCGCTGATCAAAACCCAGGGTTCGGACACCAAGCTTGTCGCGCAGATGCAGCCGTTCTACGAAGCGCGCGGGATGAACCGGACCGAGATCGCCGGCATCAGCGTGCCGCCAATGGTCGCCCAGATTGCCGATGGCGAGAACGGCGGGGTGATGATGAACGAGTTCCCGTCCAAGTTCTTCGAGGCGGCGCGGGAGAGTTCGGGGTCCGACACGCCGATGATGAACGGCACCGAGTACCTGGAGCACCTGTTCGCCGCCGGGGTCAAGCGGTCTGACCTGCCGGTCATCCAGCCGCTGTTCCAGAAAATGATCTGGGACCGGATGGAGCCCGGCGACGGCCCCGACAAGCTCGCCAAGGTGATCGAGGAGTGCAAGCAGTCCGACCACCGCTTCCACATGGACGGCGGCTCGTGGACAAACGACTTGTCCTGGGTCCGCGGCTATGACGATGTGTTGACCGCCATGGATCGGGCGAGCGCCAGATTCAACGAGAAGGTTCTCAGCCGCTCCGACCTCAACACCGACGACCACCGCTACCGCAACGCGCTGTTCCACCTGCTGACCTCTGAGACCAGCTGCTACCGCTACTGGGGTCAGGGGGTGTGGACCGACTACGGCCGGGAACTGTGCCGCCGGGTCGAGGCAATCGTCGACGGCGATTACGCGAGCTAGCGGATCGGATCCTTCGCCTGGTTCCCAAGCGAAGGATCGGTCGATCGACGAAGCCCTCGATCCTGTGATCCGATTCCGCTAACGCAGGGCACTTATCGGTCAGCATCGGACTGCTGGCCCGACGCCGTGCGATCCGCATCGGAGCGCACCGCCCGGGACGGCGGTGCGCTGCTCGCGGAGGTCAGTCGCGGACGGCGAAGGCCATATAGTTGATCGCGGAATCGCGGCTGAGGCGCCACTGCCGGCGGAGCGGCTCGTAGCTGACCCCGGTGATGTCCACCAGGCGGGCCCCGGCCCGGCGCAGCCCCTCGGCCAGCTCCGAGGGGCGGACGAACCGGCGCCAGTCGTGGGTGCCGGGCGGAACCCAGCGGACGACGTACTCCGCCGCCACCTTGGCGAGGAGCAGCGAGGGCAGCGTGCGGCTGAGCGTCGAAAAGGCGAGCGCGCCGCCAGGGCGGGTCAGAGCCACCGCGGCCAGGAGGAACGCGTCCAGGTCGGCCACGTGCTCGACGACCTCCAGTGCGACCACCAGGTCAAACTGCCGTTCCTCATCCACCAGGGCTTCGGGAACGGCACGGCGGTAATCGATGGGCAGCCCGGCGGCGGCGGCGCGAGCGGCGGCGACGCCGATGCTCTCCCGGCTGGCATCGATCGCCGTCACCCGGGCGCCGAGCCGGGCAAGCGCCTCCGCCGCCAGCCCGCCGCCACACCCCAGGTCGACCACGTCGAGGCCGGCGAAGGGCCGGAGGTGGCGGGGATCGCGCCCAAATCGCTCTGCGGCCCGGTCACGAATGCAGGCGATGCGCAGCGGATTGAGGCGGTGGAGTTGCGAGAATTCCCCGTCCGGATCCCACCAGCGTGCGGCCAGCGCCGAGAAGCGGGCAACCTCATCCTGCCGCGCCGTCGTCGTGGCGGCGCCGCGCTCAGCGGTCGAAGCAGAAGCGAAAGCGGTGGTCGCGGGCGAAGCGGTCATGGTCAGAGCCTCGGCTGGAGGGCGGTCGTCCCGGCAATCCCGGCCGCGAGGTCGCTTGCCAGGATATCGTTCGACCAGTATTTAAGCGTCCGTCGGCAGCCGTGACAGGCGGCAAATGCTGCTGATGGATCGCCGGAAGCGGCCACGACTTCGCTCGTCTCCCCTCCCGTGACCGAGACCGCGCCGTCCGGAGCCGGGTCGCCCGGACGGGTGATCTCGCGGGAGCCACGGCCGGCGGTGACGGGTCACGGTGCAGGGCCCGCGGCCGCCCGCTGGCGTGACAGCGCCGCAAAGAGCCGGCGGTCCGGTCAGCGGACGACTGACCGGCGACGACTGACGAGACGATGCTCACGGACACACATGGCACGACTGGTACAGAAATTCGGCGGAACATCGGTGGGCGATCTGGACCGGATCCGGGCCGTCGCCGACCGGGTTAAGCGCACGGTCGACCAGGGGCACCAGGTCGCCGTGGTCGTCTCGGCCATGGCCGGTGAGACCAACCGGCTGGTGGCGCTGGTCAACGGGATCGCCAGGGTGCACGACGCCCGGGAATACGACACCGTCGTCGCGACCGGCGAGCAGGTGACCACCGGGCTTCTGGCGCTCGCCCTCCAGGAGCGGGGGGTCGTTGCGCGATCCTGGCAGGGCTGGCAGATCGCCGTTCATACCGACACGGCGCACAGCCGGGCGCGGATCGACCGGATCGACACCGGGGAACTGGAACGCCGGCTGAACAATGGCGAGGTTGCCGTCATCGCCGGCTTTCAGGGCATTGCCGATGACCGTCGGATCGCCACCCTGGGTCGCGGCGGCTCCGACACCAGCGCGGTCGCGTTTGCTGCGGCCCTGAAGGCCGACCGCTGCGACATCTATACGGATGTGGACGGCGTCTATACCAGCGATCCGCGGATCGTTGCCCGCGCCCGAAAGCTGGATAAGATCACTTTCGAGGAAATGCTGGAGATGGCGTCGCTCGGCGCCAAGGTCCTGCAGACCCGTGCCATCGAACTGGCGATGAAGCACGGCGTGCGCCTGCAGGTGTTGTCGAGCTTCAACGAGACGCCCGGAACCCTCGTCGTGGGAGACGAAGAAGTGCTGGAGCAGGAACTCGTCAGTGGCATCGCCTACAGCCGCGACGAAGCGAAAGTGACCCTGGTTCGCGTTGCTGACCGTCCCGGCGTCGCTGCGAGTATTTTCGGCCCGCTTGCCGAATCGAACATCAACGTGGACATGATCGTCCAGAACGTCGGCACGGAAAGCAATGCCACCGACGTGACGTTCACCGTCGCATCCACAGACCTGGACCGCGCCGTGGCAGTGATTCGCGACAACGCCGGCCGGATTCAGTACGAAAGCCTGATCTCCGACGACCGCGTCGTCAAGATTTCGGTGATCGGCGTCGGCATGCGCAGCCACGCCGGCGTTGCCCGACGGATGTTCGAGGTGCTCGCCGAAAAGGGGATCAATATCCAGGTGATTTCCACCTCGGAGATCAAGATCAGCGTCCTGATCGACGAGATGTACACGGAGCTGGCGCTCCGCGCCCTGCACACGGCTTACGGCCTCGATGTTGCCTGACGCCCGGGAACCGAACGCCCTGGCCGGCTTTGCCGGCACCGACCGTTCCTCCGGTGCACCCGGCGAGGGGCGGGATGCCGCGGCGATGACCCTTCTCGACCGCCTGTGGAACCGCGGTCAGGCCTTTCTCGGCACCCGGTACGCGATTCTCGGGGGGGCAATGTCATGGGTCTCCGAACACTCGCTGGTCTCGGCGATTTCCGAGGCCGGCGGCTTCGGGATCATCGCCTGTGGCTCGCTGGGCCCCGACCAGCTGGCGGGCGAGATCGCCCTGACCCAGGACCGCACCCGCCGGCCGTTCGGGGTCAACCTGATCACCATGCATCCGGAACTGGACGGGCTGATCGACGTGTGTCTCACCGCCGGTGTCGGACATGTGGTCCTGGCCGGCGGGTTGCCGCCGGGGGGAGCAATCCGCCGGATCAAGGACGGCGGTGCCAGAGTGGTTTGCTTCGCGCCGGCGGTGGCCATCGCCCGGCGGTTGGTCCGCCAGGGCGTCGATGCCCTCATCATCGAAGGCGCCGAAGCGGGCGGGCATATCGGGCCGGTCTCCGCAAGCGTGCTCGCCCAGGAAATCCTGCCCGCCATCCGAGACGTTCCGGTGTTCGTGGCCGGAGGCATCGGCCGCGGCGAAGCCATCGTTTCCTACCTGGAAATGGGAGCGGCCGGCTGCCAGCTCGGCACCCGCTTTGTCTGCGCCACGGAAAGCATCGCCCATCCGGCCTTCAAGCAGGCGATGATCCGGGCCAGCGCTCGCGATGCGGTTGCATCGGTCCAGCTCGATCCCGATCTGCCGGTCATTCCGGTGCGGGCATTGGCCAATGCCGGCACCAGGCAATTCCAGGAGACCCAGCGGGCGGTGTCGGCCCGGCTCCAGCGCGGTGCCATCACCCTTGAGCAGGCGCAGCTGGAGATCGAGCTGTTCTGGGCGGGAGCCCTGCGCCGGGCGGTGGTCGACGGCGATGTGGAGACGGGCTCGCTCATGGCCGGCCAGAGCGTGGGAATGGTTCGCAAGGAGCAGCCGACGGCAGAGATCATCGGGGAACTCGTTGACCAGGCGTGCTCCGCCCTGGCGATGCAGGCGAGAGCGAACGGTTCCTGATCGGATGTCGGAACGCCTTGCGTTCGATGCCTTCCGACGGTTGCTGTCGCGCATCCGCACGGTGATGTCGGTCGGCGGCGACAGTGAGACGCGGCTGAACCGGATGGTCGACCTGATCGCCGAGGAGCTGGCGGCAGACGTGTGTTCGGTGTACGTCCGGCGCGCCGGAGAGGTCCTCGAGCTGTTTGCCACCCACGGCCTGCGATCCTCCGCCATCCACGTCACCCGGCTTCGCTTCGGCGAAGGCCTGATCGGCGAGGTTGCCGCCTCCGCCCGGCCGCTCGCCATCGCTGACGTCCACCACCATCCCGCATTCGCCTATCGGCCGGAAACCGGCGAGGACCGCTTCCTGTCGATGCTCGGGGTGCCGGTCCTCGGCCGCGGCCGGGTCCTCGGCGTCCTTGCGATCCAGACCGCCGACCGGCGCCAGTACCGCGAGGAGCAGGTCGAGATCCTTCAAACCGTGGCCATGGTGGTTGCTGAACTGGTGGCGAGCGGCGAATTGGTTTCGCGCGATGAACTGACCCCCACTGAAGGTATCGCCGTCAAACCGATGCGCCTGGAAGGGGTGGGTCTGACGGCCGGTGCCGGCATCGGCGTCGCCGTCATCCACAGTGACAATGTGGTGATTCACCGGTTCCTGGCCGATGATGCCGCGGTCGAGCACGAGCGCCTGCGCCAGGCGGTCAACGAGATGCATGGCACCCTCGATGCCATTCTCGATGACGCCGTGGCCCGCGATGCCGCCGACTATCGCGACGTTCTCGAAACCTACCGGATGATTGCGACCGACGTTGGCTGGCTGCGCCGGATCGGCGATGCGATCGATTCCGGGCTGACCGCCGAGGCCGCGGTTCGCAAGGTTGCCGACGACATCCGTTCCCGGATGAACCAGTGCAGCGAGCCCTACCTGCGGGATCGGATCAGCGACTTCGAGGACCTCGCCAACCGCCTGCTGCGCCATCTTGTCGGCGATCAGGCGGCCCCGCCGCGCCACGACGACGTGGTTCTCGTCGCCCGCAGCATGGGGCCGACGGAACTCCTGAACTACGACCGCGAGCGGCTGCGCGGCTTGGTGCTCGAGGAGGGCGGGCCGACGGCGCACGTCGCGATCATCGCCCGCGCCCTCAACATCCCGGCGATCGGCCAGGTACGGGATGCGCTGCGGCGGATCGACGACGGCGACCCGGTGGTGGTCGACGCCGACCACGGCCAGGCGTTCGTCCGCCCCGGTGATGACATCCGACAGGTATTCGTGAACGCAATCGCCGCCCGGGAGGCGCGGTTCGCCGGCTACGCCGCCGAGCGGGATTTGCCAGCGGTCACCCGCGACGGCACCCGCATCGAGGTCCACATCAACGCCGGTCTGCTCGTCGATATGACGTCGCTCAGCGAGTACGGAGCCGACGGCGTCGGCCTCTATCGCACCGAAGTGCCGTTCATGGTCCGGCCCGATCTTCCCGACCTGGACAGCCAAGTCACGCTTTACCGCCGGGTCCTGGATTATGCCGGCGACCGGCCGGTGGTGTTCCGAACCCTTGATGTGGGCGGCGATAAGGTACTGCCGTATTGGCGGTCCGTTACCGAGGTCAATCCGGCGATGGGCTGGCGGGCGATCCGGATCGCCCACGACCGCCCGGCGATGCTGCGCCTTAAGCTCCGCGCAATGGTCCGCGCCGCGGCCGGCCGGGCGCTGCAGGTGATGTTTCCGATGCTCTCGCTGGTCAGCGAGTACCGGCAGGCGCGCCGGCTGATCGAGATGGAACTCGAGCGCGAGGCGGCCAGAGGCCGGCCGCTGCCGACCGCGCTCAAGGTCGGTGCCATGCTTGAAGTTCCGGCACTGCTGCATCAGCTGGATGCGCTCTTGGCGGCGGCGGATTTTGTGGCCATTGGCAGCAACGACCTGCTGCAGTTCCTGTTCGCGAGCGATCGCGGCAACGCCCGGGTCGCAGGCCGCTATGATCCGCTCTCACCGGTGGTCCTCAGGGTGATTCGCCAGATTGTCCGCGAAGGCGATGCGGCCGGCGTGCCCGTCAGCCTTTGCGGCGAGATGGCGGCATCGCCATTGGCCGCGCTCGCTCTGGTCGGGCTCGGCTTGAGGCGGATTTCGGTTCCACCGTCGAATCTTGGGCCGATCAAAACAATGATCCGATCGATCCCTTTGAGGTCTTTGGAAAATTACTTGGAGCTGTTTTACGATGGCAGCGAACAATCTATCCGCCCGGCGCTGGTCGCCTATGCGCGTGACCACGACGTGGTCTTGTGACCGGACGCTCCGACCTTGCATTTTCGCCCTGGAATGTGAGAATGGGGCGGGTTCGTTAGCAATAGGGTTACGGTGTCCGATCTACTGAAAGTCGTCCGGTAATCGGATGGAGGGTTCGTCGGGTCCGCGTCGGCCGCGATCGCACCCGGGCGTTTCCGACGATCCGGGCCGGCCGGCACATCCGACGCGGTCGAGCGGACACATGTTGAATGCCGAACTCAGTCCCATGCGATCCCAGGTCGAACACACCGATCAGAAGGTGCGGGAGATGGATGGCGAAGGCATGCTTGAGCGCAAGTCCGGTGAACGCGTGTCGGGTGTCGGTACCCTGCTGCGATCCTGCCGGAGCCAGTCCGGACTGACCCTTGCGGACGTCTCCCGCAGCCTGCGCATCCGCCAGGCGTTCCTGGCCGCGATCGAGGATGGGCGCTTCGGCGACCTCCCGGGACCGGCCTATGCTCTCGGCTTTCTGCGTGCCTATGCCGACTTTCTCGGCCTCGACGGCAACGAGGTCGTGCGGCGCTTCCGGGCCGAGTCGGCGGAGGCCAACGAAGCCCGGGAACTGCATTTTCCGAAACCCGATTCCGAAAGCTCGGTGCCGAAGACCGGCATCCTGCTCGTCGGGCTGCTGATCGCCGCGGTTGGCTACGGCGGATGGTACCTGTTGTCCAGCCAGAGCAACTCGCTCTCGGACATTGTCGGTCCCCTGCCCGAACGCCTGTCCGGCCTGATCCCCGGCGGCGCCGAAGACCCCGACGGCACCGAGATCACCGTGGTCGAGAATGGAAGCCCCGCCGAGGGCGCCCCGGCGGCGAGCGGGACGATCCAGGCGCCCGCACCGGCATCCCCTCCGGCCACTGCCGGACCGGTGGCCCGGCCAACGACAAGCGACCAAGCAGCGATCGCGACCGCCGATCGAGAGGTGCAGCCTGACAGCGAAGCCGCCATCGCCGGGGACTCCGGGGCAACGACCGCCGCAGCGGACAGCGGAAGCCCGGCCCCGGCGCCTGCCGCCACCGCCGCCGGCACCGGATCCGCAGCCCCCGCGGTGCCGCCGGCCTCGCTGCCGCCGGGCTCCGGCAGCGAGGACGCACCCGGACCGATGGCCGCCCTGGAGCCGGCCCAACCGGCGACACCCGAGCCGCCCGTGGAACCCGCTGAGGCAGCCGGGGTGCCGGAGGTGGCGCCGGCGGATCAGGACTCTGTCCCGGGCTTGGCCAACAATGGCGGGGCCGGGGCCGGGGCCGGGGCCGTCACCGGGGATGGGGACGGTATGGTCCTCTCGGCCACGGAAGCGAGCTGGATCGAAATCCGTGACGAATTCGGCAATCGGGTCTTCAGCCGCATCCTCAAGCCGGGCGAAACCTACGATGTTCCCGAACAGGACGGGCTGGTGATGACCGTCGGCAACGCCGGCGGCCTCGTGGTAATGATCGACGGGCAGGTGCTGCCCGCGCTCGGCGGCTCCGGAGTGGTATTGCGCCGGCTGCCGCTTGAGGCCGATGCGCTTCGGGCGGCGGCGGGGCGGATCCAGTAGGGTGGACGATCACCGGCTGCGGGCCGGCGCGCTTGCGGCGTTGACCCCCGGCCTTACCTTGGGCACAAAACCAGCGTCGCCGGTCTCCACCGCCCGGTGACCGTGCCGGTGCGATTGCCGGCCGCGACCGATCAACCATGAGACCTGTCCGTGCCCGAACCCAATGACATCGCCGTCCGACGCAAGAGTGTCCGCGTCGTCGTCGGTCCGGTGACCATCGGCGGCGACGCGCCGATCGTCGTCCAGTCGATGACCAACACCGACACCGCCGACATCGAGGGCACCGCCGGCCAGGTCCAGAGCCTCGCCGAGGCCGGTTCCGAGCTGGTGCGGATCACCGTCGACCGCGAAGAGGCCGCTGCCGCCGTGGCACCGATCCGCGACCGGCTCGCCCGCTGGGGGGTGAGCGTACCGCTGGTCGGCGATTTCCACTACATCGGCCACAAGTTGTTGAGCAAATACCCCGAGTGCGCGGAGGCCCTGGCCAAGTACCGGATCAACCCCGGTAACGTCGGATTTCGCGACAAGAAGGACAAGCAGTTCGCGACGATGATCGAGGTGGCGCTCCGCCATGACCGGCCGGTGCGGATCGGCGTCAACTGGGGCAGCCTCGATCAGGAACTGCTCGCTCACCTGATGGACGAGAATGCCCGCCTGCCCCAGCCGCGCAGCAGCGCTGCGGTGATGCGCGAGGCGCTGGTCCGCTCCGCCGTCGACAGCGCGCTCCGCGCCGAGGCGATCGGCCTCGGTCGCGACCGGATCGTACTGTCGTGCAAGGTCAGCGACGTTCAGCACCTGATCGCCGTCTACCGCGCGCTCGCTGCCCGCTCCGACCATGCGCTGCATCTCGGCCTGACCGAAGCCGGCATGGGCAGCAAGGGCATTGTCGCCTCGACCGCCGGCATGGCGGTGCTGCTCCAGGAAGGCATCGGCGATACGATCCGGGTTTCGCTGACCCCCGAGCCCAACGGCGACCGCCGCCAGGAGGTGATCGTCGCCCAGCAAATCCTCCAGACCATGGGCCTGCGCGCGTTCGTGCCGCTGGTCGCCGCCTGCCCTGGTTGCGGGCGGACCACCAGCACGGTGTTCCAGGAACTGGCGGATGAGATTCAGACCTACATCCGCGCCCGGATGGCCGAATGG
The DNA here is from genome assembly GCA_964454795.1 of uncultured Rhodospirillaceae bacterium. Classification (GTDB taxonomy): domain Bacteria; phylum Pseudomonadota; class Alphaproteobacteria; order Rhodospirillales; family Defluviicoccaceae; genus CAYVUM01. The sequence continues at coordinate 50,354 of CAYVUM010000006.1, forward strand.
CGCCGGACTCATGACGGTGTCGAGACCCTGACCGTGGCCGTCATGGGCTGCATCGTCAACGGCCCCGGCGAGAGCAAGCACGCCGACATCGGCATTTCGCTGCCCGGTACCGGCGAGGAGCCGGCCGCCCCGGTATTCATCGACGGCCGGAAGAGTACGACCCTGCGCGGCCCGGGCCTGGCCGACGACTTCAAGGCGATTGTCGAGGAGTACGTGGTGACCCGTTATCCGCGGCGCGGCGATGGCGGGCAACCCGGTGGGGAACCGCAGGCGGCGACGCCGACCGCCGCCGAGTAGCGGCGCGCCCCCGCAATGGCGAACTTTGGCCCTGTTCGCGGCACCCGCGACATCCTCCCTGATGAATGCCGGCGCATGCGCCGGGTCGAAGAGACGGCCTTTGCCGTCGCCGGGCGGTACGGCTATGGCGAGATTGCGACGCCGATCTTCGAGGAAACGCCGCTGTTCGCCCGCTCCCTCGGCGACACCTCGGACATCGTCGCCAAGGAGATGTACAGCTTCGAGAGCCGCGGTGGCACTCCGCTCACCCTGCGGCCCGAAAACACCGCCGGTGTGGTCCGCGCCGCCCTCGACAACGGCCTCGCCCAGCAGGGCATCGCCAAGCTGTTCTATCGCGGCCCGATGTTCCGCTACGAGCGACCGCAGAAAGGCCGCTACCGCCAGTTCCACCAGGTCGGGGTCGAGCTGCTCGGGGTTGGCGATCCGCTGGCCGATGTGGAGGTCATAACCCTCGGTGCCGATATCCTCGACGCCCTCGCCCTCGGCGAGCGCATCACCCTCGAACTCAACAGCCTTGGCGATCCACAGAGCCGCCAAGTCTACCGCGACCGGCTGGTCGCCTATCTCACCGCTCACCGCGAGCGGCTGTCCGCCGACAGTCTTCTGCGACTCGAACGCAACCCGCTGCGCATCCTCGATTCCAAGGATGAGGGCGATCAGGCCGTTGTGGCGGAAGCGCCCTCGATCCTCGACGCCCTCAACCCAGCCTCCGCGGCGTTCTTTGCCGCTGTTCAGGAGGGACTGGCCGCTGCCGGTGTTGCCTTCCGGATCAACCCGAAGCTGGTTCGCGGCCTCGATTATTACGGCCACACCGCCTTCGAGTTCACCACCACGGCGCTGGGGGCGCAGAATGCCGTCATTGCGGGCGGTCGCTACGACGGGCTGTCCGAGCAGCTGGGCGGGCCGCCGGTTCCCGGGATCGGCTGGGCCGCTGGAGTCGAACGGCTGGCCCTGCTGCTGACCGGCGAGCTGCCGAGACCGGCGCCAGTGGCGATCGTGCCGGTGGACGCCGCCCAACAGCCGACGGCGCTGGCGCTGGCGCGCCGGCTCCGCCGCGACGGACTGACCGTCGAACTGGCCCATAGCGGCAACCTCGGCAAGCGCCTGAAACGGGCCGACAAGCTCGGCGCGGTTGCCGCAGTGATCCTTGGTGAGGCCGAGTTGGAACGCGGGGTCGCGGTGGTCCGCGACATGGCGACAGGGGTCCAGGAGGAGGTATCGCTGACGAGACTGTCGGATCACCTCGCCCGCTGGCGTTAGCGGCTCATGGTGGCCGAGCGTTCCGGTCCCGACCCCGATCCCGCCTCCGACCTCGTCGTGATCGGTGCCAGCCACCGCACCGCCAGCGCCGCGATCCGTGACCGCCTTCAGGTCGAAGCCGCGGCCCTGCCCGCCGCGCTGGCCGAGTTGCGCGCCGCCGGGGTCGGCGAAGCGGTCCTGCTCGCCACCTGTGACCGGGTTGAAGTGGTGGCGGCGGCCACCTGCCCGGAGCGCACGGCCGGCCAGATCGTCGCCTTTCTGGCGCAGCGCGGCGGCTTCGCGCCCGCGGAGCTTGCACCCCATCTCTACCGGCATTCCGGGACGGCAGCGGTCCGCCATCTGTTCGCCGTCACCGCTTCGCTCGACAGCCTGGTGGCCGGCGAGCCCCAGGTCCTCAGCCAGGTCAAGGCCAGCCACGGCGCCGCCCGGGCCGCCGGACTGACCGGCGGCGTCGTTGAGTCGGCCCTGCAGGCGGCTTATGCCGCAGCCAAGCGGGTGCGGACCGAGACCACCATCGCCGAGCAGCCGGTCTCCATGGCGGCGGCGGCGGTGCGGCTGGTTCGCGACCTGCACGGCGAACCGGGGCGGTGTTCGGCGCTGTTCATCGGCTTCGGGGAGATGAGCGCACTGATCCACTCGGCGCTTTCAGCGGCAGGGCTCACCCGGATCGCCGTGACCCATCCCTCGCAGCATCGGGCCGAGACCATCGCCCGGGACTGGCAGTGTCATGCCCCGCCGTTTGCCGCGCTCGCCGAAGCGCTGGTGACTGCTGACATCGTCGTCACAGCCGTCGGCACCCGCCAGCCGGTGCTGACCGCCGCGCTGCTGAAGCAGGCATTGCGGGCGCGCCGCCGGCGACCGATGTTTGTCGTTGATGCGGCGGTGCCGGGTGATGTGGAGCCGGCCGCCGAGGGCATCGACGGCGTGTTCCGATATGCCCTTGCCGATCTGGAAGCGCTGGCCGATGCCGGCCGGGCTCACCGGGACCGGCAGGCGGAGGCCGCTTGGCGGATCGTCGGCGAGGGCGTTGACGGCTGGCAGCGCGCCCGCTGCGAACGCGCTGCCCTGCCTGTCCTGAACGCGCTTCGCGATTACGTGGAGGCGACCCGGCGGCAGGCGCTTGACGACGCCAGCGGCGATGCCGAGAAGGCAACGCGTCTGCTTGCGCGCCGGCTGCTGCACGGACCGTCGGCGGCGCTGCGTGACGCGGCGGCGGCCGGCCCCGGGGATCTTGACGCACTGAGCCAGGCGCTGGAGCGCGCCTTCGGCCTTGCGGCCGGCGGTGCCGGCGAGACCGACCATGAGGACTGGCCATGAGCCTGAACGATAAACTTGCGCGGGTGGTCGAGCGATACGACCAGCTGGCGGTACGCCTGGGGGCTGCCGATGCCCCGGCCTCGCCGGATTTCCCGCGGCTGTCCAAGGAATACGCTGACCTCGGCCCGATCGTCGAGACGATCCGCCTCTACCAGACCGCAAGGAGTGAGTGGCGCGACCTTGAGGGGATGATTGCCAATCCCGACGACGACGCCGAGGTGTTGGCATTCGCCCGCGAGGAGCTGGCCGCTCTTCAGGAACGGCTGCCCGACCTTGAACGGGAGTTACAGCGGATGCTGCTCCCCAAGGACGAGGCCGACGCCCGCAACGCCATCCTGGAAGTTCGTGCCGGCACCGGCGGCGAGGAAGCGGCGCTGTTCGCCGCCGACCTGTTCCGGATGTATCAGCGCTATGCCGAACGCCACCGCTGGACCATCGAGGTGATGGATTTGCATGACACCGGCATCGGCGGCCTCAAGGAGATGGTGGCCAACGTGAGCGGCCGTGACGTGTTCGCCCGGCTGAAGTTCGAATCCGGCGTGCACCGTGTCCAGCGTATCCCCGAGACCGAGTCCGGCGGGCGCATCCACACCTCCGCCGCCACCGTCGCTGTTCTACCGGAAGCCGAAGAGGTGGATGTGGAGATTGACGATAAGGACCTGCGCATCGACGTGTTCCGCTCCAGCGGTCCCGGCGGGCAGTCGGTCAACACCACCGACAGCGCGGTCCGGATCACCCATCTCCCCACCGGGATCGTGGTCAGTCAGCAGGACGAGAAGTCCCAGCACAAGAACCGGGCCAAAGCGATGAAGATTCTCCGGGCCCGTCTGTTCGACGCGGAACGCGCCCGTGCCGCCGCCGACCGGGCGGCCGCCCGCAAATCCCAGGTGGGATCGGGCGACCGGTCGGAGCGGATCCGCACCTATAATTTCCCCCAGGGGCGGGTCACCGATCACCGGATCAACCTGACCCTCTACAAGCTTGAACGGGTCCTGGACGGCGAGCTCGACGAGCTGATCGATGCACTGATCGCCGATGACGAGGCCACTCGCCTCGCCGAGCCGGTGTGAGCGGGCGGCGACAGTCACCGGTGAGCCCGCCGGGGGCGGGGGGGCCGTCGACCGTGGCCGAGGCGGTGCAATTCGCCGCCGCCCTGCTCGGTGCCGCCGGCATTCCCCGGGCCCGCTTCGAGGCCCGGCTGCTGGTCGCGTATGCCCTCGGGGTCGACACCGCCGCGGTTTTCGCCCGACCCGAACGCCCGGTTGCCGCGGTGGAGAGCGCCCGCCTCGCCGAGTTGGTGAGGCGTCGGGCCGATCACGAGCCGATGGCCTACCTGACCGGCATCCGCGAGTTCTGGAGCCTGCCGCTGCGGGTTTCGCCGGCAACCCTGATCCCCCGCCCGGAGTCGGAGGGGGTCGTGGAGGCGGCCCTCGCCCGGCTGCCGGCAGGGGCGCCCCGGGTCCTCGACCTCGGCACCGGCAGCGGATGCCTGTTGCTGGCCCTGCTCAGCGAGCGGCCCGATGCGGTGGGGATCGGCATCGACTGCTCGGCGGCGGCTCTCGATGTCGCCCGGACCAATGGCGAGGCTCTCGGGGTCGCTGATCGCGCCGCGTTCGTCTGCGGAGACTGGGGACAGGCGATTGCCGGTAAATTTCATGCGATCGTCTGCAATCCCCCCTATATCTCCGATGGCGAGTGCGCGGCTTTGCCGCCCGATGTGGCCCGGTTTGAGCCGCGCGTTGCATTGTCCGGGGGGCGCGACGGGCTTGACGCCTATCGCCGGATTCTCCCGGACATGGAGCGTTTGCTCGCCGCAGACGGCGTAGGCGTTCTCGAAATCGGCTGCGCGATGGCCGCTGCGGTCACCGCGCTGATCGCCGAGCATCGGCTGCAACTCCTTGAGATGCATAAAGATCTCGCTGGACGGGCGCGTTGCGTCGTGGTTACCACCGACAACCCGCCGGCGTGGTGAAAATAAGGGCTTGGAAACCAATCGGTTCCTCACTAATGTCTCACACAGCGGGACGCATTGGCTGATTCCTGGCCAGGGGATCCGCGATCAAATCAACCAAGACTCCTTTCGCTCGTTGTTGACCATCAACGTCGGTCAACGCCGCTCGGGACGCGTTCGTCGATGCGAATGAGCGAGCAGGAGCAATCCGCAGCCAGCGCTTAGGGATGCGATGAAACAGCACGGAACGACGCCAAGACGGATGCGCAACCGCAGCAATGGGAAACGTCATCCAGTCGCCCGCAACCAGACCTTCGAAAGCAACGGACCCGACGGGAAGATCCGCGGCACCGCCCAACAGGTGCTTGACCGCTATCTCGCCCTCGCCCGTGATGCCTCGTCGGCGGGAGACCCGATTACCGCGGAGAGCTATTTCCAGCACGCCGAACACTATTACCGGGTCATGGGAAGTGACGGCTTTGGGGATCGGATGAACAACCGGCCGCGGCCGCCGGGGACCGAGGAGCAGCCCTTCGTCGGCGATGAAAAAGCCGAAGTGGCCCCGCCGCTTGCCACCGACGAAGCCGAATCCGCCAACTTCTGAGCAAGCCGTTCCGACCGGGCCGCCAGATCGACGGCACACGCTCCGCGCGGCCGGAATGTCCGGTGCGGGACCCTTGAACGATCGGACTGTTGCCTGACCGTCAGAACGCCGCCGGCTCGCCGACCCGGACGGTGGTGCCGGCCGCGATCCGGCCGCCCACTTCGACCCTGGCATAGACGCCGCAATCCACGTGGCCGTAGCCCTGGCGAAGCGCCTTCGGGATGTTCAGGTCGCGCTTTCCGGACGCCGGATTGACATTGGTCGCTGCGCACCGGTCGATCCGCTCGGTCACCACAAGCTGCGCCGCGCCGGCCAGCAAGGTCTTGCCGATCCAGGTGAATTCGATCCACGGCGGCTCGGCATCGACGTAGAAGTTGGCCCGGAAGCGGAGCGGATCGACGGTCGCGCCGACCACCCGTTCGAGGTCGCGCAGCGAGGCAAGATTGATAATCGAGATCACCCGGTTGCGATGGTCGCTGAACTGGTGGCCGGGGCCGGCGGTCACCAGCCGCGGTTTGCCCCCGATGTCGCGGTCCATGTAGGCCGCGAAGAACTCCTCCAGCATGCTGCGGCCGCTGGGGGTGGATAGCCGCGCGCTCAGCACCTCGCGGCCGTCGCGGCGGATCGACAGCGCCTCGGAGCGCTCATCGAAGCGGGTTTCGAGCGCGGCCAGACGCTCGTGACGCATCAGCATCAGAAAGCTGGTCTTGGGCAGCCAGGCCGGTTGGTCGGCATCGAACCGGGTCGAGGCCAGCGCGAGCGCGTAGCGACGGTCCCAGGGCAGACCTTCACCGCGCACGAGATCGACGTGGTCGAGGCTCTCCGGGGTCAGTCCCTTGACCGGATGGCGACAGATTTTATCGAGAATGATCGTCATGGCCGCCACCATGGCGAGGCGGCGAGGCCCCTGTCAATCGACACCGGACCGGCTGCGCTCAGCAGCGGCCGCAGCGCCCCCATTTCAGGACAGGCCGCCGAGGCACAGGTAGCGGATCTCGAGGAACTCTTCGATGCCGTACTTGGACCCCTCGCGTCCGATTCCCGATTCCTTCATCCCCCCGAACGGCGCAACTTCGGTGGAGATGATGCCCTCATTGATGCCGACAATCCCGTACTCCAGGGCTTCAGCGACCCGCCAGATACGGCCGACGTCACGGCTGTAGACGTAGGCGGCGAGGCCATAGCGGGTGGCGTTGGCCTGGGTGATGGCCTCGTCCTCGGTCTCGAAGCGGAACAGCGGGGCGACGGGCCCGAAGATCTCCTCGCGGGCGCAGGCCATCGCCGGGGTGACGTCGGCCAGCACGGTCGGTTCGTAGAATGTACCGCCGAGCTCGTGACGGCGACCGCCGACGACGACCCGCGCCCCGCCGGCGACGGCATCTTCGACAAGGCTCTCGACCTTGGCGACCGCATCGGCGTTGATCAGCGGGCCCTGCTGCACCCCCTCGATCGCCCCCGATCCCACCTTCAGACCGGAGACGGCCTGCGCCAGCCGGCCGGCAAATTCATCGTAAACCCCGGCCTGGACCAGGAAGCGATTGGCACAGACACAGGTCTGGCCCGAGTTGCGGTACTTCGACGCCACGGCGCCGGCCACGGCCGCCTCCAGGTCGGCATCGTCGAAGACGATGAACGGGGCATTGCCGCCGAGCTCCAGCGAGAGCTTCTTCATCGTGTCCGCGCACTGGCGCATCAGCAGCTTGCCCACTTCGGTGGATCCGGTGAACGACAGCTTGCGGACGATCGGATTGGCGGTGAGTTCGGCGCCGACGACCTCCGGGGCGCCGGTGACGATGTTCAGCACTCCGGGGGGCAGGCCGGCGCGCTCCGCCAGAACGGCCAGTGCCAGCGCGGTCAGCGGGGTATCCTCCGCCGGCTTGACCACCACCGTGCAGCCGGCGGCCAGGGCCGGTGCGCATTTCCGGGTGATCATCGCCAGCGGGAAGTTCCAGGGGGTGATCGCCGCGACCACGCCGACCGGCTGGCGGATGACGACGATCCGCCGGTCGGACTTCGGCGATGGAATGACGTCGCCGTAGACCCGCTTGCCCTCTTCGGCAAACCACTCAACAAAAGAGGCGCCGTAGACGACTTCATCGCGGGATTCCTGCAGCGGCTTGCCCTGTTCGCTGGTCATCAGCCGCGCCAGGTCTTCCTGATTGGCAAGGATCAGCTCGAACCACCGGCGCAAGAGGATCGCCCGCTCCTTGGCCGTCCGGTCGCGCCACGCCGGGAACGCGGCTGCGGCCGCTTCGATCGCCGCGGCAGTGTCCTGGCGATCCAGCGCCGGGACAACGGCGAGGTGACTGCCGTCCACCGGGTTGAGAACCGCAAAGTTGGCATTGTCACGGGCGTTGACCCAGGCGCCGCCGATCGGACAGGACTGGCGCAGCAGATCGGGATCACGTAAAAGCATGCAACTCCTCCGGCGTCCTCGCGGCCCCCGCCCGCAGCGCGCCGCTGCAGGGGATCATCAAACCCCCGATCGGCCGCCCGTGTCCATGCCACCGAACCGCTACGCCCGTCGCAGCCGACCGATTTTGTCCGGCCGGTCCATCGCCCGCGATGCACCGCCACCTCTGGAAACCGCGCGATGCCGAAACGAACCGACATCGACTCGATCCTGATCATCGGCGCCGGCCCGATCGTCATCGGCCAGGCCTGTGAGTTCGATTATTCGGGCACCCAGGCATGCAAGGCGCTCAAGGCCGAGGGCTACCGGATCATCCTGGTCAACTCCAACCCGGCCACGATCATGACCGATCCGAACCTCGCCGACGCCACCTATATCGAGCCGATCACCGTCAGCAAGCTGGAACGGATCATCGACCGGGAACGGCCTGATGCTCTTCTGCCGACAATGGGCGGCCAGACCGGTCTGAATGTGGCCATGGAGGCGGCGGACGCGGGTATCCTCGAGCGTTACGGTGTCGAACTGATCGGCGCCAACGCCAGCGCGATCGCCAAGGCGGAGGACCGCCGGCAGTTTCGCGACGCCATGGCGCAGATCGGCCTCGCCTGCCCGAAGAGCGAGATCGTCCAGTCCATGGAAGAGGCCCGGGCGGTCGTGGCCGACCTCGGCCTGCCGCTGATCATCCGTCCCTCCTTCACCCTCGGCGGCACCGGCGGTGGCATCGCCTACAACTCCGATGAGTTCGAACGGATCGTCTCCGGCGGTCTCGCCGCCTCGCCGTCCAACCAGGTGCTGATCGAAGAGTCGGTCCTCGGCTGGAAAGAATACGAGATGGAGGTGGTGCGCGACGGCGCCGACAACTGCATCATCGTCTGCTCGATCGAGAACG
>CAYVUM010000007.1:0-10710 GCA_964454795.1 uncultured Rhodospirillaceae bacterium
CCGAAGTAGCGGTTTTGTCTCTGGTCGGAATCGTCTATTCACGGAGCTTCCGGGTCGGCGGCGACCGGATGGACGAGTCGATCATCGGCTACATCCGCCGCAACCACAACCTGCTGATCGGCGAAGGCAGTGCCGAGCGGATCAAGGAGGAGATCGGCTCCGCCTGCCCCCCTGAGGACGGCGACGGCCGGACGCTGGAGATCAAAGGCCGGGACCTGATGAACGGCGTGCCCAAGGAACTGGTGATCAGCGAGCGGCAGATTTCCGAGAGCCTCGCCGAGCCGGTCGGGGCGATCATCGACGCCGTCAAGGTGGCGCTCGAGCACACCGCCCCCGAGCTGGCCGCCGACATTGTCGATAAGGGCATTGTCCTCACCGGCGGCGGCGCCCTGCTCAACAATGTGGATTTCGTCCTGCGTCATGCCACGGGGCTGCCGGTGTCCATTGCCGATGATCCGTTGTCCTGCGTGGCGCTCGGCACCGGCCGGGCTCTGGAAGACCTGAAGCGGATGAAGAACGTGTTAATCACAATGTACTAGCCTGCATGGCCGCAGGGAGCCCGGGGACGCTGCCGGAGGCCTGGTGGTTGTGACGGCAGCGGTGACCGGCCCCGGAACCGGCCCAGCCGTAAGGACTGCATCAGACGGTCCGCGGCCCTAGAAACGGGGAGCCGAACCGTGCTGACAGTGCTGACGACAACAGGATATGCGGCGACGCCTCAAGCGGCGCCTTGCGCGCCAGCCCGTGACGGTCGCGGAGGCGCGTCGTGAACGACCGCCCGCGCGTCGACCACCGGCAGACCTGGCCCGTCGTTCACCTCCTGCAACGCTTTGCCACCTTCGGGCTCGTCCTGGTTGCCGGTGGTCTGCTGGTTCTCGGTAAGGCCGATCCGGGGGTGACGGAACGCCTGCGCGCCTCGGTCAGCGACTCGGTGGCGCCGCTGCTCGACGTGATGTCGGCGCCATCGGACACCCTGACAGGCGCCGTCGGCGAGGTGCGAAGCTGGATCCAGCTGCACGAGGAGAACGCCCGGCTGAAGGCCGAGCGGGAACACCTCCGCCACTGGCAGGCGGTCGCGCTGCGCCTGGAGGCGGAGAACGCCGCTTTGCGCCGGTTGTTGTCACTTGTTCCAGAACCGGGACTGCGGGCCCAGTCCGCCCGGGTGATCGCCGACCCCGGCGGGTCGTTCGCCCACAGCGTGCTGCTCAACGGTGGCGAACGGGACGGAATCGGTCTCGGTGACGTGGCGCTGGTCGGCGAGGGCCTGATCGGCCGGATTGTCGGCCTTGCCGACCGCTCGAGCCGGGTTCTGCTGATCACCGACCTGAATTCCCGCGTTCCCGTCGTCGTCACACCGGGAAGGGTTCGCGGCGTGCTCGCCGGGACCAACTCAGACCAGCCGCGCCTGATCCACGTGGGCGCGGAAGCCCCGATCTCGGTTGGCGACCCGGTCCTCACCTCCGGGGACGGCGGCGCCTACCCTCCCGGCCTGCCGGTCGGGGTGGTCGCGGCGAGCGAAGCGGACGCGATCGTTGTCAAGCCCTACATGGATCGAAGCCGGCTGGAGTTCGTTCGTGTCGTCGACTACGGCCTGCAGGGGATCATCGGCTCCCGGCACCGGGGCGGCCGCAGCAACGACCGCGAGCCGGAACGGTCCCGTGATGCCGGGTCCGGGCGGCCCCCGGCGGACCCGCCGGGAAGCGCACCGCCGGCGGCGCCCGTCGTCGTCGGCCAGAACGCCGGTTCGACACCGTGAAGCCGTCCCTTTGGAACCGGCTCGACATCCTGTCGCGGCAGTGGACCCCCTTCGCCCTGTCGATCCTCGCCGTTCTGATCGCCGCGGTGCCGCTGCACCTGCCGGCGTTTCATGCGGTCAATCCCAACTGGCCGATGATGGCGGTTTTCTTCTGGTCGCTGTACCGGCCCGATCTGCTTCCGGCCGGCGCGGTGTTCGTTGTGGGCCTCCTCCATGATGCGCTCAGCGGCTCGCCGATCGGCGTTTACGTCGCGGTTTTCGTGCTCCTTCACGTGGCGGTGACCGCCCAGCGGCGCTTCCTCTGCGGCAAGCCATTTGCGATCGTCTGGATCGGCTTCGCGATGCTGGCGGCTGCGGCGGTGATCGTCGCCTGGTTCGTTGCCAGCCTCTGGTATCTGGCCCTGCTGCCCGCCGAGGCCCTGCTCTTCCAGTATCTGCTGACGGTCGGCTGTTTCCCCTTGCTGGCCTCGGCCTTCTACGGCTGGCAGCGGTTGCTGCTCCGGCGGGTTTGACGTGCCAGCGATGTACCGGGACAACGACCGCCAGAGGACCTTCACCCGCCGGGCGCTGCTGCTCGCTGGCGGCAAACTCGCGCTGATGACGGTCCTTGCCGGCCGGCTCTATTATTTGCAGGTTGTCGAGGCGTCCAGGTACACCACCCTTGCGGAGGAGAACCGGATCAACCTCCGGCTCCTGGCGCCACGGCGCGGGCGAATCTTCGACCGCTACGGCCGGCCGCTCGCTGTTAACCGGCGAACGTACCAGGTCACCCTCGTCGCCGAGCGCGCCGCTGATGTGGAGCAGACCCTCGACGATCTGGACCGCATTCTTGACCTCACGGCGGCGGAACGCGAGCGCATCCTCCGGGATATCGGCCGGCGCCGGAAATTCGTGCCGGTGACCGTCCGCGACAACGTGACCTGGGACCAGGTGACCCGGATCGAGGTGAACACCCCGGAGTTGCCGGGCGTGGCCATCGACGAGGGCCAGAGCCGCGATTATCCCTACGGCGAGGACCTGGCGCATGTCCTCGGCTACGTCGCCGCGGTAAGCGAGAGCGACCTGACCGGCGATCCGCTGCTGACCCTGCCCGGGTTCCAGATCGGCAAGGCCGGCATCGAGAAGACCTATGAGACGACGCTGCGCGGGTCCGGCGGGCGCTCGCAGGTGGAGGTCAACGCCGTCGGACGGGTCATTCGCGAGCTGTCGCGGACCGAAGGCGAGCCGGGCCGCGATATCACCCTGACGCTTGATCTCGACCTGCAGCGGATCGCCAGCCAGCGGATCGCCGGGGAGAGCGCCGCCGTCGTTGTCATGGACGTTCACTCCGGGGATGTCCGGGCCCTGGCGTCGAGCCCCGGCTTTGATCCCAACGCCTTCACCCGGGGGTTGAGCAACGCCGAATGGCGGGCGCTCACCGCGAATCCGCGCGCGCCACTGACCAACAAGGCGATCGCCGGACAGTACGCGCCCGGCTCGACGTTCAAGGTCGCCGTGGCGCTGGCAGCGCTGGAGCGTGGCGTGGCAACGCCGCGGGGCGGCGTGTACTGTCCGGGACACACCACGCTCGGCGGTCACCGCTTCCATTGCTGGAAGCGCGGCGGCCACGGCCACGTCAACCTGCACGAGGCCATCGTTCAGTCGTGTGACGTCTATTTCTATGAGATCGCCCGCCGTCTCGGCATCGAACGGATCGCCGAGATGTCGCTCCGGCTCGGTCTCGGCCAGACCCTGGATTTCGATCTGCCCGGGGAGCAGCGCGGTCTGATGCCGACCCGGGAGTGGAAGGAAGCGACGCTCGGCGGTGCCTGGCAGACGGGCGAGACCCTGATTGCCGGGATCGGCCAGGGTTATGTGCTCGCCACACCGCTGCAACTGGCGGTGATGACCGCGCGGATCGCCAATGGCGGTATGGCGGTGCGGCCCCGGCTGGTCCGTGCCGGTGATCATCAGCGCGCTTCCCCGCCACCGCCGTCTCTCGGCCTCGATCCGGACCATCTCGCCCGGGTCCGGGCCAGCATGGATGACGTCGTCAACAGTCGGCGTGGCACGGCCCACCGGTCGGCGATCACCGAAGACGGCATGGCCATGGCCGGCAAGACCGGAACCTCTCAGGTGCGCCAGATCTCCAAGGCGGAACGGGCGGCCGGTGTCTGGCGCAACGAGGATCTGCCGTGGGAGCGCCGCGACCATGCCCTGTTCATCGGCTATGCGCCTGTTCAGTCGCCCCGTCTGGCGGTCAGCGTGATCATCGAGCATGGCGGCGGCGGCTCGAAAGCGGCAGCGCCGGTCGCCCGGGACCTGCTGCTTGCAGCCCAGCAACTGCAACGCCGGCGGCTCGCCGAAACCGACGGTCGGCCCCGCCGGCCCGACGAGCCGGCCTGAATAGCGGCCATGTCGATCGAGGACCGCCGCCGCTGCGATACGACGATCGGCGAGAAGCTGTGGCAGATCCAGTGGCCGCTGGTCTTTCTCCTGTGCCTGATCGCCGGCATCGGGGCGGCGATGCTGTACTCGGGGGCGAACGGCAGCATGGAGCCGTGGGCGGTCCGCCACATCGTCCGGTTCGCCGCTGCCCTCGGGCTGATGACGGTGATCGCGCTGATCGACATCCGCGTCTGGCTGCGCTGGTCTTATGTCATCTACGGTCTGGTTCTGCTGCTGCTTGGTGCCGTGGAGGTGATGGGGTCGGTGGGGATGGGCGCGCAGCGCTGGATCGATCTGGGAGTTCTCCATATCCAGCCCTCGGAGCTGATGAAAATTGCGCTGGTTCTGGCGCTTGCGCGGTATTTCCACGGCGTGGCCCAGGAGGACATCGCGCGTCCGTTCGTGCTCGTCCCGCCGGCGCTGATGATCGCCCTGCCGGCGGCTCTGGTCCTGCGCCAGCCGGACCTGGGCACGGCGCTGATGCTGATCATGGGCGGTGGTGTTCTGTTCTTCGTCGCCGGGGTGCGGCTTTGGAAGTTTGCCCTGGTGGTGGCGGCCACCGGCGGAATTCTGCCGGTGGTCTGGGGATTGCTGCGGGATTATCAGCGTCAGCGGGTGGTGACGTTTCTGGATCCCGAGCGCGACGCTCTCGGCGCCGGCTACCATATCATTCAGTCGAAGATCGCCCTCGGCTCCGGCGGGGTGTTCGGCAAGGGCTTCCTGCAGGGAACCCAGAGTCACCTCAATTTCCTGCCCGAGAAACAGACCGACTTCATCTTCACGATGCTGGCGGAGGAGTTCGGGCTGCTCGGCGGTCTATTCGTGCTGGGGCTGTACGCCCTGATCTTGATTTACGGTTTCGCGATCGCTTTCACGGCGAAAAGCCAATTCGGCCGCTTGCTGGCGATCGGCGTGATCACCACGTTCTTCTTGTACGTGTTTATCAACATCGCCATGGTCATGGGGCTGATTCCGGTGGTCGGCGTGCCGTTGCCACTGATTTCCTACGGGGGCACGGCAGTTCTGGCGCTGATGATCGGCTTTGGCTTGCTGATGAGTGTTTATGTCCATCGCGACGTGGCGATCGGTCGCAATCCGGCCCCGGGTTAAGGCGATCAATGGCGATCGGGCCGCCGCGGTCACGCGCGGGGGTGTCCTCCGCCCGACGGTCGAGGCCTGCGGCGGATCGTCCCCGGCCTCGACATTGTCCACGGCCTTTGCTAAACACCCGGTTCTTCTGTCTCGCGGGCGCATAGCTCAGTTGGTAGAGCAGCTGACTCTTAATCAGCGGGTCGTAGGTTCGAGTCCTACTGCGCCCACCACAAAATCAGGAGCTGGGCGAGCAGAGAGTGCAGGGGGCCGCGGTCGGGTCAGCAAGGGGTGAGCGACGAGGGGGAAGGCGAGGAGCGTTCATCGGCCCTCGGATGGATGCCAACGCCGAGACAGCGCCTCCGCTTAGACTTCCCAACGCTGACCGGCACGCAAGCGAACCCGTGTGGGCTGGGTGCGCTTCCTGGCCAGAATAAAAGGGGTCGCCGAAACAGAGTGCCCCGGCGGTTGGTGATCCCGCTCAGACGACGGCGCGGCGGCGGCTGAGGAGAAGGCCGGCGAGCCCCAAGGCCAGGATGCCGATCGTTGCCGGCAGGGGAATGGCGAGAAGCCGGCCCTCGCCGCTGTCGATGATGACCCCGGTATCATCAAACAGATCATAGAAAAACTGATCGCCGATACTGCCGATACTCGGGATAAACCCGAAAAGCGCGTCAAGACTGGATCCTGGAACGGTGAGCGTGTCGACGACGTATGAGAGACCGATCACCCGGCCGGCCGGATCGATCTGAACTTCGGGAAAACTCGAGCCCGGACCGGTGAAATCGAAGTCATCCTCTTCGGAGAAGGTTTCGCCAAGGAAGTCGAATTGCAGTTCGAAATCGTCGGGAAGGATCACCGCGGTTCCCGCCGGCGGCAGCAGCGTGTCGCTGAAGTCGACGCTGCCAAAAAAGTGCTGTCCGGCCAGTCCGCCGGTGTCGATCTGAACGGCGAACGGGCTGACGATGTCCGTCGCGCCGGCGGCAAATGGGCTCACGGTAACGCAGCTGAGCATGGACGCCGCGGCAATTGCCTTGAGGGATGAACGCGAAACTGCACGTGTCAAAGCAACTTTCTCCTTGTCAGCCGGTTTCCGATCCGCGCGCCTGCGCTTCCGCAATTCGCCGTGCAAATGTTTAAGCAAAATTTATGCCACTTTGCATGAATTCAAGTATTTCAAAGCCTTGTCAAAGCAGACCGGGGAGGAGCGCCCGCGAAGGTGTAAAATTTTCTGACATCGCCAGCGGCCTTTTCTGCCGCCGAGCGCCGACATTGACGGTCAACGGCTTGAGGCGACTTGGCTTTTCCGCCTGAGGGGAGTGTAAAGCCGGCTTATCGATGAGCCGGAAGGCCGAGCCGGCCGTCGCTTTCAAGCGCACCGGCAACCGTCCTCAGAGGACAACCCGGAGAACGCTGGCCGTACCGCTGCCCGACTGCGTACAGGCTCGCCGCCGATGGCCGGGGAACCCTCGACCGGTCGCGGTGGGTCCCGGTCCACTCGCTATTCCGGATAGCCCCACTGGGCGAAACCGGGTCGCCACGTGTCCGCGATCCGGCGGCGGGTCTCGGCCGGCAGAATTGCGTAGGAGTTTTTTCGATAATCAGAAATCGACGCCACGTACTGTTCCAACTGCGGCCGGACTGTCTCGAAGCCGGAAAGTCCGATGGTCTGGTACACACCTCTAAGTGTGCCGATCGGGTTCTCTTCTAACTCGGCAAAAGAAGTTTCAGCAATTTGCCCTGGCGGAATTTTCGAGACATCTTCGAGGTAGGCTTTATACATCTCCTGGTATCGCCATAAAATAAACCGATCAAGGCCCTCTTCTGTCGGTGCTTGGTACGCGTAGAGTGGCGTCGTGCGGGTCTCCATTTGTCTCGTCGATTTATAAACATCATAAGGGTTACGGTGGATGTGAATAAATCTGGCATCGGGGTAGAGTTCGAGAATCAAATCAATGCGCGCCGTATGCTCCGGGGCTTTGAAGAGAAGTGTCTTGCTTTGTCCATAACGGACTAGCAGCTTTCGGGCAAACAGGTCGAGCGAGGTTTTCCATGTGGCGCGGTCGTCGGGGCTCACCTCACGCATGGTCAAGTAACGTTTAAAACTTTCGCGGTGTTTCGGAAAATGCCGCGCCATCTGGATTGACAGGAAGCTGCTCGCACAGATTGCCCGCTCTTCCTCGATCGGCGACTCCGGCCCGAACTGAACGTTGTCTTGCGGACGCTTGCGCGGCGCCAGCCGCTGCGCCCCGGCATAGAGAGCCTTCTCCATGGTCAAAAAAGTATGGGGAAACACTCCCTGCAGCACGGTCGGGTAGGCAAACTGCCCGTCGATCGCGAGCAGGTTCCAGAGGTGGGTCGTGCCGCTGCGATAGTGGCCGAGCACGAACACCGGACGCGCGACCCGGACGGCTTCGATCGTCGTCCGATAGCGGCGGTCCTCCCACCAGGCGAGTGGCGAATTGAGCCCGCTCATCATCAGGGTAAAGGCGGTCCGGGGCCAGTATTTCGGCGGGATCGACGCGCCGTAGCGGCCGAGGATGCGGACCCAGTCGCCGAAGGTGACGCCGGCGAGCGGGCTGAACAGCCAGCGCGCCAAGCCGAGCCGCGTCGCCTCGCTGATGGCGTCGGGGGCTTGGGCCCGCCTCATTCGGACCCTCCAGGCGGCACTGCAGCGAAGAGCGGTCCGATCCCGGCGCGCCGCCGCGGTTGCGCGGTCTGATCGGGACACGCGGCAAGCATCGCGAAATACAGAAGTCTCGATCGGGGCATGGCTTCAGGCTCCAGAGTCGTTTGCGGACCGGTCCGGGCGTTCCCGCCGGCGCGCGAACCGGCGACGGCCTGGCACCGGAACCGCGAACCTTGGACGCAGCGGAAGGGTCGGCCGTTTCATCCCGGCGAGGGCGGACTTGCGGGGTCTCAGGTCGCTGTTCCGACGGTTGCGGTTGCACCGGCGCCGGCTTGTCGACAGGTTCGCGGGAGCGACCTGAGCAGGTTTGTTCAACGCGGCGAGCCTCATCGCTGTGATCATGTGTCGCGATCGCGTGTCCATGGCAAGAAAGCAGGATCATGCCCGCAGGCGACCATGCCCCGCCGCTGATGCAGGACCGTCCCCGCCGGGTCCAAACCCTGATCTCGTGGCTCGGCCTCGTCACCGGCGTCGGCATACTCGCCACCCTGACGCTGAGCGCCGGGCTCGACGACGTGATTGCCACTTTCGAGGCCGGCGGGCCGGCATTGCTGCTGCTCGTCGGTTTTCACGTGTTCCAGGTGCTGCCGCATGCCGCGGCCTGGGCCTGTGTGTTCCCGCCGGGAGAGCGGCCGCACTGGCCCGGCCTGATACCGGCGATGTGGATTGGTCAGTCGATCAATTTTCTGCTGCCGGTCGCGAATGTTGGCGGCGATCTGATCCGGCCGCGGTTGATTGTCCCGCGGCTGAGCACCTATCCCGCGGCAATCGCCTCGGTCATCGCCGACAAGACCACCCAGGCTCTGACCGCCGTCGTCCTTCTGGCAGCAGGCGTTGCGCTGCTTGCCGCCCAGGCGGCGGACGGCGGGCTCATCGCGGCGGCAGCGGTGGCAGCCGCGTTGCTGGCTGCCGGCGCTTTCGGCTTCATCCGCCTGCAGCGCTCGCGAGCCGCATCGACGATTACCGCGAAACTGGCGGGCGCACGGGAAGGCAGGTTCGCCCGGTTCCATGCCGGCACGCGGGAGGTGGAGGGCAGACTCGCCGCAATCTACGACCAGCCGCGGGTGCTGGTCCTGGCGGTGACGATTCGCTTCGCATCGGCGGTGCTCCTGGCCCTGGAGGTCTGGGCGGCGGCGGCGCTGATCGGCCTGGAGTTGAGCGTCATCGATGCCGTGACCCTGCGGGTGGTCGGGTTCGCGATCCGCTCCGCTGCGTTCTTTGTCTGGGGCGGGCTCGGCATCCAGGAAGGTGCGTTCGCTGCAATCGGTGCCATCTACGGCCTGCCGCCGGCTGAACTGATCGCCATTTCCCTCGCCACCCGGGTGCGGGAGATCGCTGTTGCGGTTCCGGGAGTCAGTTTCTGGCTGACGGTCGAGCGGCGGCGGATGCGGCACGGCCGGTCCAGCGGTGCCTGACGCCGCCGTCAGCCCTCGCCGGCGGACGCCGGCTCCATCTCGAAGTGGACGCGGCAGCGGATGCCAGCGGGCAGGGCGTAGTTCGGGTTGGCGAGACTGAGCCGGACACCGAAGGTGCCGCTGGCAGCATCGAACACCCGGTCAACGACGCTCACCTCGGCCTCGTAGGTCCCACCGATCGGCTCCTGAGGCGAGACGCGCGCCCGGGTTCCCTCCCGGATCCGGCCGTAGAGCTCGACCGGCACGAAGACCTCGACGTTGAGCGGATCCATCTGAGCGATCTCGAGCACCGTCGTCTGCTCGTGGACGTGCTCGCCGACAAATTCGTTGCGGCGCAGGACCACGCCGTCGACGGGGCTGCGGATTGTCCGCTGGTTGAGAAACGCGAGGCTGCGGTCCAGCTCCAGCTCGGCGATGCGCTTCTCCAGCTGCGCTTCGTCGAGCTGCAGGTTGGCGAGTTTGGTGTTGGTTCGCGCTTCATCGAGCGCCGCCGCCGAGACCACCCGGCTTTTGGACAAGCTGGCGGCGCGTTCCAGCTTGCGGGCCTCGAACTCCATGGATTCCCGGCGCAGTTCGATGCGTGCGTCGTTCTCCGCCCGGGCCCGGGCGAGCTCTACGGAGGCCAGCTCCACCTCGGACTCCAGCCGGGCGACGACCTGACCGGCTTCGACGATGTCACCGCGATCCACGGCCACCTCGGCGAGGATGCCTTCGACCGAACTGCCCACCTCGACGACCACGCGCGGCTCGATCAGGCAGTCGAAAGCCCCGTCCTGGGTGAGGAAAGACTGGGCACCGGCGGGCGGCAGCGGCGGCCCCAAACCGGCAACCAGAAGCCCGATCAGAGCGGCGAAGGGTCGGCTCTCCATAGCTGATCCACACCTCCTTCTGCTGGATGGTCGGCGAAACCGGACGCCTTCGGGCCCGGTCCGCCCGGGACCTGTCATGCCTCACGCGGGGTCGTCTTGTCCATGCGCGCCAGCCTCCGGACCCCGCGGGATCAGCCTGTCCGGTGGCCGGAGCAACGATCGCGCGCGCTTCGGTCAACAACCGTGCTGAGTTTTCAATTCAGGGGATCGGCTTGCAACAAATCCGCAAGAAATCGCCACGAAGACTTCGGCAAAAATGCAGAATACTGCGAGGAAATCGTTGCTGAAGGCCGTTCGCGAGCGTATGGTCCACTTAGGGAAGAAAAGCGGACCCGCGTAGAAATGCGAGCTGCGGCCTGTCGCGGCGAAGCTGCAAGGGCGGCGACGCATTCCGTTTTCGTTGAGCTTCGCAGGGTCTTTGCTGCGACGCCGGGGGATGGCAGCCGCGGGACGCAGCAGCGGGAC
>CAYVUM010000007.1:10810-57835 GCA_964454795.1 uncultured Rhodospirillaceae bacterium
GCGGGACGCAGCAGCGGGACAGAGCGTTTCGGCGGAGCCGAAACCTCGGGAGGGGATGATCGTGGTCGGCCAGGGCGGCGTGTGAAACAGCGATGGCAGGGGATTTAACCTCTGTCAGCCAAAGGTCGACCGGGCGCGGCCGGGTGGCGCGCCTGATCCGCCGGATATTCTGGCGGCACGATCCCCACCAAACGCCTCTCGCGACCGGGGACCAGCCAGATTTCGAACGCTGTCCGGGAGATAGCAACCGGCGGGGGCTCTATGCCCTTGAGTATCTCGAGCCGCGACTGCTGCTCTCCGCCGATCCGATGCCGCTGGTTGTCCCGGATGATGTTGTCGCCGAAAGCGACGAAGCTGCGCTTGTCCAGAATATCGACGACGACAACACCGTCCGCGCCGCCGAAGCGGCCGACAAACAGGACGGTCCGGCGGAGACTGCGCCTGCCGCGACGCCGCTTGTCGACTGGGGTGGCGGCGGTGAGGCCGGTTTCGGTTCCGCCGAGCCGTCCGGGGCGGAGGCGGCACCTGAAACCGCCATGTCAACGGCCCGGCCAGAGGCCGGTCTGGCAGCCGCGGATTCGAGCGCCGAGGCGGGGGCAAGAGCTGCAAAGACACCCGCGGAGTCTGCTCAGGACGGTCAAAGAACCCTCCCCGATACGTCTGACCGCGGCGGTGCCGGCGAGGCACAACCCGGCTCTTCGCGCGCGGCGGAACCGCTGCCCGACGGCGGGTCTGCGGCTGGCGGGGCGGGAGCCGCCGGTTCTCCCCCGGACCCGGGTTCGCAAGGAGCGGCCAGCGGGGCGACCGGATCGGGGTTCGGCCAGCCGATCCGAGCGGCGGCGGCGCCGGAGCAGCCCGCCGGCGAGGCGATCGGGGCGCAGGATGTGGACCCGGTGTTCGACGCTGCGATCGATCGGTTGAAGGCCGATGGGCGGTTTGCCGATCAGGCCGACCGGCTGCGCACCGCCACTTACGAGCTGGTCGACCTCCCCGGCCTGACCCTCGCCCAGGCCCACGATACCCGGGTCCTGATCGATCCGTCGGCGGCGGGCTATGGCTGGTATGTGGACCCGACCCCCGAGGACGACGCCGAGTTCACGGCCACAGTTGAAGGCGGCCTCACCGCCGAACCCGGGACCGCGGCCCAGGACCGGATCGACCTCTACACGGCCCTGCTCCACGAACTCGGGCATGTGGTCGGGCTCGACGATCTGGACCCGGCGGCGCACTCCGGCGAGGTTATGGTCGCAACCCTCTTTGCGGGGGTGCGCCGGACCGGCCTGTCTGTTTCCTCCGGGATGGAGCGGACTGTGCTCAGCTTTGGCGCGGCGGCGAGCGGCGGCGCGTTCACGCTGGTCCGCAACGGCGAGCTGATCGAACTGCGTGACCATAACACCGGCCAGGTCGTCGCCGCGCAGCCCGCGGCGGGACTGGGCGCGGTCGTGGTCCAGGGGGCCGACCGCGCCGATGACAGCCTGGCCATTGATTTCTCCGGCGGGACAATCGCCGCGCCGGTGACCTTCCACGGGGGGCTGCCGGCTTCGACGTCCTGACCGTGACCGGCGGGACGTTCGCCACCAGCGCGCTGACGATGACCGGGCCGGCGAGCGGTGTCATCGCCCTCGACGACACGGTGGTCCGGTTCACCGGCCTGGAGCCGATCACCCTGAACTCGCCGACCAATGCCTACGTGATCGACGTAACGGCGCCCGGTGCGCAGCGGATCAGGATCATCGATGACGGCCTTGCCGACGATCCGGCGGGGACTGCCAACGGTAACCTGCGGGTGGACAGCGACGGCACCGGTGGCTTCGAGAGCCTGACCCTCCAGGCGCCCGTCGACTCCCTGACGGTGAATGCCGGCGACGGCGACGATACGATCCGCATCGCGATGCTCGACGCCGGGCTGACTGCGCCGATCACGATCAACGCCGGCGGCGGCGACGACCGGATCGAGATCCGCGAAGGGACAGCCGTCGATGTCATCGTCAACGGCGGCGACGGAACCGACGCTGTTGTCAATCCGCAGGGGGTCAACGCCGCGTTCACGGCCAGCGACGTTGAGACACGGATCGAACGGCCGCTGCTGTTCATCCATGGCTTCGCCGGCAGCTTCGCCGCCGATACCTCGGCGGCCGGGCGGGAGGAGTGGTATCTGAACCGCGGCCTCGCACCCGACAAGCTGGCCCTGGAGCCCCTTGGCGAAACCTATTCCGATCTGATCCGCACGCTGACCAACGTCGGCTATGTGGACGGCACCAACCGGCCGGACGTGGCAGGCACTCTCTATTCCGCGCTCTGGGACTACCGGGTGCCGGTGGCCGACCGCGGCGGCGATGGGGCCTTCGACGGCACCCTGAGCGACGTCACCGCGGCTGATCTCGACGCCGCTCTGCTCGCCCTGGCCGCTGGCACGGATTCGTTGCTCGATACCAGCGTCGACTATCTCGCCTACTGGATGACCGAGGCCGGCGAGGCCTGGGAGGCGCTGACCGGCGCCGTCCCCACCGCCGTTGACCTGATGACCCACAGCACCGGTGGCCTGGTCGCCCGCGCCTACATCCAGAGCGCCGCCTATGGTGCCGGTGAGCTCGGCAACGTGTTCCTTCCGCGGGTCCACGACGCGATCATCGTCGCCGCGCCGCACCAGGGCGTCGGCCAGGTCCAGAAGCTGATTGACAACGACTTCAATCTCGACGTGGTGACCCGGGTGGTGGCAGCGCGGGTCATCGATCATGCCTACGACCTGATCGCCGACGGCAGCCGGGTGGTCACCAACCCGGACGGCACGACGATCACCGCCGCAACCGGGTCCGAGGCGTTCGTCAGCGCCTACGTGGAAACCCTCGCGGACCTGCGGGCCTCCTACGCGTTCCTGGACAGCGACGGCAACGGCATTTTCGAAGTCCTGACGGCGGCCGGCGGCGGCAACACCCTGCTGTTCGACCTCAACAGCGACCCGCTCCAGGACGGCAGTGCCGATCCGGACATCTTCGTGCCGCTGCTCGAGACCGGCGGCCGGCTCGTCAACGTGGTCAGTACCGAGACCGACACCCCCGACCTTGCCACCGCCCGGACCGGTCCGCAGCCGCAGCTCGGGCTCGACACCGTGCTGGTGCCGTTCGACCGGTTGCTGGGCCGGCTGCCAGAGCCGGGTGAAGTCTGGTTCCAGCTGGAATCGGCCCCCGGCGACGGCACCGTATCCGCCTTGTCGGCGACGGACGGGATCGTTGCCAACGGCACCACCATCGAGACGATCGAGATCACCCGCGGCGATGCCGGGACCGCGGAGCCGGTCGGCCACAGTGACTTGGTCCATGACGTGTTCTCACAGCAGAAGATCGTCGAGGCCCTGACCGGCTCCCTGCCTGACGCTTCGCTGATCTCCACCGACCGGCTGCTGAGCCGGGTGGAGGCGGCGGTCCGCGCGGTGGAAGCGGGAATCCTCGACCCGGTGGAACTGGCGATCGACGCCTTCAACGAGGCGGAGGCGCTGGCCGGGGACCTGGAGGCGGCGATCGACAGCGCGCTGAACACGCCGCTGCCGCTGATCGAACGGAGCCTCGCCGATCTGATCGGAGACCCCCTCGACAGCTTCGGGTTTGACGTGTTCGGAGCGATCCGCTCGGCTGCCGCCGCCGCTTACAGCGCGGCCGATTTGGACGCGCTCGAAGAGTTGATCGAGGATGCCCTCGGCCTTCCCGACTCTGCCGCCGGCGACACCGACAGCCGTGGCTTCGACATCACCTTCGCGAACGGGGTGCTCGACCTCGGCTTCGACTTCGACCTGTCGGCCAGCGGGGCTCTCGATCTCACGCTCCCTGACAGCGACGCCCTGCCGCTTGCCGGGGACCTGACCCTCGAGACCACCGTCGAGCTCACTGCCGACTTCAGCGTCCTCTTCGATCTCGGCGAACTGGTCTCGGCCGGGGCGCGCTCCGGCGGGACGATCTCCGAAGCCTTCCGGTTCCGCCTGGACGACTTCACGGTCGCGGCGACGGTCGGGTCCGACGACATCGACGCATCGGTGACGTTCGACGACATCATCGCCGCAGATATCGCCAACGGCACGGCGGACCTCGCCGCCGCGGTCACGGTGGCCTTCAAGGATCGCGACGGCGCGGTGCCGGTCTCGACGCTGGCCGTCACCGCGGCGCAGGGTGGCGACCTCACCGACTTCGCCACCGTCACTTCCGCCGGCGCCCTCGATCTGACCCTTCCGGCATCGGTGCTCGCCGCCGGTGATGCCTTCGCCGCCGCCGGGAGCCTGGCCGTATCCGCCGCCGATGTGTTCGCCGGCGGGATGCCCGACGTCTCGTTCCGGCTCGACACCGTCGAGGTGTTCGGCCTTGACCTGACCGGCAGTGTCGAACTCATCGCCACGCCCGGGGTGCCTGGCTCCGTCGAGCTGAGCGTCGCCGACGCCCGCCTCGGTTTCGGAGAATCCGACTCCGCCTTCATCGAGCTGGCGATTGACGCTGCGACGCTCACGGTCGATGCGAGCGACGTGGTGGGGACGTTCACCGGCTCGGCGAGCACCTCGCTTCCTGGCGTGGGGCTGTCTGGCAACTTCTCGGTGGCGTTGCTGGCCGGCAGCGACGGCGTGGTGGCGCGCGGCAGCGACGTGACCCTCGCAGTGCTCGGGCAGGAGATCAGCGGCGCGTTCAGCTTCGAGGAGATCCGGGCTCCCGGCCAGACCACGGTGCGGATTTTCGACCTCATCGGCACGCGGGTGACCCTCGGCGACGGCACGATCCTTTCGGCCGAACTGGGGCCGGAGGTGATGGTGCAGAGCGCCGCCGGCGACGGCGCCGATTTCACTATTTACGGTGTGCTCGATGGCACCGTCGACTTCGACGGCTTGCGCGTGCTGGCGAGTGCCGACGGGACCACCTTCGCACCCCTCACCCCCCTCGATCCGGTGCGGATCAGCGGTGACGGCTTCCTCGACGATGCCGGCTTCACAACCTTCGCCCGGTCTTATGATCTGGAAAGCGCGGGGTTGTCCTTCGCCCGGGTGATCCGGATTGCCGGACCGGCCGATGCCAGCTTCGATCTGGATGCCATCGGCGTCGTCCCCGGACATCGCGGCCCGGGCGGTGTGGCGTTCCCGGTGTTCGGTGCTCCGGACGGCGGCCTGCTTGACGTGGGGAACGGCGGGGCGATCGACCTGGGTGCCCGAACGCTCGCGCCGGCGATCCCGGAACTGCAGGTGACCGCCGACGGGATCGTTGCCTCCCTCAATATCATTCTGGCGTCGCTGCTGAGCGACTTCAGTCTCGATGGCCTGTTCGAAATGGAGATCGACACCACCGACCCCGCCGCTTCGTTCGCGCGGGTGGCGGCGCTGTCGGCGCAGCTCCAGGTGCGCGGCCAGCGGCTCACCGGCGACCTGGTCATCGAGGCGATGACCGCCGGCGAGGGCGGCAACCTTCGCGCCGGCCTCGCCAACCTGAATGTGTCGTTCGGCGACGGCAGCGGTGAGCGGGTGTCGGTGTCCGACGGCGAAGGCGTCCTTCTGCTCACCTCCGATGGCGTTGCCGGTCGGGCGACGGGGGATGTCGCCCTGGACGTGCCGGGGCTGACGGTGAGCTCGACCCGCGCGGCCGTGGAACTTAACACCTTTGACCGGCCGGTCGACGAGATGATCGTCGTCGGCACGGAAAGCCTCAGGCTGCAGTTGGCCGCCGGGCCGTTCGTCCGCGTCGCCATCGAGGACGCGCGGGCGACCATGGCTGCGGCGTCGGTCCGGGGCGATCTGCTGTTCGACCAGAGCAGGGCCGGCGCCGAGGTGCTAACCCGGCTTGCGGTGGCCAATCTGTCTCTGAGCGTCGGCGAGCAGGGGTTACAGAACGGCAACGGTGTGTTTCTGATCACTGCCGGCGGGGTGGCCGGCACGGTGTCCGGAACGGCATCGATCGAAACTGCCGGGATCGCGGTCGGCGGCAGCCTCGGCCTCAGGATCAACACCACCGACGGACCGGTGGGCCCGGTTTCCCTGACCGTCGGCGGCGCCGATGTGACGATCCGGTTCGACGAGGGCGACGTCTTCGAGTTCTTCGGTGCCGGCCTGTCGCTGATCATCGCCGACTTCGTCACCATCGAGGGCGACGTTTCGTTTGCGGGCGGCGACCTGATTTCCGGCACGGCCAGTCTGTTCGTCGGCCAGGGGCCGGCGTTCCTGCCCGATGCCACCGGTGCTCCCTCGGGCACCCTCAACCCCAGCGCCCGCGGCGTGCTGGTCCGCGATGCCAGCTTCGAGGTTCTCCGCCGCAGCGACGCCGACGGCACCGAGACGTTCGCATTGGTGGCGACCGGCGACTTCGACCTGATCGGCGTGCCGAACGTGTCGGTCACCGCGGCCGACGCCGCGACCGTCCGGGTCAACACCACCGGCGAGGCCCAGAGCGGGGCGCTGATCGATTTCGCGGACGGGACCGAGGTGCTCGAGGTGGTCGTGCCGGGCGTCACTCTCGATATCGGCGGCCAGGCCCTTTCCGGCGGCCTGACCATCGGGCTGATGGAAACGGCGCTGGGGGCGCGCGCCCTTGACATCGCCATTAGTGACGGCGCCCTGGCGTTCGGCGACGGGACCACCGACTTCGTTTCGGTCAGCAGCGGCACCGGCGCCCTGCAGATCACCGGTGCGGGGATCGCCGGCGTCCTCGAGGCGACCGTCGACATGACCGATGGCACCAGGCCGCTCGCTGCCGGCCTTGCCGGGCGCCTCGCCTTCAATGCCACCGACCGGGCCGTCAGTGGCCGCATCGGCGGGTTCGACGTGACCCTGCCCGCCGGCCCGGCTTTCGAGGTGGAGATCGACAACGGTGAACTGACGATCCTCGGTCAGACGCTGAGCGGCGCCTTGCGGCTGGTGCGCACCGCCGACGGCGGGGTGGATGCGGCGATCGCCGACGCCAGCCTCGCCTTCGCCGCGGCGGGGACCGAGGTGCTCACCGTGGCGGACGGCTCCGGAAACCTGCGGCTGGATGATGCCGGAGTGGCCGGTGAGCTGAGCGGCACGGCGGTTCTGGTCGTCCCGGATCTCGCGTTCGCTGGAACGATCGCGGTGGCCTTCGACACCACCGATCCCGATCCGGGCCGCCACTTCCTCCGCGCCAGTGCCACCGATGCCATCCTGACCGTGGCCGGTCAGGCCCTCGCCGGCGACTTCGGGGTCGAGCAGACGGCATCGGCGGTCGAGGTCACCGCCTCGGGCGTCGCGCTGTCCTTCGGTGATCCCGACGACCCCGTGGTTCTGGCGTCTGGCGGCAGCGCTGCATTCTTGCTGACCGGTGCCGGCCTCATCGGATCGTTTGATGCGACCGTCGCCGTCGATCTGCCGGGAGTGGCGCTCGCCGGGGACTTCCTGATCGCCATCGACACCACCCTCGCCACGCCGGTCGTGGCCGCGAGCGGAACCGGTATTTCGCTCACCGTCGCCGATCAGAGGCTCACGGGCACTCTCGCCCTTGAGCAGACGGTCCGCGCCGGGCCGAACGGGATACTGGGCGATGGCGATGACGAACGGGTTGTGACCGCTTCGGCGACGGCGGCCAGCCTGGTTTTCAGCGACCGTGGCAGCGACCTCGTTCGCGTCGCGGTGAATGCGGCCCGGCTGCTGATCACCGGAGACGGCATCGCCGGTGCCCTCGAAGCCGAAGCCTTCGTCGAGACTGGCGGTTTCGCGATCGGATCTGCGGCCGCGCCGGTGGCCGCGGTCGTCGAAATCAACACGCTGCCGGGCGAGATCGGTGTGGAGCGGCTGACCGCGGGCGGGCCGCTCCAGACCCGCACTCTGCCGGGCGGTCCATATGTGCGTGTGGTCGTCAGCAACGCCGCCGCCAATCTCACGGCCGGTGAGGCGGAGGTCTCGCTCGCCGGCACGTTCGCTTTCGAGCAGATCCGTCGCGACGATGGAACGGGGGACCTGGCCCCGGTGACCCTGGCGGCGGTGACCGACCTGACCGTCACGGCCGGGGGCCAGAGCCTTCAGGACGGCGAGGGAGCGGTCGTCCTCTCGGCGGCGGGGATTGCCGGTGCCATCAACGGGACGGTCGCGGCGGCGGCGCCCGGGATCGCCGTGGGCAGCGAACTGGGGGTCCGCTTCAACACCTCCGGCGGCGCTGTCCAGGAGTCTGTCGACGTGGGTGGCCGGGCCTTCGAGATCGCTTTCAGCGCCGATGAGGGCACGCTGTTCTCGTTCTTCGGCGCGGGGCTCGACTTCCAGGTCGGCGACTTCGTGACCATCGCCGGCGACGTGAGCTTCACCAGCATCGGCAACGGTCGCGACGTCTTCGGAGCGGACAATGCGCTGATCTTCCTCGGTGTGGGACCGCTCCGCGTCGACCCGGACAGCGATGCCCTCAATCCGGCGGCCCGGGGGCTGCTGGTGCGCGACGCGCAGATCGGCTTGGTTCGGGCCGGCGGGCCTGAGGGCGGACTGGCGCTGGTCGCCGAAGGACTGATCGACACGATCGGCCTCGCCGACGTGGAGGTGAGCGGACTTGTCCGGGTCCTGTTCAACAGCACCGGCACGGTCGTTGATCGCAGCATCGCCGTGACCACCGCCACGGGCGAAACGGAGCTGGTCCGGGTGTTGTTCGATGACAGCGCCGATGTCCGCCAGTTCGGCGGCACCGGCCTCGACCTCACGATCCTCGGCCAGGCGTTCTCCGGGGATTTTGCCTTCGATGTCATTACCGATGCGACCGGCCGGCAGATCGAGCTGACCTTCGCCGGCGTCAGCGGCGGCTTCGGGGTGAGCCGGGCCGGCAGCGTCGATGACATCCTGACCTTCAGCAACCTCAACGGAACCCTGGTCACGCGCGCCGACGGCGTTGCCGGGACGCTGGCGGCAGATCCCGCCATCGACCCGGAGACCGGCGCCGAGCGGCCGGCGTTCAATCTGGACCCGGCAATCGGCCTGTCCCTGTCGGTGACCGCCTGGGAGATGGCGGTCAACACCACGGCTGCGCCGGCGGGCCCGGGGACGGGCAACCTGCCGGCCGGTCCCTATGTGCGCGCGACCGCGTCCGGAGCTTCCCTGGAGGTGGCGGGCCAGGTTCTGTCCGGGACCTTTGCGTTCGAACAGCAGCGCACCGCTGACGGCGACACCCGGGTGACTGTTGCCGCCATCGACGCAGCGGCGACTCTCGGCACCGGCGCCGCGGCGGTCGAGATCAGCGAGGTGAACGGCCTGCTTTTGATTGACGGTGGCGGTCTGGCTGGCACCGTGGACGCAACCGTTCAGGTCAACGCCGCCGGCGCGGTTGTCACCGGCGGCAGCTATGTGCTTGAGATCAACACGGCCGCCGGCGCGGTGAACGAGACCGTCACCGTCGGCGGCGCCGTGGCCCGCCTCGCCGTTCCCGCCGGACCGTTCTTCCGGGTCGCGGGTACCGGGGTGGATCTGACGATCGGCGGCCAGGGTCTCAGTGGCAATCTCGCCTTTGAAGAGCGAACCACCGCCGCCGGCGAGACGGTGATCGCGGCGGCTGCGAGCGACCTGACGCTGGTGCTGTCGGCCGGGGGCAACGACCTGCTCGGCGCCAGCAACGGCGAAGGGATCATCGTTCTGACCGATGGCGGCTTGGTTGCAGAGCTTGCAGCCGAGGTCGCCCTGTTCGACGCGGCGCCGGCGATCGGGCTCACAGGGAGCTTCGGCATCGCCATCAACACCACTGCGACCGCGCAGGAGTTCGACATTGCGGTCGGCGGGTCGCTCGTGCGCCTGGACCTGGCGGCCGGACCGTATGTGCGGATCACCGCCAGCGGCGCCGGGCTCGCCGTGGCCGACCTGACGCTCCGGGCCGACCTGCTGCTGTTCGAGGAGACAGCGGACGCCGTGAGCCTGTCGGGCGTGAACGCCGGCTTTCAGATCCTCGCCGACAGCAAGCGGATCGTCGGCGTGGAGAATGCGGACTTCGGCTTCGCGCTGACGGCGGCGGGGCTGGCCGGAGCCGTCCGCAATGGCACTCTGCTCGGACCCGACCTCGGCGGCGACGTGACGCTGTCCGGCGTCGTCGGGCTCGATCTGAATACCACGGGTGCCGCGGCCACCCTCGTGGTCGGCGGCGAGACCGTGAATCTGGCCGACGGCGGCGGCAGCGACGTGGTCCGCGTCGAGGTGGCCGATGCAGTTCTGGGCGTCCTCGAGACCACTCTGACCGCCGATGTCCTTCGCTTCGCCCGGTCTGGTGCGGCGGTCCTGGTCAGCGCCGATGGCTTCGATTTCGTGCTGACCGCCGGCGGAACCCGGATCCTGGGCGTCGAAGACGGCGATGTCGGCTTCCGGATCACCGATACGGGCATCGCCGGGGTGGTCAGCAATGCGACCCTGCGCGGGCCGGACCTGAGCGACTTCGCGATCACCGGGATGGTTGGCCTCCGCATCAACACTCTCGCCCAGTCTCAATCCCTTGTGGTCGGCGGCGCCACCGCGACCCTGGCCGCAGCCCCGGTCGGCGGTTTCTATGTCCGTGCTGAGGTCAACGACGCAGAGCTTGAGGTGCTCGGCAATGCCCTGACCGCCGAGAGCTTCGCGTTCCAGCGGGACGGGCCGGATGTTCTGGTCTCCGGTACGGGTGTCGGCTTCGCGATCCGTGCCGGACCGGCCGGCGCCGATACCGGCATCTTCGCTGTTGCGGATGCCGACTTCGCCTTCCGGTTCACCGGCGACGGTGGCGCCGGGGTCCTTTCCGGAGGCGAAATCAGCGGCCCTGACGACCCGACCCTCCCCCTCTCCGGCACCGCCTCCGTTCAGATCAACACCACGCCCGAGACCGCACTCTTCACGATCGCCGGCGAGGAGGTGACGGTGGCCGCGGCCACCGCCGGCGGCTTTGTTCGCGTGGTCCTCGACAACGGCGAACTCGGGGTTGCCGGCAGCGTCCTGACGGCCGACCGGTTCGTGCTCGAGAAATCGGGTGATGACGTCGAGGTCGGCGGCGAAGCCCTCGGCCTGCGACTCGCTGCCGGTCCGGATCCCGGGACCGGGACCCGGATCCTGGAGATCGCCGATGCGGACTTCGCGCTGCGGTTCACCGCGGACGGGCTCGCCGGCGCAGCGCTCAACGCGCAGGTCCTGGGACCCGACCTTGCCGATGTCACCCTCGACGGCGTTGCTGCCCTGCTGTTCAACACGACCGCCACTGAGACAGATCTAACCGTCGCCGGCACCCCGGTCTCCGTCGCCGCCGCCGGCGCTAGCGGACCGTTCCTGCGGATCGAGCTGACCTCGGCCGAACTGACCGTCCTGGACGTCAGCCTGACCGCCAATCTCCTGCTCCTCGAGCGCAGCGGCGAGTCGGTGATTGTTGCCGGCGAAGACCTGGGCTTCAGCCTGTTTGCGGGACCGACCCGGGTCCTTGCCATCTCCGATGCTGACCTGGGCCTGGTGTTTTCGACCGACGGGGTTGCCGGGGCTGTGCTTGACGCCGCCGTGCTCGGGCCCGACTTCGGCGACGACATTGTGATCGAGAGCACGGCGGTCTCCGCCCGCTTCAACACCGCCGCCAGCGGGGTGACGGTACCGGTGGGCAACGGCCAGAACCTCATGATTGCCGGCGGACCGTTCTTCGAGGTGGACGCGGTCGATGCGGCCCTGGAGGTGATCGGCACCCGCCTCGATGCCGACCTGCTGAGCTTCAGCCGGGTCTCCATGGGGGCGGAAACTCAGGTGCAGGTGATCGTGAGCGGCCTCGCCCTGGCACTGGGCGACGGCGACCCCGCGCCGGTGGTGGTCGGTGCAGACACTGCGGAGCTGCGGATCACCAGCACCGGCTTGATCGCCGACGTGGAGGGGATCTCGCTCACCGTCGATGTGCCCGGGCTCACGTTCGCGGGCCAGGCCAGCCTGATGATCGACACCACCAGCCCCGGCGCCCAGTTCGTCCGGGTGGAAATCCGCGGCGATGGCACCGCGCCGGCCTCGCTGACCCTCGCCGGGCAGGTGATTTCGGGCGCCTTCTTCATCGAAGCGGTTCGTGACGACGCGGGAGAGACCCGGGTCCGGCTCGCGGCCACGGGCGTGATGCTCGACCTCGGCACGGTCGGTGACATCGACAACGACGGCATCGACGATCCGGCAGTCCGGATCAGCGACGGTGCCGGCGTCTTGCTGCTGACCGAATTCGGCGTCGCCGGCAGCCTGTCCGTCACCGCGGCGTTCGGCCTGCCGGGCGGGCTCTCCCTGAGCGCCGGGGCGGTGACGGTGGACGTCAACACCACGGACCAGCCGCTCAGCGAAAGCCTCATTCTCGCCGGTGACGAGATCGATTTCACCCTGCCGGCGGGACCCTTTGTCCGGGTCAATGCCCTGGCCGCGAGCCTGGATCTCGCCGGGGTCATCAGCCTCAGTGGCGCCTTCGGCTTCGAGACCGGCGCCGGCTTCACCGCATTCGCGGCCGCCGATGTGTCGTTCGCCATCGATCCGGATGCGGGCGACGGCGATGATTCACCGGTGGAGATTACAGACGCGTCCGGCGCCTTCCTGCTCGATCCCGAAGGCCTCGCCGGGATTTTGTCGGGCGAGATCCTGGCCCAGGCGGGCGCACTGGCTCTCGGCGGCAGTCTCGGCCTGCGGATCAACACGCGCAGCAGCGAGGTCGCGGAAACGGTGATGCTCGCCGGGCGGTCCTTCGACATCGGGTTCGCTGCCGATGAGGTGGCGGTGGGCGGCCAGCCGTTCGTCAGCGTGTTTTCAGGCAGCGTCGACCTGACCATTGGCGACTTCGTGTCCATCGAAGGCGACTTCAGTTTCAGCGGCGACGTGCTGACCGGCACTGCCGACCTGTTCGTGGGCGACGGTCCGCTGTTCATCCGCGATGCCAGCGGCGCCCTCAGCGGCGCCCGCAATCCGGCCGCGGTCGGGGTGGCGCTGCGGGATGCGGCGTTTGTGGTGGAACGCAATGCCAACAACGAAGCCGGCGCTTTCGCGATGCTGGCCGAAGGCACGATTGAAGTTGTTGGCGCCGACGGCTTCAGCGTCACCGGCCTTGCCCAGGTGCAACTGAACACCTCGTCGGCGGAGCGGATGCTGACGCTCTATCCCGGCGATCCCGACGAGTTGTCCGTTCTGCTCAGCGCCGGCGTTGTGCAGATTTTCGGCGAAGGCCTGGTCCTCGATGTGGCCGGTCAGCAGGTCACCGGTGATCTGACGGTCAGCGATAACGAGGGGACCCTGGTCTTCGGCTTCGCCAATGCCGGCCTCGACCTTGCTGACGGCGCGCTGGTTTTTGAGAACGGCAGCGGCCTGCTGGCGTTCAATGCCGGGGGGTTGGCCGGAACGCTGGCCGTTGACGTCGATGCCGGCCGGTCGACGGCGCCGGTGGACTTCGCCGCCCGGTTCGCGGTCGCGATCAACACCCGGGCAACGGCGATCAGCACCACGCTCGACGTGGCCGGATCGCCGTTGACGATCGATCTTGCCGCCGGTCCTTATCTGCGGCTGGATGTCCTGGGTCCGTCGCCGGGGGCGCAGGCGCAACTGTCGATTGCCGGCCAGACGTTCCGCGGACACTTCGCGATTGAGGAGACCGGCGAAGCCGGCTCCCGGGCTTTGCGCATCGCCGCGA
Organism: uncultured Rhodospirillaceae bacterium; assembly: GCA_964454795.1. Classification (GTDB taxonomy): domain Bacteria; phylum Pseudomonadota; class Alphaproteobacteria; order Rhodospirillales; family Defluviicoccaceae; genus CAYVUM01. The sequence continues at coordinate 24,388 of CAYVUM010000007.1, forward strand.
GCGAGGTCCTCCTCGCCCTTGGTCCCGCCGGCGAGCCGCTGGTCACGGTCAGCGACGGCGACGGCTTCTTCCTGCTGCGTGGCGACCGCGCGGCGGCCTCGGTGCGCGGTTCGGTCACGGTCGATGTTCCCGGGGTCAGCGTTGCCGGTACGGTCGAAGTCCGGGTCAACAGCGGCGACATGGCCGTCGCGGAAAGTTTCCGGGTCGGCGCCCGCACGGTGAGCCTGATGCTGCCGGGTGGGCCGTATGTGCGGGTCGAAGGCACCGGCCTTCTGCTGAGCGTTGCCGGCCAGACGGTCACCGGCGATTTCAGCTTCGAACAGGCGGTCATCGGCGCCGAAACCATTGTGGGCATCGTCGTCCGCAACGCCGCGCTGAGCCTCGGCACCACCGAGTCCCCGCTGGTTCAGGTGGTGCAGGCGGAGAACGACGCAGCGCTGTTCCTGATCCGCGACGGTCCAGGGGCGGGCGCTGACAATCTCCTGGCCGGGCGCTTCACGGCGGATCTTCAGATCGGCTCCCCGGCCGGAACACCGGCGTTCGAGTTCGATGGAACCGTCGCCTTGGAAATCAACACCGGCACCACCGCCGTCACCGACGTCCCCCTCTCCCTCCAAGGCCTTTCCACAACATTGAGTGTCGACTCCGGCCCGTTCTTCCGGGTCATGGTCGGCAGCGATGGCGATCCGGCGACGCTCACGGTTCTCGACCAGAGCCTCGCGGGCGTGTTCGCGATCGAGGTGCGGACCGGCGCGGACGGCCTTGAGGCCGTCACGGTCGCCATCCGGGACGCGACCCTGACGTTGACGGATGGCGCCTCGCCCCTTCTGACCCTGACCGGGACCTCCGGACTGCTCGTCATCGCGCCGGACGGCCTCGCCGGGACGATCGATGTGGGCTTCGCCGCCGGCGGCAGCACGGGCAGCTTTGCCGCTTCAGGGACCGTGCTGCTGGAGATCAACACCACCGGCCGGGCTGTGGCCGCGATGTTCGACGCCGGCGGCGATCCCGTCACCCTCAATCTCGCCGCCGGGCCGTTCGTGCGCGCGAGCGGCAGCGCCATCGACATCACCGTCGCCGGCCAGACCCTGTCGGCAGACCTGGTCTTCGAGCAGGTCACCGTCGCCGGCGCGGAGGTGGTCCGGCTCGCCGCCGGCAACGTTTCGGCGGTGATCGGGACGGCCGGTGTCGAGGCGAGATTCCTCGATGGGATGGGCGTGTTTCTGCTCGACAGCCAGGGACTTGCGGGCACGGCAAGCGGCTTTGTCGAGCTGCGCGGCGTCGAGGGCGTGACCCTCGAAGGGATGCTCGCCCTGGAATTCAATGACAGGGCCACGGCGATCGACACTGTCCTCGGCGGCCAGGTCCTACGCCTGGGGGCGGGGCCGCTGCTGCGGATCAGCGGCGCGGCGGTGCTGGAAGTCGCGGGCGTGCTCGATCTGGCCGGGAGCTTCAGCCTCTCCCGCGGGACCGGTGATCCGATCCTCCTGGTGGGCGCAACGGAGGTGTCGACCCGGCTTGGCGCCCCCGGTGGCGTCTCGCTGCAGATTGCCGGCGCCAGCTTCGGGTTCGCGGCATTTGCGGATGGCAGCTTCGCGGCGACAGCCACCGGCGCGGCGGCACTGACCGGCGTCGACGGCCTGGCGCTCAGCGGCGCGCTCTCATACCGTGCCAACACCACCGGCCGGGAGGACCTGCAGATCGACGTGGCGACCCCGGGCGGCATGGTGACTATCGCCTTCGGCGCCGGCGAAGGCCAGCTCAGCGAAATCGCCGGCAGCAACCTGGCTCTGCAAACGCCTGTCGGCACCGTTACCGGCGCGCTGGTCTTCCAGCGCGATGCGGCCAGTGGCGAACTGGTGGTCGGCGGCGCCAACGTGTCGTTCTTCCTTGGCAACGCTGACGGGACCCTCGGATTCGCCACGACCGGAGCATCCTTCCTCCTGCTGATCCGGGCGGATGGAGCGTTTGCCCTGGTGCTCGACGGCGACGTGGCTTTCGTTGCCCCGGCGAGCTTTAGCGCCGGCCTGAACGTCTCCGGGACGCTGACCGCGGAAGTGAACACCCTCGGTGTCGACGTCAGCCGGACGATCGTGGTTGGCGGCACCGGCCGCGTCATTGAGGTCGAGGCGGGGGTGAGCCGGGTCGGTGGCTCCCTCACCCTGGACATCGCCGGCAGCGCCGCCCTCTCGGGCGATTTCGCGATCGAGACGGTCACCCGCGCCGGCGCCGACGGGGTTGTCGGCACGGCCGATGACCAGACCGAGTTCCTGATCGCCGCCGTCAACGTCGATCTGTTCCTCGGCTATGACGGCGGCGGCGGTCCGGTGGGCTTTGCGGTGACGGATGCAGAGCTGGTGATGTTGCTCACCGGCGAGGGCTTCGCCGTGGACGCCCGGGGGGCGGCCTCCGTCGTCGGCCTCAATGATGTCCTGCTCGCCGGCAGCATCGGTGTTCAGGTCAATACCCTGCCGGTCCGGGTTGCGCGGGAGATCTCGGCGGGCAGCGTGCGCAAAGCGATCGCCCTGGACGCCGGAGTCCGCCGGTTCGGCGGTCAGGGGATCACCCTGTCGGTTGCGGGCCAGAGCCTTACCGGCGATCTGTCGGTCGAGATCGACGAGGTCGGCGGGGAAATCGCCATGGCCCTGGCCGGGGCGGGTTTCGCCATCGGTGACGGTAACCGCGACTTTCTGGCGGTGACCGGTGGCGCTGGTGCCGTGGTGATCGATGACCGCGGTCTGGCCGGCGCGGTCACCGGCGAGGCGGCAGTCGATGTACCGGGACTCGCGCTGTCCAGTGCCCTTTCCGTCGAGTTCAACACCACCGGCATCGCCGTGGCGCGGACGGTCGACGTGGCGGGCACCAGCGTCGCGCTCGATCTGGAGGCCGGTGACTATGTGCGCCTGCGGGCCGGCGAGGCGGGCCGCCCGGCCAGCCTGGCGATCGCCGGCCAGACGCTCTCCGGTGTGTTCCTCTTCGAACAGCAGACGCTGGCTGACGGCGGGGAGGTGGTGCGGATCGGCCTCACCACCGTCTCCCTCGAAATTGGCAATTCGGTGCAGGTGACCGATGGCGCAGGCGCCCTGATCGTGACCGCTGGCGGCGTTGCCGGCACCGTCACAGCGACCGCAACCGAGACGATCCCGGTGCTCGACTGGACCAATGTCACCGTGGCGGTGGCGGTCAACACCGCACCGACGGCCGTGAACGAGACCTTCGACTTCGGTGACGGCAACCCGGTGGTTCTCTCCATTCCCGCCGGTCCGTATTTCCGGGTTGAAGTGGATGCCAGCGCGCCGGACGCCCTGTCCTTCGACCTGGCTGACGGCACCACCGTCTCGGCCCGGGGCACCCTGTTCATTGAGCAGGAAAGCCGGGATGACGGCAGCACGATCACCAACATCGCGGTCACCGGCTTCTCCGCTTCCCTGGATGTGGGCGGCTCGATGGCAAGCCTGACCAACGGTGAGGGTGTGCTGGTGGTGCTCCCCGGCGGCGTCGCCGGTCTTGTCTCCGGTGAGGCGGACATCGGCGTCGGCCCGGTGGCGGCGGGCGGCACGGTTGCGCTGCGCATCAACACCACCGGCGGGGCCGTGGACGAAACCGTCACTGTCGACGGACGAGCGGTGACCATCGCCTTCGGAGCCGGGGAAGGCAATGTCTTTGACCTGTCGGTCTCCGACCTTTCGCTCAACGTCGGCGACTTTGTCACCATCGCCGGCAATGTCGCCTTCCAGGACAGCCCGGACGGCCGCAGCTTTGCCGGCGCCGGACTTTCGGTCTTCCTCGGCGAAGGTCCGGTGCGCCTCGGCGATGGTGGTCTCAATCCGCTGGCCACCGGCGTGCTGCTCGACGATGCGCGGATCGGAGTGATTGAGGTCGCCGGTGCTACCCCGACCTACGCGCTGTTCGCGACCGGCTCGCTGCAGGTTGTTGGCGTCGCCGGCGTATCCGTGTCCGGGACTGCCACCGTCCGCTTCAACAACACCGGCCAGGTCTTCGACCGGGTGCTGCCGATTGCCGGCAGCGACCGCGATGTCGTCATCCGGTTCGACACCACTGACGTCGTCACCAGCTTCGAGGCGATCGACCTGGAGGTGACCGTGCTTGGCCAGAGCCTGCGCGGCGACTTCACCTTCGCCAGGGAGACCGACGTCGACGGTTCGCTGCTCGCCCTGCAGCTGGGGGCCGCAAACGTCAGCGTCGCGCTGGCCGACGGCGCGGTCCGGCTCTCCGGCGGCACCGGCGCGTTCCGGTTGACCGCCGAGGGTCTGGCCGGCACCGTCGCCGGCAGCCTCGAAGCCGACATTCCCGGCTTGGCCTTCGCCGGGGACTTCTCGCTCGCCGTCAACACCACCGGGGCGCCGGTGGCTGCCACCGTCACCGTCGGCGGCTCAGCCATCGACCTCAACCTGGCGGCCGGACCGTTCCTCCGCATTGAAGGCCGCGGCGTTGACCTCACCGTCCTCGGTCAGCAGGTGGGCGGCGATTTCGCCTTCGAACGGGTGACCGTCAACGGGGCGCCCACCACCGTGATTGCGGCAAGCAACGTCACCCTGGCGCTCGGCGCCGAGGTGGCGCCGGGCAGCCGGGTCGTTGAGGTGAGCGGTGGCAGAGGGGCGCTGGTGATCAATGCCGAAGGGCTTGCCGGCCGCTTGACCGGGCTCGCCGCGATCAATGCGCCCGGAATCGATCTGGCCGGCGCCAACCTGGCGGTGGCGATCAATACCCTGCCCTCCACGGTCATGGAAACGATCCGGCTGGGCGGCACCGACGTGGTCCTGGATCTGGAAGCCGGACCGTATCTGCGTCTGGAGGCGGCGGACGTTGCGTTCGCGATCGCCGGGCAGTCAGTCCGCGCTGATCTCGCCATCGAGCGGAGCGTCAATCTGGCCGGCGAGGATTGGGTGCTGCTGGGGATCGCCGGAGCCTCGCTGGCGTTCAGTGACGGCAGCCGCGACGTGCTGGCCCTGCACGACGGCACCGGCAGCTTCGTCCTGCTGCCGGCCGGCATCGCCGGGCGGCTGTCCGGGACGGTCTCCCTGGATGTGACCGGCGTGGGCTTCTCGGGTAGCATGGCCCTTGAAGTCAATCAGACCGGCCTTGCGATCGATGAGACGATCCTGGTTGGGGGCGCGGACGTTGTCCTCACCCTGGAGGCGGCGTCGTTCCTGCGGATCGGCGGTCGGGCGATCACCCTTGAGGTGGCCGGTCAGAGCCTGTCCGGCGACTTCCAGTTCGAGCAGGTGGCCGGCGGCCCGATCAAGGTGGGCGGCACCGGTGTCAGCCTCGATCTGGGCGACGGTCTCGCAACGGTCTCCGGCGGCTCGGCCCTGTTCGTGATCGAGGCCGGCGGTCTCGCTGGCCGCTTCGCCGGCGCGCTCGACCTGGGCGTTGCCGAGGTGAGTTTCAGCACCGGGCTGATCGTGGAGATCAACACCGCGGGCCGGGGGATCGCTGCGGATTTCGGTGGCGGCGAGCGCCTCGACCTGGAGGCCGGCCCGTATCTCCGGGTCGTTGGTACCGGTGTCGATCTCAATGCCTTTGGCCAGACGCTGACCGGGAATTTCGCGGTCGAGCAGAGCACCACCGCGGCCGGCGACACGGTCCTGAAAATCGCGGTCCTCGACGCGAGCCTGGCGATCGCCGCCAACGGCGCGACCCTGGTGGACGTGCGCGACGCCAATGGCGGCATCCTGATCACCGCTGCCGGGGTGGCGGCCAGCCTGTCCGGGGAGCTTTCGTTCGCGATCCCGGGCTTTGCGATCGGCGCCGACCGCGGCGAGGTGCGCTTCAGCAGTATCGCGTCACCGGTGCGGGAGATGTTCGGGGTTCCCGGAGTGATGGGGGTCATCGATCTGGACCTGCCGGCCGGACCCTTCCTCGAAGTGGCCGTGACCGGCGCCTCGGTGATGGTCGGCGGCAGTACCGGCGGGATCGGGATCAGCGGCGACTTCCGGGTCTCCCAGGTCACCGGGGCGGGCGGCACAGTGACCCGGATCGCCGCCGCCAATGTCCGGATCGATCTCGAGGCCGGCGGTGTGGGCGAGGGGATGTTCACCGACGGCGAAGGCGCCTTCGTGATCCTGCCCGCCGGCGCCGGCGCCACGGGCGGGGTTGCGGGCCTTCTCTCCGGCGTCGCTGAGCTGGCAGTCGGCCCGGTCGCCGGCGGCGGCACCGTGACCGTGCGGATCAACAACACCGGCGTTGCCATCGACGAGACGCTGGCAATCAACGGCCGCAGCATCGCCATCCGCTTCGGCGAGGCCGAAGGCAATGTCTTTGCGGTGTCGGTCTCGAACCTTTCGCTGACGATCGCCGACTTCGTGACCCTTGAGGGCAATATCGCCTTCGCCGGTGATCCGGGCCGGGAAACCTTCGCCGGCAGCGAACTGGAGATCTTCCTCGGAGAAGGGCCGGCGCGGCTGGAGAGCGGTGACATCAACCCGCTGGCGGTCGGAGTCCTGCTCTCTGACGCCCGGGTCGGGGTGATCCGGATCAGCGGCAGCGCGACCACCACCTACGCCCTCCATGCCGAGGGCACGGTGGCGATCCTCGGCGTCGACGGGGTGACGATCACCGGTACGGCCGTGGTCGACGTCAACACGACCGGCATCGCGATCGACGAGGTTCTTCAAATCGAGGGCAGCGGCGCCGAGCCGGTGGTGGTCAGCTTCGCCACGGGCGACCGGATCACCCGGTTTACCGCGCTCGATGCCGAGTTGAGCGTACTCGGCCAGACCTTCGGCGGGGATTTCGCGTTCGACCAGGCCGTCGACCCGCTCTCGGGCGCCCGGACCGTGCGGGTCGCCGCCGCCGGGGTGGACCTGTCGCTCGGCGACGGTGTGATCAGTGTCGCCGGTGCCGCCGGTGCGTTCCTGGTGACGCCGGCCGGGCTTGCCGGCGAGCTGCGGGGAAGTGTCGCGCTCACGCTTCCCGGAATTTCGGTCGCCGGTGACTTCGCCGTGGCCGTCAACACCACCCGCGCGCCCGTCGCGGCGATGCTGATGGCCGGCGACGAGGTGCTGTCGCTGTCGCTGCCGGTCGGGCCGTTCGTGCGGGTGTCGGGGACCGGCGTCGAGCTGGGAATTGCCGGTCAGGTGCTGAGTGGTGACGTGGCGTTCGAGCAGGTGACCGATGCGGCCGGTGCGCCGGTGGTGACCGTGGCGCTCGCCAACGCGGAGTTGGCCCTGACCGCCGGCAGCAGCCCGATCGTCAGTCTCACCGATGGCAGCGGCCTGTTCGTGCTCAGCGATCTCGGCCTTGCCGGAACGCTGTCGGGGGATGTGGACGCGGCCGTGCCCGGCGGCGATGTGGCGTTCAGCGGCCGGTTCACCGTCGAGGTCAACACCACCAACCGCGCGGTGAATACCGAAGTTCTCCTCGACGGCCGGGTGCTCACCGTCGAACTGCCGCGCGGCCCGCCGATCCGGATCGTCGGGACCGACGTCGAACTCGCGATCGCCGGCCAAGTGCTGCGCGGAGATGTGCTCTTCGAACAGGTCGCCACGTCGGGACCCAACGCAACCAGCGCCGTCCGCGTTGCCCTCAGCAACATCTCCCTGACGCTCGGCGACGGTCTGGTGTCGGTCACGGATGGCGAAGGCGCCCTGTTCATCACCAGCGGTCCCGGCGCCGCGGTTCTCGCCGGACAGCTCCAGGCCTTCGTCGCAATCGACATCCCCGGCGTCGCCTTCACCGGAACCTTCGGCATCGCCATCAATACCGGCACCGCGGCGGTCAGCGAGACTTTCCGGGTCGGCGGGGTAACGGTCGCGCTGAATGTGGCGGCCGGTCCGTTCCTGGAGGTCTCCGGCGAGGACGTGGTTCTCAGCGTTCTCGGACAGCAGATCACCGGCTCGTTCCGGGTGGTTCAGACCAGCGACCCGGCCACCGGCGAGAACCGGCTGTCGGTTGTCGTGGCCGACGGCTCCCTCAGCCTTGGCGGGACTGCGCCGGTGGTGCAGGTGGTGGCCATCGACGGCGCGTTCATCGTCAATGCCGCGGGAATTGCCGGCACCGTCGATGCCGAGGTGTCGATCGCCATCCCCGGGGTCGACGTCTCCGGCGATTTCGCGCTGCAGATCAACACGACCATGGCGCCGGCAGCCAACGGCTTCGGCACGCTGGCGGCGGGGCCGTTCCTGCGGGTCGCGGCGAGCAACGCCAGCCTCGGCGTGCTCGGCCAGACCCTCGAGGGCGACTTCACGTTCGAGCAGACCACCCGGAGCGACGGCACCGCCGTGGTCCGCGCCGCGGCCGCCAACGTGGTGCTGAGCCTTGCCGATACGGTGACCGTGGCCGATGGCGAGGGCGTTCTGCTGCTCACCCCGGCCGGGATCGCCGGCACCGTCGCCGCCGCAGTGCGCGTCGAAAACGTTCCCGGCGTCGCGTTCACCGGCGCCTTCACCGTGGCGATCAACACCACCGCGGCAGCCGTCGACCAATCGATCCGGGTGGGCGCGGGCATGCTCAGGCTGTTGTTGCCGGCCGGTCCGTTTATCCGGGTGGAAGGCAGCGGCGTTCGCCTGACCATCGCCGGCCAGAGCCTGACCGGCAACGCCCTGGTCGAGCAGTTCACCCGCAGCGATGGCAGCCGGTTCGTACGGGTGGGCCTCAGCGGTGCCAGCCTCTCGATTGGCGACGGCAGCAATGACATCCTCACGATCCGTGACGGCGCGGGCAGTCTGGTCGTGCTGCCGGGCGGCATCGCCGGCAGCTTCTCCGGGTCAGCCCGACTGTCGGTCGTGACGCCGGGCGCGGCGGAGCCGGCAGCCAGCCTGAGTGCGACCCTCAGGGTTGACATCAACCAGACCGGCCTTGCTGTCGCCGAAACCTTCCTGGTCGGCAGCGAGACTCTGACCCTGGACCTCGCCGCCGGGCGGTTCGTCACGGTCAGCGGCGAAGGGGTCGAACTGATCGTCGCCGGTCAGGTCCTCTCCGGGAACCTGCGGTTCTCACAGCGCAGCGCCGATCTGGACGGCCAGCCGGGTGACGAGGCCAGCGTTCTCGAAATCGGCTTTGACTCACTCGAGCTGGGCCTGGGTGACGGCACCACCGACTTCGTCCGGGTCACCGATGGCGAGGGCAGCCTGCTGGTCGCCGGCGGCGCGCTGTTCGGCCGGTTCTCCGGCCGCGTTGCGATCGACATCCCCTCGGTGGAGATCGCCGGGACCTTCAGCGTCGCCATCAACACCGCGACGGACAGCCGCCTCGTCAGCGGGATCGCCATCGATCCGGGCTTCGCGGTCACCGCCACCGGCGCGCGGCTGAGCATCGCCGGCCAGGACATCACCGGCAACCTGGCGATCGCCCAGACCGGGACCGGCGACGGTTCCCAGGTCGTCTCGATCGCCATTGACGACCTGGCGCTCCGGCTCGGTCCCACCGGCAATCCATTCATCAACATCACCGGCGCGAGCGGCGCCGTGCTGGTTACCGCTGCCGGCGTTGCCGCCGACTTCCAGGTCGCCGGCGCCGGCGATCAGGACGTCATCGACCTGGACGGGGTCGGCGTCTCGTTCACCGCCCTCTCGCTGCAGATCAATACGACGCGGGCACCGGTGGACGCAGAGTTCCTGGTCGGCGGCGGAGCGGTGGCCATCGATGTGCCCGCCGGTCCGTTCGTCCGCGTCGTCGCCCTTGGCGCAACGGTTCAGATCGCCGGTGAGGCGGCGATCAGGGCTGACCTGTTCTTCGAGGAGAATACCCGGTCGGACGGCAGCGCAGTGACGCTGTTCGGGGTCGCCAATCTCACGGCGACGATCGACGGCAACGGGCTCGTGAACGGCCAGGGCGCCTTCCTCATCGTGCCCGCCGATCCGCTGATTCCGCAGTCCGGCGGGATCGCCGGCTTCGTTTCCGGCCAGCTGACGGTCGGCGAGGGCCAGGGGGCGGCCCTGTCGCTCGGTGGCAGCGCCGGCCTCAGGATCAACCAGACCGGCCTTGTCGTCAGCGAGACGATCTCCTTCGGCGGCGAGACCCTGGCCATCGAGTTCGGCGTCGGCCAGGAAAACGTCTTCGACTTCTTCGTGTCCGATCTCTCCCTGGTGATCGCCGACTTTATCTCCATCGAGGGCGGCAACTTCGAGGACTCGATGACCGGCAACGTCCGAACGATCCGCGGCAACGCCAATCTGTTCGTCGGCCGCGGCCCCGCGTTCCTGACCGATGATGCCGGCCAATCGACCGAAACCCTCAATCCGGCGGCCCAGGGCGTGCTGGTCGAGAATGCCGATTTCGCGGTCAAGCAGCTCGACGACGCCGGAACCGCCACCTACGCGATGACCGGCTTGGGGACTGTCCGGGTGCTCGGATTTGCCGGCGTGTCGATCTCGGGAATGGTCGCGGTGGAGATCAACACCACCGGCCAGGCCATCGACGTGGATGACGACGGCATGCTCGATTTCGCCGATCCCGCACTGGTCGTGCGGCTGCGCGGCGACGTGGCCATCGATATCGGTGGTCAGATGCTCAGCGGCGAAGTCTCGGTCGAACAGGTGACTGAACCCGGCGCCAACGGGGTGGCCGGCGACCTGGACGACGTGCGCATTCTCACCCTCGGCCTCAACGACGTCTCGCTGGCGCTCGGCGACGGGGATCCCGCGCCGGTGGAGGTTGCGATCGCCAGCGGGACCATCCGGCTGGAACCGGACGGCGTCGTCGCCGTCCTGAGCGGGGCCAGCGCCTCGCTTCAGGTGCCGGGGCTGGCTGCCACGATCAGCGTTGATGTGCAGATCAACACCCGGGTCGATCCGGTGGTTCTTGGCAATGTCACGGTGACCCCAGGACTCCGGGTCGTCGCCAGTGGCGCCGAGTTGACCCTGTTCGGACAGACCCTGAGCGGCAACTTCGCGTTTGAGCAGGTGGCAGGGCAGGCGAGCCCGCAATCTCCGGTCGAGCCGCCCCGACTGGTGCGGATCGCGCTCAGCGACATCACCCTTGACATCCGCGCCGGCGCGGATCCGGTGGTGTCGCTCCGCGATGGCGAAGGCTTCTTCCTGCTCACTGATGCCGGCATGGCCGGCCGGGTCGGCGGCGCGGTGGACATCGCCATTCCGGGCCTGCCGCCGGGCGACTTCAGCTTCACGGGCAGCTTCGGGCTGGTCCTGAACACGGCGCCGCAACCGTTCGCTGAGCAGTTCGACCTGGACGGCCGGACCCTGACGCTGGAAGTGCCCGCCGGTCCGTTCCTGCAGGTCGAGGGCAGCGACGTGGTGATCCGGCTGCTCGGCCAGCGGCTGGCCGGCAACTTCTCGTTCGAGCAGATCACTGGTGATCGGGGGCAGCCGATCGTCCGCTTTGCCGCCTCCGGGGTGAGCATCGGCCTTGGCGACGGCGCCACCGACTTCGTCACCCTGACCGACGGCGCCGGCGCCCTGGTGATCCTGGAGACCGGCCTCGCCGGGCGGATCGCCGGCACAGTTAACGTCAACATTCCGAACGTGGCGATCGACGGCACGTTCTCACTGACGATCAACGGCACGAATCTGGAGATCGATGAGACCTTCCGGGTGGGCGCCGGCGCCGCCACGAACGCCGTGGTTCTGGGCGATGTGGATGGTGACGGCAACGTCGACCTGATCACCGGCAACCGCGGTCAGCCCAACGCCCTGTACCTGGGCACCGGTACCGGTGGGTTCATTCCGGCCGGCTCCGTCTCCCAGGATACCGGCGAGACCACCTCGCTGGCGCTCGCCGACGTCACCGGCAACGGCCGCCCGGATCTGGTCGCCGGCAACGATGGCGAACCGAACCGGCTGTACCGCAACGCCGGTGGCACCGGCGCTGACTGGCTCGGCTTCCTGCCCGGGGTGGATATCACCGCCGATGCCCAGGCAACCACCGCGGTGGCCCTCGGCGACGTGGACGGCGACGGCAGCAATGACCTGGTGGTCGGCAACGCGCTCGAGCGCAACCGGCTCTATCTGAACAATGGAAGCGGCACCTTCGCGGCCGGCCTCGCCATCAGCGCTGCCGCGGACGCGACAACGGCGATCGCCCTCGCCGACGTGGACGGACAGGACGGCCTCGACGTGATCGTCGGCAACGATGGTGAGGTCAACCGGATCTATCTCAATGACGGCTCGGGCGGGATTGCGGAGGAGCGGATCATCGGTGAGGCGATCGATGTCCGGATCGACGCCCTGCCCGGAAACACCGGCGCCGATGGACTGCTCGATGCCATCCGCCTGGCGATCGAAGCGGGAGGCGTCAATGCCGGAACGATCGACGTCAGCCGCAACACCACCGGGCGGGTCGTCCTTAGCCTGAGCGACGTCTTCGCGCAGGCCGAAGGCAACGCGACGATACTCTTGCTCGGGACCACGGAAGCGGAGAACGCCATCGCGGCAGCGCGCAACGGCCTGGCGCTGACCACCGACGTGGCCTTCACATTGATCCTCGCCAATGCCGGCGCGACCAGGGCACTGGTTGCCGCCGACGTGGACGGCAGCGGCAGTGCGGATCTGGTCGTCGGCAATGCCGGCGAGCCGGACCGGGTTTACCGCAACGACGGCGCCGGCCGGTTCGGGCTCGGCGCAGCGATCCCGGACAGTGCCGGGGACACCGTGTCGGTGGCGGTCGGGGACGTCACCGGCGACGGCTTTGCCGACATCATCGCCGGCAACCGCGACGATGTGGACACGGTCTATATCAACAACCAAGCCGGCGACTTCACGACCGCAGTCGACCTCGGCTTCGATCTGGACGTGACCTTAAGCGCAACGACCGGCAACGGCTCGCTCGTCGATCTGGCGGCCGATATTCAGGGCAACCTTGACAGTGCCCTCACCGCGGCGGGTTTGGCGGCGGGAACGCTCCTGGTTGCGCCTACGGCTGACGGCACCGGGATCACGCTGGTCTCCGCGAACCCGGCGCTGGCGCTGCCCGGCGCTGAAGCGGCCGCCGAGGCCATCCGGAACGCGCGCAGCGCCGGCGGCGATGGCTTCGATCTGACCGAGACCACGCTCGTTCTGACCCTCGCGAGCGGTGGCCGGACCGGCGCCGTCGCTCTCGCCGATCTGGACGGCCAGGGCGGGCTCGACCTGGTGATCGGCAACATCGCCCAGGCCACCCTGATCTACGTGAACGGCGGCGATCCGGCCGATCCGTTCGGCAATGTTCTGCCCGGGCAGATCGAAGCGGATGTGCAGCGACTGACGCTGCCCGCGGGACCCTACGTCCGCATTGAAGGCCTGGGGGTGGAGATCACCGTCGCCGGCCAGACCCTGGCGGGTGATATCGCCTTCGAACAGCAAACCAGGGCAACCGGGGAGCGGGTGGTTGCCGTGGTGGTGGCCGACGCCGCAGTGGCCTTCGGCAACGTGCTGTCGGCAACAGTGGACGAGGGTGCATTGGTGGTGACCGGGACCGGTCTCGGTGGCCAGCTGGATGCCTCGGTGCAATTCAACGATCCGGCCATCCAGTTCGAGGGCCGGTTCCAACTGGCGATCAACAACTCGGGCGCGGCTATCCGGCAATCGCTGGAGATCGGCAACGGGGAGATCAGTGTCGATCTGCCGGCGGGTCCATTCTTCCGAATTGACGTGCTCGGCCTGACGCCGGACAGCCCGGCGGTCCTGCGGGTCCTCGGCGTTGAGCTGACCGGCAATTTCGTTCTCGAGCAGACCGTTACCACGTTCGGCGAGCGGGTCGTCCGGCTGGGGCTCAGCGATGTCGGGCTGGCTGTTGGCGAGGCCGTGGCGATCAGCGACGGCGAAGGGATCTTTCTGGTCAGCGACGGCGGCCTTGCCGGAACACTGTCGGCCGATGTGGCGATCACCATTCCGGGGGTGACCTTCGCCGGCCAGTTCGGGGTGGCGGTCAACACCCTGCCGCGGGCGGTGCAGAGCGAGCTGATGGTCAACAACCGGACCATCGCGATCGACCTGCCGACCGGACGCTACCTGCGGGTCGAAGGCTCAGGGGTTATGCTCGGCATTGGCGGGGTGATGCTGAGCGGCGACTTCGCGTTCGAGCAGGTGACCCTCAACGACAACGGCACACCGGCCGATCCCGCCGACGATCCCACCGAAATCCGGATCCTCGCCGACAACGTTGCCCTGGACCTGGGAGGCGTTGTTGAAGTCTCGGACGGCCGCGGTGCGCTGGTCCTGGTCCCCGACCTGCCCGGTCAGGCCGGCAGCGGCGGGCTGGCCGGGCAGTTGTCCGTTGCCGTCGCCCTTGATCTCGACGGGATCGCCTTCAGCGGGGCCGTGGCACTCGCGATCAACCAGTCCAGCCAGGCGGTATCACGGGATTTCACCCTCGGCGGGCAGGCGATCGGGTTCGACCTGGTGGCCGGCCGGTTCATCCGGGTGGAGATCGGCGGTATCGACCAGGACGGCGACGGCATCTCCGACCTGCCCGCAACCCTGGAGATTGCCGGGCAGGTTCTCGAGGCGGACCTGATCGCCTTCGAGCAGAGCGCCCGCCCCGGCGCCGATGGCACCGCCGGCACCGGCGATGACCTCCGCATCGTCCAGCTCACTGCCCGCGGTGTCGGTCTCAGCCTCAATGCTGGCGACGATGAAATTCTGCGGATCAGCGGCGGCAGCGCGGCGGTTGAAATCACCGATGCCGGCCTCAGCGGGTTCGTCACGGCAACGGCCAGTTTCAACATCCCGGAGGTGGCGATCAGCGACACCACGGTTACCGTGCTGATCAACACCCGGATGACGGCGGCGCAGCTCGATCAGGCGTTCCTCGAGGCGGCGCTCGGGCCCGACCCCGGCATCGATCCGCTCCTGCCCGCCGGGCCGTTTTTCCGGGTCGAGGTCACCGGGCTCGAAATCAATCTGTTCGACGTGGTGGTCGGCGGCGACTTCCTGTTCGAGCGGGCGACGACCGGCGCCGGCGCCAGTGTCATCCGGGTCGCCGCGGCCAACGTCGGCGTCGACATCCTCGGGATTGTGGTGTTCAGCGACGGAGAGGGGGCGTTTCTGGTCGACGGCGAGGGGCTGGCCGCCCAGGTTGAAGGCGCGCTCGCCGTCAACGTTCCGGGACTGAGTGCAGACCAGTTCAGCCTCAGCGGCAGCTTCGGCCTTGCCATCAACACCCGGGCCTCGCCAGTCGACGAGGTGTTGGTGGTGGGCGGCACGGCGATCCGGCTCGATCTGCCCGGCGGGCCGTTCGTCCGGGTCGAAGGCACCGGGGTGGAACTGGCCATCTTCGGGCAGTCACTGACCGGCAATTTCGCCTTCGAGCAGTTCCAGTTGCCCGGGGTTGGCCCGGGCGATCCCGCCCGGCCCGTGGTGAAAGTTGCCGCCTCGGACGTGGGCTTGCGGCTCGGCGACGGGACGACCGATTTCGTGGTCGTCTCGGAAGGCCTCGGGCTGTTCCTGATCCTGCCCGAGGGTTTCGTCGGCGAAGTGGCGGCAGATGTGGCGCTGAATGTGCCCGGGGTCGATTTCGACGGCCGGTTCAGCGTGCAGATCAACACCACGCCCGGCGCGGTCAGTGAGGTCTTCACCGTCGGGGGCGAGGAAACGACCCTCGCCATCGATCAGACCGGCATTCGTGTCGCGGGGACGGGGGTCTCGCTGGAGATCGCCGGCCAGCGGCTCAGCGGCAACTTCGCCTTCGAGCGGGTGACCTCCGTGGATGCGATGACCGGCGTCTCCCGCGATGTGGTGCGGATCGCCGCCGCCAACGTGGAACTCGGGCTCGGCGACGGCACCACCGACTTCGTGCTGGTCACCAATGGCATCGGCGCGTTGGTGATTTCCAGCTACACCGATCCGGTTGCCGGTCGCGTCTCCGGGGTGGCGGGCCAGATTGCGGCAACGGTGGAGGTCCAGGGCATCGACGGCGTGTCCTTCACGGGCCGCTTCCGGGTGACGGTCAATACCCTCTCGATCGCGGTGATGGAGACCCTGGAGATCGAGACCGCGAACGGTGTCGAGACGGTGACCCTGGCCATCCAGGCCGGGCCGTTCGTCCGCGTCGAAGGCGGGGCGTTCGCCGACGATCCGGACAGCGTCCCGGTGGTCCTCACCGTCGCCGGCCAGTCGTTGTCCGGCAACTTCAGCTTCGAGCAGATCACCACCCCCGAGGGCACCCGGGTGATCCGCGTTGCCGTCTCCGGCCTCAGCCTGCGCCTGACCACGGGGGATGCCGTCAATCCGACCACGATCTTCGAGCTTTCAGGGATTTCCGGGGCGCTGCTGATCACCCCGCAGGGGCTGGCCGGCCAGCTTGCCGTCGACAATCCGTTCCCCGGCGGTCCGCTCGATATCGGCGGGGCGCTCGGGGTCGGCACGGAAATCACCCTCGATGTCGACCGGGCGACGATCGCCATCAACAACCTCACCGTCGCTGTCGACGCGCAGTTCGCAGTCGGCGGCGGGATCGTCGACCTGCAGTTGCCGGCCGGGCCGTTCGTCCGGGTCGAGGTCCTCGGCGCCGAGCTGACCATCGCCTCGGTGGTGTTCTCCGGCAACTTCGCCTTCGAGCAGGCGAGCCGGACCGTCGGTGCGACCACAACCCGCCTGACCAAGATCGGCGTCTCGGACGTGTCCGTCTCGGTGCAGGGGAACGATCTGGTCAATGTCCGCGGCGCCCTGGTGATCTTCCCCAACGGCATCGCCGGCGTCCTTTCCGCGGACGTGGGCGGCTCCGGCGGCGGCTTCGGCTTCGGGGCGACGGTCAGCCTCGGAATCAATACGACCGGGGCGCAGGTGGACGCGAGCGTCACCGTCGGTGAGGACACGATCGTCATCCGCCTCGCCGGCGATCAGACCTTCGTCATCGCCGCCACCGATCTGCAGCTCAACATCGGCAACTTCGTCACCATCGAGGGCAACGTGGCGTTCGACGGCGACAGCTTCGCCGGTGACGACCTGCTGCTGTTCGTGGGCTCCGGCCCGTTGTTCCTGGAGAACGGCGAGGAGAACCCGGAGGCGATCGGCGTGCTGCTGAGCGACGCCCGGGTCGGGCTGGTCCGCAGCGGCTCCGGCACCGCGGCCACCTATGCCCTGGTGGCGAGCGGCCGGATCGCGTTCGTCGGCCTCGACGGACTGACCGTTGAAAGCCAGAACGCGACCATCCGGGTCAACACCACCGGCCAGGCCATCGACCGTCAGATCGCCATTGTCGGCACGTCCGAGGTTGTCGCGGTGCGCTTCGCGACCCCGAACCCGGTCACCGAATTCACCGCCGACATCACCATCGCCGCGGCCGGCCTGCTGCGGGTCGGCGGCACCCTCAACCTGCGCAAGCTGCCCAACGGCGCGATCGATTTCGGCGTGGCCGGGGCGTCGGTCGCCGTCGACGTGGATGGCCAGGGCGAGTTCGACGATGCTGAATTCTCGATCCAGGGGGCGGCGAGCTTCTCGATCAGCCCCTCCCAGGGCTTCCAGCTGCAGAACTTCCGGGTCAACGGCTTCAGCCTGTTCGGCGTCGACGGCGGGGTCCAGCCGGGCGGCCCGCCGGTGCTGTTCCCCACGGCCGATCTCCAGAACCCCTTCAATGGCCAGGTGCTCGCCCGCAACGCGTTCAACGCTTCCCGGACCATCGACGTCCTGTTCAACGATCCGAACGGGGTCGGCCTCGACCCGGCGAGCATTCTCGACAACACCCCTGAATTCACCCTGAAGATCAATGGCCAGGCAGCATCGAGCCTCGGGGTCACGATCAACGGCCGGCCGACGCTGGTGGCCGGCACCACCAACGTATACCGCTACACCCTGTCCGGCCCGCCGATCGCCAACGCCGGGGAACTCGCCATCGAGTTCGCCGCCAACGCCTTCCGCGACGCCAACGGCAATGCCAATTTCGCCGAGGTCGAGGCCATCAGCCTGGTCAACCCGACAACGTCGGGCACGCTGCCACCGCCGGCGCCGGTGGCCGGGCTGTCCGGGCCGGCGAACGGCGAGGCGGTCTCGGTCCTCGCCCTCAACGGCCAGCGCTACATCGACGTGACCTTCGTCTCGCGCGATGGCAGCGCGATCAACCCCGCCACCATCAACGGCGATGAGTTCGCCCTGGCCGGCTCCGGGCTCGCCGATGTGCGCCTGCGCGCCAATTCGGGCGGTATCCCCGACCTCAAGGGCCAGCCGCTCCAGGTGGGCGCCAACACCTTCCGCTACTTCTTCAACGACGTGAACCGGAACAACGGGATCGACCTGTTCCGGCCGGGCGAGGTGGAAGTGCGGTTCCGGGCCAACTCGTTTGCGACCGTCGACGGTGGTCTGGCCGTGGCCCGGGTCGAGCGCTTCACCATCGACGCCGCGGCCGCGGGCGAGGCGGCCGGCACCCAGCCGATCCCGATCGGCCCGCTGCAGCTGCAGGGCCCGAGCGTCGGGATCAACGACATCGGCTTTAACGACGGCCTGCTCGTCCTCACCATCGGCATCGGTGCCGACCGGGCGAGCCTCGCCTTCGGCAGCAACGCCCAGCAACAGTCCGACAGCGGCATCACCGCCGACCTGATCGGCGTTCTCGGCACCTTCGATGTGGGGGTCGATGTGTTCGGGCTGCTGTCCGGCGACGTCCGGGTCGAGGTGCCGGGCAACTTCACGTTCGCCGTCGCCTCGCTGGAGGTGGAGATCCCGGAGGTTCTGGTGATCACCGCCCAGGGTATCGACATCCGCTACGACCCGCGCGGCCCGCCCGGTCAGGAAATCGTCCGGATCGACGATGCGTCGATCCTGTTCCCGCGGTTCGCGCTCGAAGGCCGGATTTCCACCTTCGACCCCGATCCGGCCGTGGACGGCGACGAGATCCCCGGTCTCGTGGTGCGCGGCAACGGCTTCGCTATCGGCACGGCGCAGCTGATCTTCGGCGCCGACGACCCCTCCCGGAACACCGCCTCGACCACCAATGGTCAGAACACGGTGTCTTTCGGCTCCCTGCTCCAGTTCGACGACATCCGCATCGGGGTCAGCAACCTCGACGTCACCTTCGGTCAGCAGCTCGTCTTCAACGGCTCGATCTTCGTTGCCTCCGGCGGTGCCCGGCTGTTCCCGACCAGCCCCGTCTCGGCGATCATCACCGACCGGAAGACCGCCGACGACGTCAATCCGAACGGCACTCCGAACGACGAGGCGATCCGCGCCGAACTCCAGTTCGAAGCCGGCCGGGTGACGGGTTTCGTGTTCGCGGTGGACACAATGCGCATCGAGGTTGGCAGCTTCCTGGCGCTCACCGCCCGCGATTTCCTGCTCAGGACCGATGCCGGTCCGGACGAGGAGCTGGTCAGCTTCGACGCTCTCGGCGCGGAGGTGCGGATCGGCTCACTGGTCCTGGGCGGCGAAGCCCGCAACTTCGCATTCCTTGGTAACGGCACGTTCCTGGCAAAGCCCGGTTTCGGGGTGGTCTTAAGCGTCGGCGGTGCCACCGGGTCGTCGTTCATGTGGCCGTCGTGGCTGCCGATCAAGATCAATGCGATCGGCATCGAGTGGCCCGACTTCAACGCCGATCCGGCCGACTTCCTGCTGACCCTGTCGGCCAGCGTCGACGGCCTTCCCGCGGTGGCGGGGCTCGAGTTCTCGGGCGCCATTCAGGGGCTCAAGGTCTCGCCAGCGCTGCTGCTCGAAGGCAGGTTCCCGATCGTCGAGATCGCCTCGTTCGGGGTCAGCGTCTCCGGCAATCTGTTCGGCGGCGAACTGGACGCGGCGCTGATCGGCGGCATTATCAAGCTTGATGCCAATGCCAACATCATCGGTCCGTTCGACACCGCCACCCCGGTCGAGGACCGGATCCTGTTCGTCGGCATTCAGGGCGGCTTCAGCGTCGCCGGCATCGGCGGGCTGACGATCCGGCTCGGCCTGTCGGAGCTGGGCCCGCTCGGGGTGTTCATCAACGCCGAGGTCCCGGGCGGAATTCTGCTCGAACCGACAACGGGCCTCGCGATCAACGATTTCTCCGCCGGGGTGGAGTTCTTCCAGACCCTGCCGTCGATCGACGATCCCTTCGATCTGCGCGGGCCGCAGTTCGGCCTGCCCACGGACCTGACGGCGGATCAGTGGCTGAGCACGATCCAGCTGCAGGTGGCCGAGCAATTCCGGCGGGTCCAGGCCAATCCGTCGCTCAACGGCTTCACCGCCGCGTTTACCCAGCCGATGGTGATCACCGGCGGGGCCAAGCTGTTCTCGATCTACACCTCGCAGCAGACCTTCAACGGCGAGGTGCAGATCAAGATCAGTACCGACGGCAAGTTCCTGATCGTTGGCAAGCTGAACTTCGCCGCCGACAACATCAGCATCAGTGGCCGCCTGTATGCCGACCTGTCCAATGTGGCGGAAGGCGACGTCACGGTGCTGTTCCTCGCCGATATCCCCGATCAGGTCCGGCTGCTGACCACGTATGGCAAGCTGAAGCTGGGCTTCAAGAATGACGAGGGTGAGGACGTCGAGTTCCAGGTGGTCGGTCTCGAGGACACCGCCGGGACCGGGATGGCTCCGACCGCCGCGCTGGTCGATCCGGCCGGCGGCGCCGCTGACGTCAACCGCATCAACGATCCGGACCGCCAGTTCGACGGCCGGGCCTACATCGATGTGGAATTCCGGGCGCCGGCAGGGGCTGTGCTCGATTACGAGTCGATCCTCGACAATGACCCCGAGTTCGCGCTTCTCGTCAACGGCGTGGCCAAGCCGGTCAACGGCGCGCCGACGCCGATCGTCACCCGGGTGACCGACGGGGTGGAAACCACCGAAGCGCTGGTTGCCGGCGCCGGCCAGTCCCTGGCCGAGGCGATCGCCCAGTCCGGAACGACCCGGTTCCGCTACCTCATCGAGGAGGGCGGCTTCGCGTTCCCGCTCGGCGAGGTCACCCTGGCGTTCGCCGACGGCGCCGGCTTCAAGAATGCGGATATCGTCCTCGAGAATGGCACCACGATCGAAGGCACCTTCAACGAAGGCTTCAGCCTCGGCTTCAGCATCGAAGGCGCCACCGCGATCCTCCTCGACCCCGGGGTGGGCGGCGGCATCGATATTGCCACCCTGAACGACCGTGGTTACATCGACATCGCCTTCCGCGGCGCTGTCGGGGCCGATCTCGATAGCGGTTCGATCCTCGATGCCAGCGCCGAGTTCACCCTCGCCGGCGCAGCGGCCGCCGGGGTGATGGTCGGCAGCACCGTCGAACAGGTGAGCGGCAACACCTTCCGCTATCGCTTCGAAGGGGCGTTCGACTCCGGCGAGGTGACGGTCAGCTTCCTGGCCGGCCGCTGGTCCGACCTGGACGGCAACAGCAACCGCGAATTCAGCCAGGAATTCTCCGTCGAGGGTGCGACCGCCGACCTGGCCAACCCCGGCGTCGGCAGCACCATCGGCGACGGCGAGATCAACACAAACGGCTCCCTCGAAATCCGGTTCTCACCGACGATGGGCTCGGTGCTCGACCACGACTCGATCGACGGCGATGAAATCGTCGTTCGCGATGCCGCTGGCGCGGAGGTCGTGCTGGTCGGAACGCTGGAGCGCATCGGCACCAGCAACCGCTATCGTTACGCGCTCGAAGACACGCTCTCCCCCGGCACCTACACGGTCGAGTACCAGCCGGGGACCTTCGCCGACGAGAGCGGGTTCGTAAACCTCGCAGAAACCGAGATCTTCACGGTCGAAGCGGCCCGGGCCGTGCTTGCCGATCCGATGAACGGCGACGTGGTCGACCGCGAGGTGCTCAACGGCCGGGATGCCATCGACGTGGTGTTCACGCCGGTCTCCGGCGCGGTTCTTGACGAGAGCGCGCTGGCATCGATCCTCGATGCCGGCCAGGAGTTCACGCTCCGCGGCGCCAACGGCGAGAACGTCGTCGTGGGCGGCGCGCCGCGGGTGTTCGTGACCCCCGAGGGCCAAACCGGGCCGGTCGAGCTGGTCCGGGCGGCCGGCGAAAGCGAGGCGGCATTCCTTGCCCGGGTCGCGGAAGCGATCGCCGCGGGCGAGGATCCGTTCTTCCGCTACGAGACCGCCGGCCAGTTCGACACCGGCATCCTGACGCTGAGCTTCGTGGCCGGGGCTTGGCAGGACTCCGCCGGCAACCGAGGCGAGGCCTCGAGCGAGCAGGTCAGGATCATTACCCAGGCCAGCTCATTCTTCATCGAGCTGTCGGGCGGCATCCTTCTCCAGGCCGCCGATTTCCTGGAGGAGCCGCTGATTGACCTCCGCGCCGAGGTGGTCATGGAGCTCGATTTCGCCCGCGAGGTGTTCACCCTTACCTTTGCCGGTCAGCTCAGTGTCTTCCAGCTGGGCACTGTCGGAGCGTCGGCCGGCCGCTTCGTGCTCGATACGTCCAACGAGTTAAGCGACCTGCCGCAGTTTTGGGGTGTGGCGACACTTGAGACCAACTTCGAGGAATTCGAGCAGTTCGGCATCTTCCTGTTCGCCAAGGGGACGCTGCAGGTCAACACCACGGCGTTCGAGAAGACCGAGACCCTGACCCTGCGCGGCCTCGGACCGACCGGTGGGGACCTGACCCGCACCTTCGTGCTGCCGCCGACCAGCTTCCTGCTCGAAGTGGCCGGTCAGCTGCGGGTCCGGCCACCGGGCCTGGAGGCCGACCTGCTGCGCCTGCAGGGCGGCTTCCTGCTCCGCCTCGATCCGACCCGGGTGGACATCTACGCCACCGCCGAGCTGTCGTTCGGTATCGGTGATGCCCGGATCACTTACGGCGAGGCGACCGGCCTGGTGATCATCAAGACCGGCCTTGATGGCGGCCTTCCCGGCGTCGCCGGCCTGATCAACGTCCGCAGCAGCGCCGACATTGGCCTGCCGACCGTCGGCAGCCTGTTCTCCGCATCGGGCGAAGTCTCGGTGATGTTCAACACCACCCTGGAGCGCCAGACATTCGCCATCCCTGACGCGTTTCTGCCGCTGCTCGAGCCGGGCGATCCCACCACGATCGAGATATTCGCCGCGGCACCGGGCCTGGACGGCAGCCAGAATCCGCGGGCGCCGCCCGAGGTGTACGTTGTCGCTTCGGTCCGCGCCCAGTTGACGTTCCTCGAGACGATCACCCTGGAAGGGTTCATTCAGATCGAGGTGGCGGCCAGTCCCTCGGAGGCGACGGCGCGGTTCGTGGTCACCGGCGCGGTGACGACCGAGATCGACTTCCTCGGCGCCCTGTCCGGGACCCTCAACCTGACGATCTTCGCCGGCGAGAAGACCGGCGTGGTCGGCCGGGTCCAGCTGGCACTCACCGCCAATGCCCTCGACGCTCTGACCATCGAGGGTGACTTCCTCCTCGAAATCAACGCGGTCCTCAATCTGGACGGCTCCGAGGTGCTTCAGCCGGAGACGGTCGAGACGTTCCTGATCGGCGCTGACGGGCGGTTCCTCCGCAATGCCGACGGCAGCTTCCGGGTCGGCGAGATCGCTATCGATCCCGGTGTGCGCCTTGTCCTGTCCGGTCAGGTTACCCTGCTGAGCGTTCTCGAGCTGACCGGCCGGTTTGCGTTCCAGATCACCCCGGACAAGCTGGAGATCCACGTCGAGGCGCGGCTCCGGCTCGATCCGTTCGGCGTCGTCAATGCTTCGGGCGATCTCCGGATCGATGGCCGGGGCTTGGTGTTGCGCGCCACCCTCAGCCTCAACAGCAGTTTTGGCGATGCCATCGGGCTCGGCTTCGAGGCGAGCGCCTTCCTGGCCGTCAACACCACCGGCTCGGTGCAGACGATCAACGGCAATACCGTCGATCCCGGCGTGCGGATCCGCATCGACGGCCAAGTCGACTTCCTCGGCTTCGCCCGAGGCAGCGGTTCGGCCGAGATCGTCATTACCGAGGGTGCGTTCACCATCCAGTTCGACCTCCGGTTCAGCATCGGCTCCGAGGCGCTGCAATTCCGGGCGACCGGCGCCGCCGGGGTGTTCACCGGCAACGATCCCGGGCTGGTGCTTCGCCTCAGCGTGTCGCTCGACCTCAGCCTCCTCGTCTTCGATATCGCCGGCAGCGGCACGCTCGAGATCAACACCACCGGGACCAACCGGCTCGGCGTTCAGGCCAACTCGTTCCTGCTCGACCTGTCCGGCCGGGTCTCGGTGCTCAAGGTTCTGAATTTCCAGACCCAGTTCACGGTCCGGGTGGCCAACGGCGGCTGGCGCATCGACTTCAGCGCCAACATCGATTTCTTCATCGCCCGGCTGTCCGGCGGCGGCTTCCTCGACTCCCGCGGCAACTTCGACATCACCGTCTCCGGGTCGATCGGCCCGTCTGTGCCCGGCTTCGAGGTGACGATTTCCGGGTCTTTCCGGGTGGCGCTCACCGTCGGCACCGACGGCGCCGGCAATGCCACCTTCGACTTCCTGCTCGCCACCGACGTGACCTTCCGCGCCAGGTTCATCGGCATCACGCTGTTCAGCCTCAGCGTCGACCTGGAGCTGCGCGCCGCGGGCGCCGGCGGGTCGGTCGACCTGGTCTTGCGGGGCCGGGGCGAGATCCGAATTCTGTTCGCGACGATCAAAAAGACGGTGACTGTGTCGTTCGGCACCATCGAGCTGCCGCGGCCGGTTTTCCTTGCCGGTGACGTCAACCCCAACGGCAGCTCGGCCTGGATCCCGGACCAGGGCGGCGAACTCGTCCTCAACGTCGGCTCGCGCTCGGGCATCCGCAACATCGCCGAGAACCTCCGCGACGAGACCATCGTCATCGAGCCGGGCGGCTTCGACGATCAGGGCCGGGAGCTGGTCGCGATCAAGGCATTCGGCCGCACCAACCGGTTCGCCAACGTCACCGGCATTCGCGGCGACTTCGGCGACGGCAACGATAACGTCATTATCGACCCGGAGATCAGCCTTCCCGTCTACCTGACCATGGGTGAGGGCCAGGACGGGGTCGATTACGGCGGCACCAACCCGGCGTCGACCATCCACGGCGATGCCCCCGGGATCGATGCCGGGCCGGCCGACCAGGACAACCGCAACGGTGACGTGATCATCTGGCGCGGCCGGGTCGAGGCCGGCGGCGAAGTGATTGAGGGCATAGCCATCCAGGGCGGCGACGGCGACG
Source organism: uncultured Rhodospirillaceae bacterium (assembly GCA_964454795.1). Lineage (GTDB taxonomy): Bacteria > Pseudomonadota > Alphaproteobacteria > Rhodospirillales > Defluviicoccaceae > CAYVUM01. Next base: position 49,333 of record CAYVUM010000007.1, read on the forward strand.
ACATCATCACGCTGACCAATGGCGCCGCCTTCGTCGATGGCGGTCCCGAAAACGACCAGATCAACGGCAGCGCCTTCGCCGATCGCCTGTTCGGGGGCAGCGGCGATGACGAGATCACCGGCGGCGGCGGCGCCGACCGGATCGTCACCGGCCCCGGCTCGGACAACGTCTCGCTGACCGTCGCCGCGGTGGGCGCCACCGTCGATGCCACCGGCGATGCGGCCGGCGACGCCGACTACCTCTCCGTCTCGGCCACATCCGGCGCTGACACGATCGCCGTCAGCCGCGGCGCGGCCGCAGAGACCGTGCGGATCAACCGGATCAACGGCATCGACGAGGACGGCGATGGTGAGATCGACGACGCCGACGAAGGCATCGCTGCGACCGGCCTTGAGAACCTTCTGGTGTTCGCCGGCAACGGCCGCGACCTGGTGCGGGTGAGCGAACTGGAAGGCTCCGGTGTGGAGAGCGTCTCCGTCGACCTGGGCGGCGAGGTGATCGATGACGGCGCCACCGACCGCGTCGAGGTGAGCGTGGCGGCAGGACGCGCCGACGACTTCGTCATCACCCCGGATCAGGCCAACGTGGACACCGGCGAATTTACCCGGGTCCGGGTCACCCGCGCGCTTCTCAACGACGCGGCCTTTGCCGGCTATGTCCTGTTCGTTTCCGGCTCGGAGCGGCAGTTCGAGAATGACAGCCTCGTCATCGATGCCGGCGATGGCAACGACCGGATCGACGCCAGTGCGTTCGGGACGAGCGCGGTCTTCCCCCTGGACGACGGCGGTGAGGTGACGATCGATCCGGCCGACCTGATCGCGTTCGAGATGATCGGCGGCGCCGGCGATGACCGGCTGATCGGCTCCCCCTACAATGATACTCTCGACAGCGGCACCGGCAGCGACACGGTGACCGGCGGCGCCGGCCGCGACATCTTCCTCGACGACAGCACCGGGGCCGATACGGACGTCCTGATCGAGACCTTCGATGCGGATATGTCGCTGTTCGACCGCACCTTCATCGTTGGCACCATCCTCGGCGACGACGGCGGGCCGTTCGTCACCGGCCTGCCCGACTTCGAGGACACGCTCGTTCAGGACATCGAGGCCGACGATCCGGACTTCACCTTCCCGAACTCCGGCGACCGGTTCGCCGCCGGCGCGACGGTGGAGAACCTGGAGGGGATCTTCGAAGAGGCGCTCCTCTCCGGTGGCGACGGCCGCAACACCCTGGTCGTTGGTGACCGCGACGGCATCGTCACGGTGGGAACCAGCCTCCGCCTGGTCGGCGACTGGACCGGCACCGTCAGGCTCGACACCGGCCGCGATCTGGGGTCGTCCGGAACGCCGCTGCCGGAGGTCTATGTCCTCAACGTCACCGGTGGCAACCGGGCGCGGATGGCCGTTAACGACACCGGCGGCGGCGAGGGACTCGACCTGCTGCTTGTCTTCGGCACCAATGGCCCGGACGTGATCACCCTCGACGCCCAGGGTTCCGGGACCTCCCGCGCCGGCTTCGTGTTCATCGGCGAAGAGGCCGAAAGCGGCGCCGATCAGCGCGACCTGATCACCTACCGCGGCGTCGAGCGGGTGGAGATCGACACCTTCGGCGGCGCCGACCGGGTGCTGTCAAACGACACGGTCACGGTCACCGTCATCAACCTCGGCGGCGGTGACGATGAGCTGATCGTCGGTACGGTCCCGCAGATCCCCGACCCCGGCAACCGGACCCTGGAATTCCCCGACGGCGTTCCGGTCGCCGATCTGGACAACCTGACGAATGGCAACTCCGCACCGCTGTTCGTCCTCGGCCAGAGCCAGAACGACCGGTTCGAGGTCAACTACAACCGCGCTGCCCTCTACCTTCACGGCGGCGCCGCTAACGACCGGTTCGTGCTCCGCACCTTCCTCGTCCTGCGCGAGAACGCCGGCAATCCCGACGAGGTGACCAACCTGGCGACGGTTTTCGGCGGCGCCGGCACCAACCGTTACGACTATCTGCAGAACGCACCGGTCTTCATCAACGGCGGCCCGGGCATTGACACCATCGTCGTGGTGGGCACGGCGATCGGCGACACCTTCGTGGTCACCGACACCCTGATCGCCGGCGCCGGGCGGATCACCACGTTCACCAATATCGAGTCCATCGAAGTGGACGGCGGCGGCGGTGACGATGAGGTCTATGTGCTCAGCACCAACGCCGCGTTCAGCACCTCGATCGTCGGCGGCTCCGGCAACGACACCATCCACATCGGCGGGGCGCCGCCGCCGCTGATCCTCGATCCGCCAGGCTTCACCTACACGCCGCCGGCGATCGTCGTTGAGCAGCCGCCCGAGCTGGAATTCGACACCCGCACCTATCGGGACGGCGCGTTTGAGTTCGAGCAGCGGCAGTCTTTCTTCGAATCGCTGCTGCGGTTCTTCCGGATCGGCACGATCGCCGAGGAGATCGCCCGGGAGCGGGCGCTGCAGAGCCTAGTCAGTCAGGCGCTCGGCTGGCTCGATCAGGTGGAGCGGAGCATTCCGTACTTCGAGGATCCGCAGATCGAGATCGGCGGGGTCCAGCTCCTCGATGCCCGCGGCAATCCGCGCACCTCGTTTTCGGCGCAGGAGCGCAACGCCCTGTTCGACGCGATCAGCATCCGCGAAATCCAGCGGCGGGTGTCGATCTTCGGGCTGTTCTCGTTCACCGTCGTCGACCGGTCGAGCGTCCTGGTCCGGGTCAACGACTTTGCGGTCACCTACGATGAGGGCCGGATCGTCACGACCCGGAAGGTGATCCAGCCACCTGCCGTCGAGGTGGATCCGCCGGCCTTCGCGTTCGTTGCGGACCCGGTCTTCAACATCTCCGAGATCGCCGGCCGGCTGACGATCCGCGGCGGCGAGGCGGTCGAAGACGGCGGTGACCGGGTGATCGTCCACAACCAGGCCGGTTCCGCCGCTGCCGGTTTCATCCACAACCGGGTGGCGCCGAGACTGATCCAGGTGGGTGAGGACGACCTCGGCAACCGGCTGTTCGAGCCGGATGTGGATCCGGATACCGGTGAGGCGTTGCGCGATGTCTTCCTCAGCCTTGAGGGCATCGGCCTGCCGACCGGCGTCGGCAACGACACCGTTCCGTTCTACGGGGTCGAGCTCGAAAACATCGAGAGCCTGGAGCTGCGGCTGAGTGATGCCGGTGACGACCTCACCGTCGCCCTTGATGAGTATCGCGGGGTCAGCACCGCGTCTCAGGTGCTCTCGGAGGGCCGTGTTCCCGACGAGGTGCCGGCAGGCTTCGATGCGGACCAGGAGCTGCCACTGACCGTGGTCGCGGGCGGCGGTGACGACATCGTCCGGCTCGAGCAGATCCGCAGCGAGACAAAGATCCTCGGCGGCGCTGGCGATGACGAGGTGGTCGTCAGCGACCGCGACATGCTGGACGGCATCCAGGGCCGGGTGATCTTCGATGGTGACGCCCACATCGAAGAAGTTCTCCGCCAGGTGGAGGCGTCCGAATTCCCGGCCGATATTCTCAACAACCTGCCGTTCGTGTTCATCAATTCCGAGACCGCTGATCAGTCCTTCACCGACATCACCGGTCGCATCACCCTCTATTCGGCACCGCAGATCGCCTCGATCCTGCGCGGCGAGGCCAACGAGGCCGACCCGATCGAGGGGCCGCTGCAGGTCCGCGCGGTCGCGCTGTACGACGATGCGGTCCAGGAGACCGGGGTCCAGGAAAGCGGCCGGCAGGCCACCGACCTGACCACCGGCGCGCCACTGTGGATCGGCCTTGACGGCAGCGACACGACCGATCCCTCAGAGACCGGCATGCCGCTGATCGAGCGGGTGCCCGCCAGCTTTGCCGCCGCCCGGCCGGTCTATCTGACCGAGGATGGCGATCGCGTCTTCACCGACACCGGCATTCCGTCGATCGTCGCTGCGATCGGTGCCGAGACGCCGCAACCGGTCTACCGCGATGCGAGCGGCAACCGCACCCTTGCCGCCGTCGGTCCGGAGGGTCGGCCGAACCAGCGGGCGTTCCTGTTCCTGGCCGGCGACATCATCCAGGACCTGGTCCAGGAGAAAGGTGTCCAGCTCACCGGCCTGCAGGAATCCGGCATCCAGAAGGTGGATCCGGTCAGCGGCCTGCCGGTCTGGGTGGGTGACAGCGCTCCCGAGACGCTGGATCCGGCTGAGACCGGCATTCCGGTGATCGAGCGGGTGGCTGCCGGAACCCCGGGAGCGCAGCCGGTCTTCCTGGATGCAGACGGGTTGCGGGTATTCACCCCCACCGGTCTGCCGTCCATCGTCGCGCCTCTCGCCGGCGAGACGGCCCGGCCGGTGTTCCTCGACGAGGCGTTCAACCGCGTGCTCACCGACACCGGCCGCAAGGCGTTCCTCAGCGACTTCGCGACCGGTGAGCTGCTCTACATCGATACCCGCGGCTTTAAGGTGGAGGCGCCGCAGCCGCTGGTTGTCGACCGGCCTGGCGCCCTTGATCTGATCGTCTACGAATCCACCGGCCTCGCTGAATTCGGTGAGGTGATCGTCGAGGCCAGCAACGATGGCACCACCTGGGTCCGGTTCGCCGCCGGCGTGCCGTTCGCCGGACGTCTCATCGGCGACGAGGCCAACAACGATGGTCTTCGCTACGCCTATGACCTGGCCACCACCGGCCTCACGGAAGCCGGCTTCATCCGGGTGCGCTCGACCGCCAGCGTCGGTGATGCCGGTGGGTTCGACCTGGACGCGATCGGCATCCTGCCGGGCAGCCGCGGGCCCGACGGAATCGTCTTCCCATCGCTGATCGCCGGCGGCGGCGCGCCGGACGCGGGCGCGATCGCGGTGCTGAGCCGACCGGACAACAACGGCCTCGACCTTGCGGGTCTCGACCCTGCCACCGGCGTGGCCTACACCGCGTCGGCTCCGGCGACGATCCCGGTCAATCGCACCGAGGTCCGGGATTTCGTCAGCACCGAGGACGTCTTCCGCAGCATTGCCGGCGATGACACGCTGACCGTCAACGGCGCCGCCTCCGTCGAGGACGTGATCGGCCGCCTCAACGAGTTCGATCTGGTTGTCCGGGACCTGTCGACTGCGACGGTGGTGATCAACGGCACCCTGACGACAGTGCAGCGCGAACAGCGCCACGACGGCACCGTCACCGACCGGTTCCCGGCTCCCGGCCCCGACGCGACTCTCACACTGTCCCAGGCGCCGGTCGCCGCCGATCAGGTGTTCGTCGTCCGTCTCGGCAGCGGCGCGGTTTCCTCGAAGGTGCTGGACCCGGCGAGCGAGTACTCGGTCGATCTGGAGGGTCGCACAGTCACCCTGTCCGTCGATACCGCCGGCGATGAGATCCTGGTCACCTACGGCACCGAACTGGCCTACTATTTCGGCGGCGAGCCGGTCTTCGACGTGGTCGTCGATGAGAATGCCGCCGGCGAAACCGTCTATATCCTTGAGCCGGCCACCTATCTCGGCGGTGAGCCGGTCATCGACGTGTTCACCGGCGAGCCGGTGTTCGACCGGTTCGGCGAGGCGGTGTTCCACGAGGCCGGCGAGCCGCGGCTGCACGTCCGCGGCGATCCGGTTCTGCGCACGCTCGGCGAAATCCGACGCTTCCTCGGCGGCCACCCGGATGCGGACCTGACCCCGACCGGCGAGCCGGTCACCGACGAGAACGGCGATGTGGTTTTGAACGCCGATGGCTCGGTGTTCGTCGGCGCGGCCGGACAAGCGAAGATCCACGACCGCCGCGACCTCGCCTTCGACGGCTTCGCCTTCACCGCCGAACTGGACGCACTCGCCGCCCGCACCTTCGAACTGGGGCGAACGTTTGCCGGCGACGACCGGCTGGTGGCGGTGACCATCCGCTCCGCTCAGGGCGTCTTCCAGCTGGGATCCGACCAAGTTACCTTCGTCAGCAGCGACCCCGCCTTCGGCGGCCACGGAAGCCTGACCATCGATCCGCTCGCAGCCTATCCGCTCGGAGCGATCACCGCCATTCGCGCCGACGGCAGCGCGGTGCGGGGGCTGGCGGCGGTCGCCGGACCGGTGGTGCTCGAAGCCAGCTTCGCGGTCCAGGCGTTCCACCAGAGCGGCGACATCGTCCGCTACTTCGGCGACGAACCGGTCCGGGCCGGCCAGCCGGTGTTGGACGACCGGGGCAACCTCTCCACGGTAATCCTCAACGACGGTACCGAGACGCTCGTCACCTACACCGACGATCTGGGCGATCCCGGGATCGCGCTTGGAACCCGGGTGTTGCTCTTCGATGCCGCCGGCGAGCGCATCCGCCACGGCCGCGGCGATCCGGTATATGTGGCGGCGGGCGAAGCTGCGGAGCTGGACCTCTCCGACCTGCAGGTCGCGGCGACGGCGCCGGCGGGCGGAACCGCGGTCCTCCGCGAGGTCGCGGCCCCGGTCGCCACCGTAACCCTGGGCGGCACTGTCGCCGGCGGCGAGCCCTGGGCCCTGACCGTCGAGGGCGTCGAGTACCGCTACACGGCGGCCGGCACCGACACGGCGGCGACGGTGGCAACAGCGCTGGCCGGGCTCGTCGATGCGGGCGACGGGGTGACCGCCCAAGTCGACGGGACGGTCGTGGTGATCACCAGGGTCGTCGCCGGTTTTGTCCTCGACACCTTTGAGGCGGGCGAGCCGGTCCTGCGCCTGGGCAACGAGCCGGTCCGGTACGTCGGCGGCGAGCGGGCGCTCTACGATGCCGACGACGTCATCGAAACTGCGGCGACCTTCCAGCAGCTGACCTTCAACAACCAGGCGGATGCACTCTTCGCGACCGGGGTCGACACCATCGACGTTACGCTCGGCCCGGGCAATGACACCTTCACCTTCGAGACCGCCTACACCGGCACGACCCGGCTCGCCACCGGCGCTGGCACCGACACCGCCAACGTCCGGGAGATTAACGGTGCCGCCATCGTCGCGACCGGCGAAGGCGCGGACCAGGTCAACGTCGGCTCGCTGGACCAGGGCTACTTCGAGGATCCGGACCGGCTGAAGGGCACCGCCAATCGCATCCGCGGCGCCCTGACGATCGACGCCGACAGGCCGACCGGGTCCGAGATCCTGGCTGCAGGCGACGGTGGCAGCCTCGCGGAGTTCCTCGCCGCCGGCGACACCCTCAACGTCGACGACTCGGGCGACGGCGGCGTCAATTCCGCAGTGCTCACCGCCAATTCCCTCACCGGCGTGTTCGGCGCGGGCGGTCAGCTCGGCTATGCCGGCTTCGAAGACCTCAACATCGTTGTCGGCGACGGCGGCAACAGGGTTCTGATTGCCGACACCCACGGTGCCGGAGAACCGGCCTACACCAACGTCACCGCCGGCGGCGGGGCCGATACCGTCAACGTCGAGCGGATCAGCGGGCCGACCACCGTGGACACCGGGGCCGGCGATGACACCGTGCGGGTCGGCAGCGCCACCCGCAATCCGGATGCGGTCGCTGGCAGCGTCCTCGACGGCATCGACGGCGGCTTCCTCGAGGCAACGGCCGGAAACGGCGGCAATGACCGGCTGTTCGTCTACGACAGCGGCGGCGTCGATGCCGGCAATCAGCCGGTCAATTCCGGGCGGATCGCGGCGAACTCGATTTCCGGCTTCGGCATGGACAGCGGGATCCGATACGACGGCTTCGAAGCCCTCGAGATGGTGCTTTCTGACGGCGATGACGCCCTGTTCATCGAGAGCACCCACGCCGGCACGACCGTTGTCGACACGGCTGATGATCCCGACACCCGGCCGGCAGTGAACGTGGTCAACGACGTCTTCAATATTGCGCGCATCGCCGGTCCGACGACCGTGGCCTCGGGCAGCGGCAACGACATCCTCCGCGTTAACTTCGACGTGAACGGCGAGCAGACGTTCGAGAACGGCATCACCGCCCCGCTGACGCTGGATGGCCAGGGCGGCGGCGATACCTTCGAGGTGGGGCTCGCCGGCGACGGCAGCGCGCTGATCAACGTGTTCGACAGCGGCAGTGTCGACGCCGGTATCGATGAGCTGGTGATTTTCGGCACCGAAGAGGCCGACGTGTTCCTGCTCCGCGCCAACCCGGCAGCCACGGACGACGCCGGCGCCCCCCGGCCGATCGGCTTCGTTGCCGCCGTGGAGGTGGATGCGGACCGCGAGCCGGTTCCGGGCGGGGATGTGGAGCGGGTGAACTACGACGGCCGGATCGATGGCCAGGTGGTGATCTTCGGCCGCGACGGTGACGACACCTTCGTCCTTGACGACAACCTGGCGCCGACCACGATCTTCGGCGACGCCGGCGACGATACCTTCCAGATCGGTCAGGTGTTTGCCTCGCCGCGGGACGGCAGCAATCCCAACAACGGCCTGCTCGACGACGACGACTTCGTGGAGACCACGCAGGTCACCCTCGGCTACCTCACCAACGGGGTCAGTCGGGCGACCACCCTCTTCGGCGGCTTCGGAGAGGACAGCTTCACCGTCTATCGCAACACCGCCGAGCTGAACCTGTTCGGCGACGAGGA
>CAYVUM010000008.1:0-29964 GCA_964454795.1 uncultured Rhodospirillaceae bacterium
CGCGGTCGATCAGCTCCGGCTTGTGCCGATAGAAGAAGGTCAGCAACATCGTGCGGATATGGCTGCCGTCCACGTCGGCGTCGGTCATGATCACGATTCGGTGGTAGCGGCACTTGCCGGCATCGAAATCCTCGCGGCCGACCCCGGTGCCGAGGGCGGTGATCAGCGTGCCGATCTGATCGGAGCTCAGCATCTTGTCGAAGCGTGCGCGCTCGACGTTGAGGATCTTGCCCCTGAGCGGGAGGATCGCCTGGTTGGCACGATGCCGGGCCTGCTTGGCCGAGCCACCGGCGGAATCGCCCTCGACGATAAACAGCTCGCTGTTCGCCGGGTCCCGCTCCTGGCAGTCGGCAAGCTTGCCAGGGAGGGTGGTGACGTCGAGCACGCCCTTGCGGCGGGTGAGTTCCCGGGCCTTGCGGGCCGCATCGCGGGCCAACGCCGCCTCGACGATCTTGGCGATGATCTTCCGCGCCTCGCCCGGATGCTCCTCGAACCAGCGTTCCAGCTGATCGCCAACCACGCTCTCCACCGCCGGGCGCACCTCCGAGGACACCAGCTTGTCCTTGGTCTGGGACGAGAACTTGGGGTCCGGCACCTTCACTGACAGAACCGCGGTCAGGCCCTCGCGGGCATCATCGCCCCCGATCGTGACCTTTTCCTTCTTCGAGACCCCGGAGACATTGGCGTAGTTCTGGATCGTCCGGGTCAGCGCGGTCCGGAATCCGGCGAGGTGGGTGCCGCCGTCGCGCTGCGGAATGTTGTTTGTGAAACAGAGGACGGTCTCGTGGTAGCTGTCGTTCCACTGGAGGGCGAGCTCGACGGTGATCCGCTCGCCGTCCCGGCTGCCGCGGATCGCGATCGGGCCCTCGTGCCGGGCCGCCTTCGAGCGGTCGAGCCACTGCACGAATGCCTCCAGTCCGCCGTCGTAGTGAAGGTTGACGGTCACCGGCTCCACCGGCCGGGCGTCGATAAGCTGGAGATACACGCCTGAATTGAGGAACGCGAGCTCGCGGAGGCGATGCTCCAGGGTCGCAAAGTCGAAGTCCGTGACCGTCTTGAAGATTGTCGAAGACGGCAGGAAGCTGATTTCCGAGCCGGTGCGCGGGCCGCCGTTCGCTTCGATCGGAGCCTCGCCGACGACCGTCAGCGGCGATTCCGCCTCGCCTTGCACGAACCGGATGCGGTGTTCCTTGCCGTGACGCCAGATCCGCACGACCATCCAGTCGGAGAGCGCGTTGACCACGGAAATGCCGACCCCGTGGAGCCCGCCGGAGACCTTGTAGGAGTTCTGGTCAAACTTTCCGCCGGCGTGCAGCCGGGTCATGATCACCTCGGCGGCGGAGACACCCTCCTCGTGATGGATGTCGACGGGGATGCCGCGGCCGTTGTCGGCGATGGTCGCCGAGCCGTCCGGATTGAGGCGCACTTCAATGCGATCGCACCAGCCGGCGAGGGATTCGTCGATGGCATTGTCGACCGCCTCGTAGATCATGTGGTGGAGGCCGGATCCGTCGTCGGTATCGCCGATGTACATGCCCGGCCGGGTGCGCACGGCATCCAGCCCGCGCAGAACCTTGATCGAACCGGCGTCGTAGGCATCGACGCCGTCTTGCCGTGCCGCTTCGCTCATCCTGAGTTTGTTCCTTCCGGGTTGAGGCGCCGCCAGGACCGCTTCGGCTGTCCCCGGCCCGCCTCAAGAGGGCCGCTCAACAACCACGCCGTGCCGGCCGTCGAGAGCCAGAACCCGGGCCCGGTGGTCGAGCGGGCGAAAAACCTCACGGTCCGTTCCGGTATACCAGGATTGGCCGCCAAGGTCTTGAACCAATTCAAAAAGGCTGGCGCGGTGGCGGGCATCCAGGTGCGCCACAACGTCATCCAGCAACAGGAGCGGCGGTCGGCCGCGCTCGTGCGACTGGAGCCGGGCACCGGCCAGGACCAGCGCAATCACCAGCGCCTTCTGTTCGCCCGTGGAGCACTCCGCCGCCGGCCTTCGGGTGGGCTGATGGCGGACCCGCAGGTCGCTGCGATGCGGACCGGCGGCGGCACCGCCGCTTTCGGCATCGGCACCACGGTCCTGACGGTAGCGGGCGCGGAGGCGGTCCTCGACGGCGAGAGCCGGCTCCTCGGTCAGCCAGTGCTCAACCTGCCCGTCGACCGCCGGCAGCGCACCGGGAAACGGCGGCACGCCGGTGCGACAGAGGCCGGCGAGCGCCTCGGTGACGGCGAGACGCGCGGCGATGGCCGCCACGGCCAGCCGCGCCATGGTGTCCTCCAGGGCTGTGAGCCATGCCGGGTCAGCGCGGCCGGCGCGGAGCAACCGGGCCCGCTCGCGCACGGCCCGCTCGAACCCGCCGATCCGGTCACTGTGCGCCGGATCGACCCCGAACACCAGGCGGTCGAGGAACCGGCGGCGGACCGCGGCCGGCTCGAGGAACAGCCGGTCCATATCCGGGGTCAGCCAGACCACGCCGAGCCGCTCAGTCAGTGCCGAGGTGCTTTTCGCCGGCTTGCCGTCGATGCGCACAACCCGGCGGTCACTGCCAGCCGTCTCCGCCGGCTCGCAGCCGGTACCGATCGTGGCGACCCCCTCGGCCGTCCGGATCCGCGCGGCGACCGCCCAGGCAGCACCGCGCCGGTTCTCGCTGCCGTCGGCGGAACCGGCCGCAGCCGGGCGCTGGCCGATGTCGTTCAGCCGGGCCCGGCGCAGACCGCGGCCGGGGGCGAGCAGGGACAGCGCCTCAAGCACCGTGGTCTTGCCGGCACCGTTGGGCCCGGTCAGCACCACGGCGGCGGCGGGCGTTTCCCCTTCGGCGAGGACCTCATCGAGGCGCAGGTGGTGGAAGCACCGGACGTCCGTCAGCACCAGCCGTTCGACTGCCACCATCGCCGCAGGCGGAGGCGCCGGCCGGGTTCCCGGCATTTGCGGCTGGCTGCCATCGGGCGCCGGCGGCGTTTGACTCGGCCCGATGTGGCTCACGGGCTCATCGAATGTGATCAAGCGGGCAAACCGGACTGAAGACCGGCCGGGTCAAACGCGCATCGGCATAAGGACATAGAGCGCACTGCTTTCGCCCGGCTCCTCGAGCAGGGTCGGCGATGACGGGTCGGCCATGGTGAACTGGGCGAATTCGCCATCGATCTGCTGCGTGATATCGATGAGATAGCGTGAGTTGAAGCCGATTTCCATCGGCTCGCCGTCATAGACGGCATCCAGCTCCTCCGTCGCGCTGCCCTGGTCCGGACTGCTTGCCGACAGCAGCAGCGAGCCGTTATCCAGCGCCACCTTGACGGCCCGGGACTTCTCGCTGGAGATTGCCGAGACCCGCTTGACCGCATCGGTGAAGCGCGCGCAGTCGACCTTCAGCCGCTTGTCATTGTTCTGCGGGATCACCCGCTCATAGTCCGGGAAAGTCCCGTCGATCAGCTTCGAGGTCAGCGTCGCGGCGCCCAGCGAAAACCGGATCTTCGTCTCAGAAAGCGCGATCGTGACCTCCTCGGCCGACTCTTCGATCAGCCGGCGCGCTTCGGCGACTGTTTTCCGGGGAATGATCACGCCGGGCATGCCGGCGGCGCCATCGGGCAGGGGGAGATCAAAGCGGGCGAGCCGATGGCCGTCCGTCGCCACCGCACGCAGCATTGCAACCCCCCCCTGAGTGGCGGCGTGAAGGTAGATGCCGTTGAGGTAGTAGCGGGTCTCTTCGGTGGAGATCGCAAACCGGGTCCGGTCGATCAGGCTGCGCAGATCGGCGGCGGCAAGACGGAACTCGTGGCTCAGCTGGCCTGCCGCCATCACCGGAAAGTCGGAAACCGGCAGGCAGGGCAGCGTAAACCGCGAGCGGCCACTGCGCAGGTGAAGGGTGTCAGCGGTGCCGCTGCCATCCACCTCCAGATCGGCGCCATCGGGCAGGGTCCGGACAATATCGTAGAGGGTGTGGGCCGGCACTGTTGTCGATCCGGAGGTGCTGACCGAGACGGCGGCGCCTTCCCCACCCGCAGCCAGGTCTTCGATCACCTCCAGGTCCATATCCGTGGCGATCAGCCGGAGCCCGTCGGACCCGGCATCAAGGCGGATGTTCGAGAGAATCGGAATGGTATTGCGCCGCTCGACGACGCTTTGCACGTGGGCGAGGGACCGGAGCACGGCGGAACGTTCAATCTTGAATTTCATCGCATCCCAGCATCATCACGGCGAGGTTTCTTGACGATCCCCCGGCCCCGCGCGCCCGGGGGAGGCCCTTCGGCGTGACGGTGTGAGCCGCCGCGTGCCTTGATCGGCGACAGCCCCCTCCGGACGCAGCGCGACCGGGCAGATCAGTATATCAGAGGTTGCCCGAAAGCGAAGGTCGTTCCGCGCAGAAAGCCGGCGCGGCCTGAGGCCATCCCCTTTCGCCGGAAGATCAAGTCCTTCAGCTTTCGAGCATGCGCCGCAAGAGCTCCACGTCTTCGGAGAAGACGCTGTCCCGGGCGATCAGCTCCTCCACCTTTTTGACGGCATGCATCACCGTGGTGTGGTCGCGGCCGCCGAATTTGCGCCCGATCTCCGGAAGCGAGCGTGCCGTGAGCTGCTTGGCGAGGTACATGGCGACCTGGCGGGGACGGGCAACGGCGCGAGCCCGGCGGGCGGAATGCATGTCGGCGACGCGGACGTTGAAATGGGCGGCCACCTGCTTCTGGATCTCGTCGATGGTGATCCGCCGGTCGTTGGCTCGCAGCAGGTCCTGAAGCACCTCCTGGGTCGTCTCGAGCGTAATGTCCCGGCCGACGAGCTGGGCGTGGGCGACGACCCGGTTCAATGCCCCCTCAAGCTCGCGCACATTGGCGGTGATGCGGTGGGCGAGAAACTCCATGACTTTGCGGGGTATGTCGATGCCGAGGTGCTCAGACTTGGACTGCAGAATGCCAAGGCGAAGCTCGTAAGTGGTCGCATGAATATCGGCCACAAGGCCATTGTTCAGCCGGGACTTCAGCCGTTCCTGAATTCCCTCGAGATCGCTCGGTGACTTGTCGGCGGACAGCACGATCTGCCGCCCCTGGTCAACGAGCGCATTGAACGTGTGAAAGAATTCTTCCTGGGTTGAATCCTTGCCGCTGATGAACTGAACGTCGTCAATCATCAGGACGTCAACCGAACGGAACTGTTCTTTAAAGTCAACGGTGTTCTGCTCGCGCAGGGCGCGGATAAAGCGGTACATGAATTTCTCGGCGGAGAGATAAATGACCGAGCGATAAGGCTCCTGACCGCGGATCGCCCAGCCGATGGCGTGGAGCAGGTGGGTCTTGCCGAGACCGACTCCACCATAAAGAAACAGCGGATTGAACGGCGGCCGGTCGGCCGAGGAGACCCGCCGGGCCGCCGCATAGGCGAACTCGTTCGGTTTCCCGACCACGAAGGCGTCGAAGGAAAAGCGCGGGTCCAGCGGTGCGCTGATGTCCTCGGTCAGCTCGCCGCCGGCGGGCCCGGAAACGGCAGGCCGTACGGAGGACGCGCGGGTGACCTCCAGATTGACCGGCGGCGTCCTCGCGCAGAAGGATGCCGGGCCCCCGGCGGCGGCCGGACCGGGGTTACCGCCATCCCCCAACACAACGATGTCAACGCGTTCCACTTTCGGGTTCTCATCGCCCCACAGGTCACGCATCCGCTCGACATAATGGGCCATCACCCAGTCGCGCATAAACCGCGTCGGCACTGAAAGCGTCACGGCGCCATCCTGAACGGCGCGGACGCTCATCGGTTTCAGCCAACTCTGATATGCTGCCTCGCCGAATTCGTTGCGCAGAACACCGCTGATCCGCTGCCACTGATTGGAAACGCGAGAAGTATCATCACCGCTGATCATTCGTACGCTGTCCTTTTTAAACGGCGGCTCGCTCGAGGAAGCCGAATTTATTCACAACGTGAATCAGAAGATCACGACGCCGGCACTCAGCAGCGGGTCGCTGAGACAAGCAGCGGGTCGCTGAGACAAAAGGAAAACGAGTCCAAAGTGGACGGCTTGGTTCCGGCGTGTGGACCGGCCTCGGAGGGATCCGACCCCGTGCGACTGCCAGACCCCGTGCGACGCCTTGCGCTGGCGCTCACCCGCGCCGCGGTCACGGGCCGGACAGGCCGCCGGCGACGTCGCCGCTGCGATCGTGCGGACAGCCGTTCAGGAGTCCCGGCGGCGGCCGGCGCCGCGCGGACATGGTCCCGCCCCCGCACTTGGCGGGGCTCAGATCGATCGATCATGAAAGCCCTCCCCACCCGGGCTCGGCACAACCCGGCTTACCCCTAACGGGCCACACATTACGCGACTTGGGGAAAGCCGCAAGTCAAAAAATTGGCGTCCTACAGTAAAGCTATAAGACTGGCGCCACCGGTGGGCAACAGCCCACTCCTCAAGACAAGACCGCCTGACCTCGATCATGCGCCTCGTTATCCCCGCGTTCTCTTTTAGAAAGATTATTATTGTTAGTTTGGAACTCCCGTTTATTCCGGCAATAATAATGTGAAAGCGGGCGGAAATCAACGAGACTTTAAGTCGTACGTCGTCGGATTCCCGAGGGGCGATATTATCCCGAACCGGCACGCGGCCCGCAACAGTAACCTGACGCCGCTCCTTTTTTCAATTAGGAGTTGTGTCGACAGCCGCGGCCGATGGGTCAGGTGCCGGACGGCAGGGCCTTGATCCGGGCGGACAAGCGCGACAACTTGCGCGCGACGGTGTTCCGATGAACCACGCCTTTGTTGACGCCCCTCTGCAGGTGGGGCTGAGCCTCACGGAACGCCTGCAGGGCCAGCGTTTGATCGCCGGCATCAATCGCCTTTTCGACTTTACGAACGTAAGTCCGTATCCGCTGAACCCGCATCCTGTTGATAAGCGTACGTTTACGGGTCTGGCGGATCCGCTTCTTGGCCGAAGCGTGATGAGCCATGCGTCACCTGTGCAGCAATTGGATAAAACTCGAGCCTGAAGTTATAGATCGCGCTCTGGCCTTCGTCAACGCCGCGATCGCCGATTCGGCCGGCGGCCAAGCAAAGGATACCAGCCGCTAAACGCCGGTTCCGGGCAGGCCGCGCCCACAGTCGTCAAGACCCTGCGGGCTGTTCGCCCCGAAGCCAGGCCCGCCATCGCCGCAACCCCTGTTGCGACCGGCGGGCCGGCCGGGTCGCCCCGATCAGCGGTTCTGCCACTCCGGGCTCCGCTTTTCGGCAAAGGCATTCATGCCTTCCTTCTGGTCGACGGTCGCGAATGTGGCGTGAAACATCCGGCGCTCGAAGCGAATCCCCTCACTGAGGGTCGTCTCAAACGCCCGGTTCACCGCCTCCTTCGCCAGCATGGCGATGGGCCGGGACATGGACGCGATCTTCGCCGCCGCCGCCAGGGTCTCCTCCATCAGCTTATCGGCAGGAACGACGCGGGCCACCAGCCCCGCCCGTTCGGCTTCCTCGGCATCCATCATCCGCCCGGTCAGGTTCAAATCCATCGCCTTCGCCTTGCCGATCGCCCGGGTCAGACGCTGGGTGCCGCCGAGACCGGGGATCGTCGCGATGGTAATCTCCGGCTGGCCGAACCTGGCGGTGTCGGCTGCAATGATCATGTCGCACATCATCGCCAGCTCACAGCCGCCGCCGAGGGCGAACCCGGCCACGGCCGCAATGGTCGGCTTGCGCGCCGAGGCCACGCGTTCCCATCCGGGGGTCAGGAAGTTTTCCTTATAGCAGTCCATGAAGGTCTTATCCTTCATCTGCTTGATGTCCGCGCCAGCGGCGAAGGCCTTCTCCCCCCCGGTGACGACAATGCAGCCGATCCCGTCGTCGCCATCGAAGGCGTCCACGGCCGCCGCCACTTCGGCCATCAGCTCCGCGTTGAGCGCATTCAACGCCTTCGGCCGGTTCAGGGTGATCACCCCGACGGCATCCCTGGTCTCAACGATGATGAATTCGTAAGCCATTGTTTCCTCTCCCCGGGCTCTCTCTCAGGATGGCTGCTCGATCGGACCGGTAACGCGGGGCCGGCCCTGCCCCCCCTCCGGCGGCCGCTTCTCAGCGGCAACCGTCATCACTGGCAGGCGCCAGCGTAAATAACACCATCGTGCCACCGCCACCGGCTGCCGCTTCCACCATAAGCCGCTCGCCCTCGCGATAAAACACGCCATCTGCTGCAACGCACCATCCGAGCTGCGGCAGGGTCTCGCGATAGAACCGGAGAACGGCGCGGGGCTCCACCCTGCCGCGGGCCCTGGCTTCGACGAAGCGCCCGGCGGGCGTCTCGAACACGATCTCCGCGGCCGGACCCTGGGATAAGTCGTCCATCAGCGGCACATCCAGCAATCCGGTCACGAAGCGCCCGGTAGCTCCGGCCGGCCCACCCCCCGAACCGGTCAGTGCAGAGACGATCAGGGCGGCAAAAGCCAACGCCCGGGCGACACGGGCAATGCGAGGAACCGAGAGGGTCGTGCCGGTCATGCTTCGCGCGGGCTCCTTCCTTGCCGCTAACCCTGCCGGTGCACACAGTAGAACGTGGCCCGCCCGGCCTGTACGAGCCGCCGGATGCCGCCCGAGCGCGCCGCATTGCAGCGGCAGCCGGGGCACGGCGCGCCTTCGCGGCCGTAGACGGCGAAGCGGTCCTGAAATGCACCGACCTCGCCCGAGGGCAGACGATGGTCGCGGAGTGTCGAGCCGCCCGATTCGATCGCCACGGTCAGGACGGCCTTGACCGCCGCCACCAGCCGGCTGGCCCGGCGCCCGCTGATCGTGCCCGCCGGCCGGACCGGCGAGACTCCCGCCGCAAACAGGCTTTCCGAGGCGTAGATGTTGCCCATGCCGGCCACGGTCGCCTGATCGAGGATCGCCGCCTTCACCGGCCCCGTCCGGCCGGCCAGCCTGGCGGCCAGAAACCCTGGCGAGAACGCCGCCGAGAGCGGCTCCGGGCCCAGCCGGGCAAGGCGAGGATGGGCTGACAGATCGGTTTCCGCGCACAGATCCATGAACCCGAACCGCCGCGGATCGCGAAAAACCAGGGTCCAGCCGCGATCGGTGGTGACGGTCACGTGATCATGGACGTCGGCAGGGGGCACGGCCGCATCGGGATGCGCATGGAACCGCCCCGACATGCCGAGGTGAACGAGCCAGACCAGCCCGCCCTCCAGCTGGATCAGCAGAAACTTGGCCCGGCGCGACACCGACAGCACGCCGCGACCCGCCAGCCGCCGGGCAAAGCCCTCGGGGAGGGGAAACCGCAAGTCCGGCCGGCGGGCAACGACGGTGGTCAGCGTCCGCCCGGTGAGCATCGGGGCGAGACCGCGCCTGACCGTCTCCACTTCCGGCAGCTCGGGCATGATCCTCCGTTTACCCGCGGGCAAGGTCCGGGAGACCACCAGCACCGGCTTGGCCAGCAGCGGCAGGCCCCCGCGGGGCCCTGCACCTCTAATCCGGAACGATGCGGCAGGAAACCGCTTTTCGCGAGCACCGCCGGAGGAACGGATATTTTCCGCTCAACCCCCCAGACCTGGTGGATCGGATCATTCGCCCGGTTCCCAAGCGGATGATCGGTCGATCCACTAACCTATTGATCTTTCGGTTCAATTCATCTGACGGATGGGACCCATCCGTCAGCATCGAACCATTAGGAAATTTTTCCCGGAACGGTGGTTGTCGCGCCCTGCCGCCGGGTTACCTGCACTCGTGTTCGCAGCGTGTTGGGAGAGCGAATCCAGCGTTCATCCGGTTGTTTGGCCCCCTTGTCCAGGACACGCGCCGGACTTGTGCTGAATTGGAATTACAAGCGGCACCTCCTGTCCTTGGAAAGTGACATCGTCGGCTGCTCTCCTCAATGTCTCGTGATCCAACAACTGAAATACTGCCAGAGCTTACGTCTTATCACCGGAGCCGATCATGACAGAACACATCAAGATCACCGGCGCCTCCCCAATCGTCCAGTACCTTGCTGATGGAAACGCGGCAGTTTACTGGTTCGTATTCCAGATTTTCCAGGACGCCGATCTTGAAGTTTATCTGGACGAGGTCCGGCAACTGAGCGGGTTTACGATCGAGGGGGCCGGCGAGACCGGTGGTGGTTCCGTCACCTTCCAGACACCGCCTGCGGAAAACACGATCATCACCCTGCGCCGGGCGCTGGTCATCGAGCGGACCACCGACTTCCAGGATTCGGGCGAATTCCGCGCCAAAGCGATCAACGATGAGTTGGATTACCAGACAGCGGCCCTGCAGGATGTTGCCGCCGCCTGGACCCGGGCCGTGCGCACGTCAATCCTCGGGCCGACCGCCCTCGACCTGACGATCACGGGCACGGCGGCAGAGCTCAACGGCAAGTTCGTCCGCTTCCAGGACGCCGACGGCACGCTGAAGGCGACCGCCGCCAATCCACCCTCCGAGCCGGGCCGGCAGGAGGTCACCGACGTGTCCGGCACGCTCGTCTACGACCGCAAATTCCATCTCGGCCAGGTGCTCCGCACCAGCGGCCCCTCCCCGGTGATCGACGCCGCCAGCGAGGCCGAGCTGGAGGCCGGCGACTGGTTCGCGGTCCGCCAGACCGATGCCAACCCGCCGGTCATGACCCTGCCGGCCGGCGCCACCACCAACGGCACCCCGGCCTGGGCCGTCGCCAACGATACCGTCTACGTCC
Source organism: uncultured Rhodospirillaceae bacterium (assembly GCA_964454795.1). Taxonomy (GTDB): domain Bacteria; phylum Pseudomonadota; class Alphaproteobacteria; order Rhodospirillales; family Defluviicoccaceae; genus CAYVUM01. The sequence goes on from CAYVUM010000008.1 coordinate 10,626, forward strand.
ACTGCGTCGATGCCACCGCCGGTGCGTACGTCTTCGACCTGTACGGTACGGTGAGCTGAGCCATGCCCCTGCCGCTCGCCGCATTCCTCCGCGCTGCGGCTCCGGCCGCGCCCTGGACACCCGCAGACCTGACCGTCCCGCCGCTCGTCTGGTATTCGGCCGCTGATCCCGCCGGCCTGGTCCTCGAAACCCCGCCGCGCACCGCGCCCTTCACCCATAAAGTGGCCGGCTGGCTCGACAAGTCCGGCAACGGCTTTGACGTGACCATGGCCACCGACGACGACAAGCCGGACTACCCGGCCGCCATCGGCGGCGGCGGCGGACTGCACTGGTGGGGCAGTCATCTGCTGCGGATGGCCGATCCCGCCGCCGCCGCCGGCAACTGGGCCGTTGTCGTGGTCATGACCTACGTCGGCGGCACCCGCAATCAGTACCTGTTCGACGCGAGGCTGGCACCGGACCGCTTGGTGCTGTCGTCCTATTCATCGATCGGCGAGGGGTCCTCGGTGTTTACCCCGGCCAGCGGTCTCGCCACGTGGAACGGTCTCAGCGACGGCGATAACCTCCTGGCCTTCGACCTTGTCTCGCCGGCGGCGGCGGAACTCTACGTCAACGGCGCCCGCGATCCGGCCGGGCCCTATTCCTACGCGCCGCAGCCGATCGCCGGACCGACGATCGCGCTCTTCAACCACTTCAGCAACGCCGGCTATGTCCCGCCACTCGCCGGGACCGTCGTCGCCGAGTTTCTGATCATCCCAGGTGGATTTGCGTCCACAGCCGACCGTCAACGGCTGGAGGGCTATCTCGCCCACACCTGGGGCCTCTCCGGCAAGCTGGACGCCGACCACCCGTTCAAGACTTCGGCCCCCTGAACAGGAAAGGACCTGTTATGCGCAAGACGTACCTCGTGCCTGGCATTCTGATCCTTGCCGGGCTCGGCATGCTCACCGGCATGCTCACCGGAGACGACATCGAGGCGCTGATCGCCATCCTCGCGGGATCGCTCTGATGCGCGCCCTGATCGTCGCTGCGCCGCTGGCCGCTGTGGTGGTTGCCGGCTGCGCCGCCCTTTCGCCGGCCATCGACAAGGGACGCCGGATCGGCGCCACCGGCCTCACCCAGGCGATCCGCGCCGAATGCACCCTGTCGATTGCCGCCCGCCAGCGCAACTACCTCGCGCTTACGGCGGCGTACGGCCATGCCGTCCTCCCTGCCCCGTTCGACTGCGACGGTGACGGCCGGGCCGATTTCGAGCCGGTGCCGGCACCGGTCGCACCGGTGACGCCCGCCACGCCGGGGGCGCTGGTCATTCCGGACGCCTGAGCCCGGAGGCGCGGGTGGCCCCGGCTGCCTGCGCCGATCCCCGGTCGGTCGGCCGGTCCCGACGGTGACAACGAGACAAATCGAGCACGCGTTATCCGCAACGAGCAGCGCTTTTGTCGCTCAGGCCGCGAGCGACGGGCTCACATTCTTCAAAGCCTCGTTGACCTTGGCCTTGACATCGACGAGCGCGTCCGCGGCCTCGCGGCGACGGGTCTTGTTCTCCTGTTCGAGGCGCTCGCCTTCGCGCAGGGTCTCGATCAGCTTGTCGGCCGTGGCAGCGAGCGCCCGCACGTCGTCGAGGCCGCGGCCCTGACTGGCGATCGAGGTGGTGTAGACGTCGTGGAACAGGTCGGTGGCGGCACCGGCGATCTTGCCGCTCACTTCGCGGCGCCTGGCGTCTTCCGCCTGCGCCTGCTTCAGGTTGGTCATCGCCGCCACCTGCAGAACCAGCGACTTGAGATTGGGCAGGTCGAACAGAAGCGATTCGATGATGTTCTGGATCTCGACCTCGCCGGCCTGGCGGATCGCCTGAATGCGCGGCCGGGTGACGGCCACGGCCTGGGTGTAGGCGATCTGCATCCGCAAGAGCCGCTGCTCGAAGCTGCCGATGGCCCGGGCAAGGCCGTGCAGCCGGGCGGCCTCCACGTCATCGGGCACCGTTGCGAGCGCCTGCTTGCGCGTCTCAAACTCCTCCACGCCCCGCAGCAGCGCCGTTTCGCCAGCGGCAATGTGGGTGGCCATGTCAATGATGTAGCCGTCGGACTGATCGCGCAGCTGATCAAGCTTCACGTTGTAGGTCATGATCTCGCGCTTGCGGTCGTTGGCGATCCGCTCGATCTTGTCGAACTTGCTGACCAGCGTGCTCTTCTGGTCGCGCATGTTCTTGACCAGGGCGGCCAGATCACGGACCCAGCCAAACGCCCGGCCGATCCGCGCCGTGAAGCTGTCGCCGTTGCCGGACAGTTCGCGCTTGAACTCGTCGATCCGCATCAGGTCGTAGCCCTCGGAGAGCTCGAGGGTCAGCTGGCCGGCGACCCCGGCATCGCCCACCTGCAAATCCTCGAGCAGGCTGTCGAGGAAGCTGTTCATCTGCCGCTGCGGTGCCACGCCGAAAGTCAGCACGGTGTTGGTGTTGTTGAAGTCGACCGCGGCGGCGATCTCGCGGCTCTGATCATGCTGCTGCGGCGAGAAGCTCTCCCTGGCGATCAGATCGCCGGCCCGGTGGACCTCCCGGGTGAGGACCGCCGGCAGCTGGCTCGTCACGGCCGGTGCGGATTGGCCTGTCTGGTTCATGGCAACCATTCCCCTGTTCACCCCTGGTTCAATTGAGCGCCCCGATGATCGTGCGCATCTCGGCCGCCCGCGGCATCGGCACGACAATATCGATGGACGTGGGAATACCGGTGATCTCCAGCACGGAAGGATCGTTCTGGACCCCGATCAGGCCCGAGCGGAAACCGTGCTGGCGCCAGGCGATGTCCTGCACCTCCGGGTCGGTGAGCGCCTCCTCCAGCCGTTTGCAGGCCGGGGTGAGCGAGATCAGCGGGTGCGAGCTGAACACCGTCGGTTCGGGATAGAGCACCCGGATCCGGTCGCGGATGTCATCGGCACGGTCCGGATGGGCGAGCACGAACTCGGCCAGCTGGTTCTCATAGCCGACGATGATCGGCCGCGCCCCCATTCCCTGACTGAGGAAGTTCTCGAAGATATCGCCGCTGCTGTGTTCCATGTGGCCCATGCTCTGGAAGTAGTCGCGCACTTCCGGCAGCACCCGGTCCAGATCATCGGCGGTGACCACCCTGCCGCCGTTGATCACCGTGGCAAGCAGCCCCGACCACATGTTGCCCGAGTTGGACTTGCGGGGATCGGTGGAGAACACCTTGACGGGACCGTAGACGTTGACGCCCAGGTCCTCTTTCCAGCGTTTGCCGGCCAGGATCATGTCGATCAGCTGGTCCACGTACACCACGTAGATGGCATTGCCCCGGTCCTCGGCGATGCCGGCATCGATCAGAGCCTGCGCGACCTGGTCCCAGGCGTAGAACACGATCGGCGAGTTGAAGATGTTCTGATCCGAGAGCACGGACTGGCCCGGCCGCTGCCGGGCCAGCTCCACGGCGATCTGGTTGGACGGCCAAAGGCAATCTTTGCCGGCGGTGTCGAGCGAGGTGACCATCTCAATGCTGCCCGCCTTATGGGCGTCGAGCGTCACGCCGTAACGGCGCTCGAACCGCTCGATGACCGCCGGGTTATCCAGGAAGGCGGTTTTTTCACCGCCGTAGAACAACGAGACGGTCACCGGATCGGGCGTGTCGATGTGCTCCTGCCGGAGCCCCTCCCAGTTGATCTGGGTAGCGACCACGGTGACGACCGCCACCATCCCGAGGATCCCCAGTCCCAGCCAACGTTTGGTGTTCATGGTCCGCTATCTCCGCGATGAAGCCGGCGCATCGATTTCCAGGATCTGGTCGAGGGCGGCCGTGGAGGTTTCAAGCTTTTGGAAATCGTTGGCGAGGCAGGCCTGGTAGATGGCGTCGAAGCGGTCGACATAGCCGAGGATTCGCGCCCGCGCCGCGCTCAGCCGCTGCTCGCCGGCAGCATCGAGGCGAGCGGCGCGCAGCTTCGCATAGGTTCGCGCGATCTCCAGCAGCGCCCCCAGATGATGGTCGACGAATCCGCGGCTGTGGCGCAGGTCACGCGGGTCGGCCTGGAAATCCTCGCCGATCGCGGCGACGATGTCGGCCAGCCGGCGGAAGCTCTCCGCCATCTCCGCTCTGATCGCCGGCGACTCGCTGAGTTTGGTCAACTCGGCGGCAGCGCCGCGGCAAAGGCCGATGGCGTGATCCAACTCGGCGCGGGTCACTCCGGCGGTGACCTCGATCTCGTGGGCCTCGCGCTTGCGGGGAACGAGCAGGACGACCCCGGCGTAAACCCCGGCGGCCAGACCGAGCGCCAGCCACCAGACCAGCGCCGCCCCCAGGAAGCCGGCGAGGAAGACCGCGGACGCCGCCGCGCCTGCGGTGAGTTGTCGGACCAGCTCGTTCATCGTCGGTCCATCATAGCCGGTCCGCCGTCCCGCCGGGAGGGCGTCAATTGTACCCCTTGGCCTTGCGCAGTGTCTTGGGCAGGTCGTCACCGCTGTGGAACAGCCGGCCGATCGTCGCCTCGGACAGCTCCCGCAGCTGCGCCTCATCGGCATCGCCAAAGGCGATGGTATGAATCGGCACCTGATCGGCAAACGCCGCCTGCGTGAACGCGTCCAGGAACGATTGCCGGTTTTCCACATCCGACTTGCCGTCGGTCATGGCGACGATGGCCGGAAGGTACCCTTCGAGTTCGCCGCGCTCGGCGTAGGGCTTCAGCCGGTTCAGGGCCGTTATCAGCGCCGCGTAAAGATCGGTGCCACCGGCGGCCTCCAGCGACTGCGCTTCGGCCAGAAGCTCGCGCAGGTCCTCAGGATCGTTGCCGCGAAGAGCCCAGACGTCCGTGACGCTGCTGTTGAACGGGATGATGATGGTGACATCATCCGGCCCCGATTGAAGCAGGTTGCGGCGGGCGATCCCGGGATCAAGCAGGGTGGTCATGGCTTCCTGGAGCGCGGCGATCGGCTCGCCCTTCATGCTGCCGGAAACGTCGAGCACCCAGACCGTCAGGCTCGGCTTGCGAAGACTCGTCTGATAGAGATCGAGGGCCGCGCGGATCACCTCCTGAGAGGGCGTCGGCACCGGGGCGATGGCGCGCTCCACATCGATGCACCAGTCGGGATTCCAGACGTCCGGGTCCGGCTGCTCGATGGCGAGGCCGATCAGCCCGGCCCGCCGGCCCATCGCCTCGATCTGCTTCTGGACGTCCGGGGACAGCAGATAGGCCTGCAACTCGAGGAAAATGCGTTCTTTTTCGGGATCGTTCTGGTCGATGTAGCCGAGCGGACTGTCGGCGACCATCAGCCCATTGCTGGGATAGATCGCGCAGAGCGGATCCTCTCCTGCGGCCGTGAGCCTCCGGTTCGCCTCGATCACCATGGCCTCGTAGTTGAACATGGCATCGAAGCGGTCGGGGTGGGCGATGAGGCTGTCCTTCAGCCATCCGGAGCTGCCGGAGCTGCGGTCCACTCTCCGCAACAGGCGCTTCACATCCGCCTGTACGGCCGGATCCCCGACGTGCTCGGCCTGGAGAACATCCGGATTTCCGGCCATGGCGTACAGCATGCCGATGTAGGCGCTGGCGCCGGAATTGGACTGGGTCGCCGAGGTCATCGCAAAGCGGAACCGGCCCGCCTCGGCCGCGGCAAGGATGTCCTGGATGGTCACATCCGGATTGTCGACCCAGCCAAGGTCGGCGGCGATCGGCTTGTGGAGACCGAAGACGATCGGGGTACGCTGGATGGATTTGGCGTGCTTCACAAGCCGCCGGTCGTCGCCGAGCTCGATCCACAGCGAGTTGGCCGGCCAGACGGCGTCATAAGCCGCCACGCTCCCCTCGGCGAGCGCGAGCGAGATGTCCACCGATCCCAGGTAGACCATTTCGACGTTGACATCGTTGTCGTCGGCCCAGGCATCGATCATCGGTTGCAGCGTCTCGTTCTCGGAGCCGGAGACGATGCGCAGCGTCGGCCCGGCCGGCGCGCCGCCGTCGCAGGCAGCGACCACGACACCGACCATGAACAGCAAACAAACGGACAAAATCTTGAACATCTGCGCCTCCGGCCGGAGCACCGCTCGCCTGATACGGTTGCATAAGAGTATAGAAAATTCTCCGTTTCATGGGAATCGCTAGTGTTCGGGGGCTGGGCCCCGTCGTGCGCAGGCTCGCGCGCTCACCAGCGCAGGATCATCTCGTCGCCACGCACCTCATAGCCGTCCAGGCGGCCGAGAAAGCTCATCCCCAGCAATACCGCGCCCTGCATGGACCGTTCGAGCACCACGGCGTCGACGTTGCGCAGGGTGATCGGGCCGGCGCGCAGCCGCCGGATCATCACCGGGGCGGCACGCGCGATGCCGTTTGCGGTGTGGCTCTTGAGCGTGAAATCGCGCGGCACCAACCGGAATCCGGCGGCGCGGGCGGTATCGGGGCCGAGCGCCACCTTGCTGGCGCCGGTGTCGACCAGAAACCGGACCGGGGCGCCGTCGATTTCGCCATCCAGGAAAAAATGGCCGCGGGCTCCGGCGTTGAGGGTCAGCGCGCGGGCGGCTTGCGCCGGGGCTGCTTCCGATCCTGTACGGGTCCGGAACGGCCGGTCGTCATGGCGTTGCGCGCGCTGTTCATCCCACTGGCTTTCGGGTTCCGGCGCGAAAAAATGGCCGGTGACGACGTTCAGCGCGAGAAGGACGGCGACTCCGACTGCCGACGCCTTGATCAGGGTCGACAACAGATGACCAAATGTGCCGCCCATTGATGGCGCGCCCCCGGCGGTGGAACCGTCGGCACCGTGGCAGAGAGCGGTTCCGAAACGGTTACCGGTTGGCCCGTCGGCCGGGATGCGGCGCGGGCCGCGGGACCTGCGGGCTTTCCGGTCTGGATGAACTGAGATAAAGTCCGGCCCGTTGGCAGGAGTCCGGACAGCCCGCCAACCGTTATGCTCCGGTGTGGTTCCGACACCGGACCGTTCAGGAACAGAACAGGGACGACTTCCAAAATCCCGTGGTCAGCCGGACCCGCAACGCCCACACCGTTATCACCGTTTGACGGCCCGGGGCGGGGCTTGCCGGTCTGCGACAGGGAAAAACAACGGGCGGGCACCCATTGTGCTCAGGCGGATATGGGGAACACATCATGGGTATCTTCGATTTCATCAAGGCAGCTGGAGAAGCGCTGGGTCTCGGTGGCAGCGCCGCGCCGAAAGCTGAAGACCTCCAGAAACATGTCAGCGACCTCGGGCTCGCCGGCTCCGATCTTGACATCCACGTCGACGGTGACACGGTCAAGGTGAGTGGAACTGCAGAGACCCAAGAAGAAAAGGAAAAACTGATCGTCAGCCTGGGCAATGTTGCTGGCATCGCCAAGGTCGAGGAAGATATCAAGACCGAAGCGGCGGCACCCGCTGCGACCTTCTACACCGTCCAGTCGGGCGATACCCTGTCGGCGATTGCCAAGGCTCAGTATGGTGACCCGAACGCTTATATGAAAATCTTTGAGGCCAACAAGCCGATGCTGAGCGATCCGGACAAGATTTATCCCGGCCAAGTCCTGCGAATTCCGGCGAAAGCCTGAACCCCGGCGGTGACCGATCCAAGTTAATCGGACCCGTCTTTCGCCTGCTCCCGCCGTGGTCCGTCAGGCGCCGGCTCCTGCCCGGCGCGGTCCAGGATCGCCGGGCGGGCGGCCGCGATCGCTGACAGGAACCCCTGGTGCGCTGCCGCGTGGCGGTCGGCCCAGCGTTTCGTGGCGATCACCAGCGCCTCGACGCTGATCGTCCGCACCGCCTCGCCGGCCGGCTGCAGGGCGGGATAACGGCCGGCGGGGATATCCTCGAAGCGGTAGGGGGACAGGCCCTGAACCTTCGCCTCCGCAAAGGCAGGATCGTCGACGGGCACCAGCCGCAGGTCCTCGCCGGCGGCCGCAATGGATCGCATATAGCCGGTGCCGTGGCCGGCGACGTAGATCAGGCAGTCCACCCGATCCTCCATCAGCCAGGTCACCGCGACCGACTGGCCCAGGAAGCGGGTGGTCACGGCGGCGTAAGCGGGCGCAATTTCGGTCAGCGCCGTCCAGGTGGCGGTGCTGCCGCTGCCCGGCTCGCCGATCGCCACCCGCGCCTTGCCGGCAAGCGCCGCGAGATCGCCGACCGCGGCGACCGGCCCATCCCGCCGGCACACCAGATAAACGAACTCGCGATGGAGCGGCACCGGGTCCTCAAGGTCCACGGAGCGGTCGCGATCGATATCCCCGAAGCGGAGAAGGGCATCGGCCTGGGCGATTGCGGCGTCGCACAGCCGGGCCTCCAGGGCCGCCAGGTTGAACAACGAGCCTGCTGTCTCGACAATCGCGACGGCGACGCCGCGTTCCTCGGCCGCCGCGGCAATCTGCTCTCCCGCCGCGTAATAGAGCCCGTCCTTGCGGGCCGTGCAGAGCCGGAGGGTGGGCTCAGCGGCGTGCGCGGCCCCGGCCGCAAGTAAGCTGCCGGCGAGCGCGGCGGCAAGCAAAGCTGCGCGAGACCGCCCTCCCCGCGCCTCGCCGGTGGCGGATTGGCAGGGAGTCGCCGGGCGCGCGGCCAGGGAATCGAACGGGCGGGCCATGGGCAAGGGTCCTGAAGCAGCGTTCTCAGTCGGGGACAGTGCGGCGTCTGCACCCGGCTGGCAAGGCACTGAACCTTTCGGCAGCCGCCTTCAGGTTCCGGTCAAGGCCGAGGGGGCAGACAGCGCCCCTGTGCTCTCCGTCTCGCTGCCTGGCGTCTGGCTGCCTGGCGTCTGGCTGCCTGGCGTCTGGCTGCCTGGCGCGAGCCCGCAAAGCTCAGGTTGGCCTTCGCAGCAATCCTCGCTCAGGAAAGCGATCAGGCCGCGCGTCCCGGCCACGTCAACGGAATAGATGATCCGCCGCTCCAGCCGCCGGGAGGTCAGAAGGCCGGCGCGTTCGAGAATGGCGACGTGATGGGAGAGGGTGGAGGCAGGGATGCCGATGGCCTCGGCAATCTCACCGGCGGCCATCCCCTCGGCACCGGCACGGACGAGCAGGCGGAACACCGCAAGGCGATGCGTCTGGGCCAGGGCGGCCAGGGCGGCGATGGCGGCCTTCTCGTTCATGAGCACATCCTAAATCACGGGCCGCCCTTTTCCAACGTTTGCAGCAGTGGACGGGCCTGCCATAAAGGGCGGGCTTGATCGTGCCCGAAACCGAGACGGGTGCCGCCAGCCCGGGCTGCCAATCGTGCTCGCGGCATCGTTATTTGGGCCCGGTCAACCCGCAGTCTAGGTTCGCGGGGAAAAATTGCTGTCGCCGTGCAACCGGAACCCGCTACCGAGGCTCCATGGAATCAATCTACTACGCCATTTGCTGGCACTGTCACCGGAAGTGCAAACACTGCTATGAGGACCGCTTCCGGCCCTATGTCCGGGAGGCCCTTGAGGCCGTCGTTTCCGAGGCCGAACGCAACGCGCCGCGGATCATTGCCAACCTGCCGGAGCGTATGACCTACCTCGATCGCAACGATCCCGATCCGGACGCGCCGGATCGTTTCCGTGAGAAGGTGGGTCGGATCATCCTCTCCGGCGGCGAAGTGCTGACCGAACCGGTCCGCGAGCGGGTCCTCTATCCGATTCTCGAAGCGCTCCGTAACCGCTACGCCGCCGTCGGCGGGGTCAAGGTGGTGATCCAGACCACCGGCGATCTGGTCACCGAGGCGATCGTCGGCGAGCTGCTCGCTCGCGGGGTGTGGATGATCTCCGTCGCCGGCATGGACGATTTCCACGTCGGCATGGAGGGCGAAAAACGCCTGCCCCTCGTCGACCGGCTGATCGCCTTCTTCGAGGCCGCCGGAATGCGCCGGTCCGCCCTGGAGGCCGGCGAGCGCCGCTGGACCGACGAAGCCGGCCCGGTCTACAGCCTGTTCGGGGCGACCGAGGATGCCTGGATCGGCAAGATCTGGCCGCGTGGCCGGGCCTGGAACAACAGCCTGTCGCAGGCGACGCTGGCCGATGATTTCTGCAACGCCTGGTCGGGCGGCCTCGGCTTTCTCGAACACCGCTTCTCGGGCTCGGAAGTCTCGATCGAGCCGACCGGCGACGTCTACCCGTGCTGCATGAAGACCGGTCGGGCGCTCGGCAACCTGACCGAAGAGCCGTTGGTGGGGATCCTCGACAGCCTCGCCGGCCATCCCGTCTACGAGGCGATCAACGCCGGCAAGCCCGAACGGATGGGCCTTGCCCACGGCTGGAGCGTGGAGCGTTTCCATGCCGCCTGCCGGACGACAACGCCGAATGGCGAGGCGTACGCCAATCTCTGCATCGGCTGCGACCGCTTCCATGCCGAGGTGATGGAGCCGGTGATCGCCGAAGCCCGCGCCCGGCGGCAGGCGGTTCGGGCCCGGGGGGAGGTGGCGGCGGCAGAATGACGGTCGTCCGACCGGCTCCCCGGGCCGCCGTTCGGGAGGACCCCTGCGGACGGACAGGCCAGCCGCAATCGCTGCTCGAACGGCTGGCGGCGGCACTGCAGGCGGCTTGGCCCGACCTGGGGTCGGCCGGGCTTGAACCGTTCGCCGACACCGGCCTTGCCCATGACCACGTCCGGCTGGCCGGCACCGGCTGGATTGCCCGGGTGCCGAAGCAGAGCCAGATGCGGCTGGCCGCCGGCGATAACCTCGCCTATCAGGCCGCCTGCTTCCGCCGCGCCAGTGCGAGCGGCCACGCGCCCCGCCTCGGCGGCGTGCTCGAGCCGTCGGCATGGCTGCCGCGGGGCGCGCTGATCGTCGAGGAGATTTCCGGCCGGCCGGCGCGGCTGCCCGGCGATTTGCCGGCGATCGCCACCGCGCTTGCCCAAATCCACGCCCTGCCCGTTCCCGGCCCGGCCAGCCGCCCACCGCTTCGCGACGACCCGGATCCGCTCGCCGCCCTGCACGCCGAGATCGAGGAGCAGGCGGCGCACCTGGACGCGGCCGGCCTGCCGGCGCCGGTCCGCCGGGCCATTGATGCCGAGCGGGCGGCGTTCATCGCCGCCGTCCGCCGCCCGGACCGGCCGGACAAACGGCTGATTTCCTTCGATGCCCACCCCGGCAACTTCATCGTCCGCGCCGACGGCCATGCCGTCCTCGTTGACCTGGAAAAGGCGCGCTACAGCTTCCCGCCCCTCGACCTCGCCCATGCGACCCTGTACACCTCGACGACCTGGGATGTGGCGACGTCCGCCGAGTTGAGCGTGGATGATGTCCGCAGCGCCATCGCTGCCTGGCAGACCGCATTCGGACCGCCCTCAACGGCGTTCTCGTCGTGGCAGGTGCCGCTGCGGCGCGGCATGTGGCTGTGGTCGGTGACCTGGTGCGCCAAGTGGCGGGTGCTGTCGGCAAGGCGCGCCGTGGCGTCGGCCGACGGCGAGGACTGGTCGGCCGAGCGCAGCGAAGCAGCCCTGATCGACCATGTGCGGGGCCGGGTCGACTGCTACCTTTCTGCCGTCGCGGTCGATCGGGTCCGGACCGAACTGGCCGCGCTCGAGGGCGGCTGAATCGCTGAAACCTCGCCGGGAATGGACGTATCTTAAGAGGGGTCGGGACGCCGGTCGAAACCGCCGGACCTGCATCGATTATTGTAACGGATAGAATGCACGATGATGTGGAGCGCAGCGAAAAAGCTCACCGCAGCGGTTCTGGTCCTGGCCGCCGCGGCGATGACCGGCCGGCCAACCGCCGCCGATCCGGATCCGTCCGATTGGGACGCCGTGCTGGCCGCGGCCGGAGGCCAGACGGTCTACTGGAACGCCTGGGCCGGCGAGCCGCGGATCAATGATTATATCGCGTGGGCCGGGCGGACCGTCGAGGACCGCTATGACGTCTCGGTCGTGCACGTCAAGCTGAGTGACACCGCCGAGGCGGTCTCCCGGGTCGTGGCCGAAAACGCGGCCGGAAACACCGACGAAGGCGCCGTCGATCTCATCTGGATCAACGGCGAGAACTTCGCGTCGATGAAGCGCAACGGCCTGCTGTTCGGTCCCTGGGCCGAGCAGATGCCCAACTTTGCGCTCACCGATCCGGACAACAACCCCGGGGTGCGCGAGGACTTCACCGTGCCGGTTGAGGGATACGAATCGCCGTGGGGCCGCGCGCAGATTACCTTCTTCTACGACACCGCGGAGGTCGGCGAGCCGCCGCAATCGATGCCGGCGCTGCTCGAATGGGCGAAGGCCAATCCCGGCCGCTTCACTTACCCGCTGCCGCCCAACTTCCTCGGCTCCACGTTTCTCAAGCAGGCGCTGATCGAGCTGGCGGTGGACCGCGAGCCGCTCTACCGGCCCGTCGAGGCGGCGGATTTCAATGCGGTCGCAGCGCCGCTGTGGGCGTTTATCGACGCTCTTCATCCCCATCTCTGGCGGTCAGGGGAGGCATTTCCGGCCAACAGCGCTGAGATGCGCCGGCTGATGGGCGACGGCGAACTGGCCATTGCGTTCTCGTTCAGCCCCGCCGATGCCTCGGCGGCGATCGCCAACGGCGAGTTGCCGGACACGGTGCGCAGCTATGTGCTCGAGGGCGGGACCATCGGCAACGTCAACTTTGTGGCGATTCCGTTCAACGCCAGCCACAAGGCCGGCGCCATGGTGCTGGCCAACTTCCTGCTCTCGCCCGAGGCCCAGGCCCGCAAACAGGACCCTGACGTGTGGGGCGGTCTCACCGTGCTCGACATGGACACGCTGGCGCCGGAGGACCGGTCCCGGTTTGAGGCGCTTGATCTCGGCGTTGCCACCCTGCGCCCGGAAGAGCTGGGAACGCCGCTGCCGGAGCCGCATCCGAGCTGGATGGAGCGCCTGGAGACGGTTTGGCAGGAGCGCTACACCGCCCGCTGACCCAGACGCCGGCGCGCCCGACCAAGGTGAACCGCACGTCCAGGATTGCGCTGCTCCGGGCGGCGCCGGTGGTGGCCGTCGGGCTCCTGGTCGGCCCGATCGTGGCCGGCCTCGTCGCTGTGATCTTGCCGGCGTTCGGCTGGATGCCGGCGATCGGCGGTGAGGCAATCTCGGTCGCCCCGTGGATCGCGCTGTTCGAACGGCCGGGACTCGAGCGCTCGGTGCTGGTGAGCCTGGCCAGCGGCCTCGTGACCACCGCCGTCTCCCTCGGGGTGGTGGTGCTGTTCCTGGCCGGCTTTGCCGGAACCCGGCTTTACGCGTGGGTGCGGCGGTCGGTCTCGCCGCTGCTCTCCCTGCCCCACGCCGCCGCCGCCTTCGGGCTCGCCTTCCTGATCGCACCCTCGGGGCTGATCGCCCGGGCGCTGTCGCCTTGGGCGACGGGCTGGGAGCGGCCGCCCGATGTGCTGATCGTCCACGACCCCTTTGGCCTCGCGATGATGGCCGGCCTGATCATGAAGGAAGTGCCGTTCCTGCTGCTGATGAGCCTTGCCGCATTGCCGCAGCTCGACGCGCCGGGTCGGCTTGCCGTTGCCCGCTCCCTCGGCTACCGGCCGGTGACGGCGTGGCTGAAATCGGTCGCCCCGGGGCTCTATCCGCTGATCCGGCTGCCGGTCTACGCGGTAATCGCCTACGCGTCATCGACCGTCGATGTCGCGCTCATCCTCGGCCCGACCAATCCGCCGCCGCTCAGCGTCGCCGTCGTCCGCTGGCTCCATGATCCGGAGCTGTCGATGCGCCTGGTCGCCTCGGCCGGCGCGGTTTTGCAGCTCGGCGTCACGGTGCTGGCGCTGGTGATCTGGCGGCTTGGCGAGGCCGCCGTCGGCCGGCTCGGCCGGGCCTGGATGGTAGCCGGCGACCGCGGCCATCTGGACCGGCCGATCGCCTGGACCGGCGCCGGGATGATCACCCTGGCGACGGCGGGGGCGGTACTCGGCCTGTTCGGGCTGGCGATCAACTCGCTCTCCGGATTCTGGCGGTTCCCCGATGCCTGGCCGCAGGCGCTGACCCTCCGCCATTGGGAGCGGGCCCTGCCGACGATCGTCGAGCCGTTCATCGCCACGGTGCTGATCGGACTGGTGGCCACGGGGGTGTCCCTGGCGATCGTCCTGGCGGCGCTGGAGAACGAAGCCCGCCGCGGCCAGCCGGCGGGGCGGATGGCGCTGCGCATCCTCTACCTGCCGCTGATCGTCCCGCAGGTGGCCTTTCTGTTCGGGCTGGTGATCGCGGCCGAGACCGCCGGAATCCGGCCCGGGTTCTGGACAGTCGCCTTTGGCCACATTGTGTTCGTGCTGCCCTATGTCTATTTGTCGCTTTCGGAGGCTTACCGCCGGCTCGATCCCCGCTGGCTGATGGCCGCCCGGACCCTCGGCGCCTCGTCCAACCGGGCATTCTGGACCGTGCGGCTGCCGATGCTGCTCGCCCCCTGCCTGACCGCGGCGGCCGTGGGCCTTGCGGTCAGCGTCGGCCAGTATCTGCCCACCCAGCTGCTTGGCGCCGGCCGGCTGCCGACTGTAACAACCGAGGCCGTAGCCCTGGCCGCCGGCGGCGACCGCCGGGTGATCGGGGTCTGGGCGCTGGTTCAGGCCCTGCTGCCGGCGATCGGCTTCACCGTCGCGCTGATCGTGCCGCGACTGGTCTGGCGCGACCGCCGGCTGATGCGGGAGACCCGCTGATGGCCCACCATCTCCGCCTGGAGGCGATCCATATCCGCCTCAACGGTGACACCCTGGTGGATATCGATGCCGCCGTCGGCCCCGGCGAGATCCTCACCCTGATGGGACCGTCCGGATCGGGCAAGTCGACGCTGCTCGCCTTCCTCGCCGGCTTCCTCGACCCGGCGTTCGGTGCGACCGGCCGGGTGCTGCTCGACGGCGAGGATGTCACCCCGCGCCCGGCAGAGGCGCGGCGGATCGGTCTGCTGTTCCAGGACCCGCTGCTGTTCCCGCACCTGTCGGTGGGTGGCAATCTGGCGTTCGCCCTGCCCCGGCGGTATCCGCGGCGGCGGCAGCGGATCGCCGAGGCGCTGAGCGCCGCAGGTCTCGACGGCTTTGCCGACCGGGATACCGCCACCCTCTCCGGCGGCCAGAAAGCGCGGGTGGCGCTGCTGCGGGTGCTGCTCTCCGACCCCCGGGCGGTGCTGCTCGACGAACCGTTCTCCAAGCTCGACGCCCACCTGCGCAGTGAGGTCCGGCAACTGGTTTTCGACCAGCTGAGCGAGGCCGGGCTGCCAGCGGTGCTGGTCACCCACGATGCCGCCGATGCGGAGGCGACCGGCGGTCCGGTGATCCGGCTGGCCTGACGGAGCGGCGGTCAGCCGCGCGCCGGCTCGAGCCCGCCGTTCTCCCGCAGCTGCTCCTCCACATGCGCCGCGAAGCCGGCGCCGGCCGATTCATAGCTGTTGAAGGCGACGTCGGCGCCGGCCGCGATCAGCTGCTCGGCGCGATCCGGATATTGCGCGAGGGCCGCAACGAACCCCGAGAACCCCTGAGCGCGCAACTGCTCAAGCGCGTACAGGTTGGCATGGTGTTCGGGCATGGCAAGCAGGACCAGCCGGACCCGGCTTTTCCGGCACCGCTGCCAGAATCCCGGATCGGTGGCGTCGGCGGTGATGACGTGACGGCCCTCAGCGCAGTGGCCGGCCACCTTGTCGGGCAGCGCCTCGATGCCGATGATCTGTGCCGTCATCGTCTCGCGGAGATGGTCGTAGGCGCCGGTACCGATCCGCCCCATGCCGAAGATCGCCACTTCGGCATCGCCGGTGTCCAGGTCGGCTTCCTCCGGGTGGCGGCGCGGCGTCTCGGCCGCAGCAAGCCGCGCCTGCCAGCGCCCGCAGAGCGTGTGGGCCATCCGGTTCAGTGGCGCACCGATGACGAACGACAGCGACAGGGCGATCGCAATCGTCACCAGCCAGGATGGCGCGAGGACTCCGAGAGCGACACCGATACCGCTGACGATCAGGCCGAATTCGCTGTAGTTGGCCAGCACCAGCGCCGACAGCGCCGCGGTGCGGCCGCGCAAACTGAACCGGGTGAGCAGAAAGAAGAACAAACCGGCCTTCAGCGGGATCAGCAGCAGCAACAGCAGCGCGATCAGCACGTTCTCCAGCCCCGGCAGTTCGGCGAGGCCGATGTTGACGAAAAAACCGACGAGCAGCAGCTCCTTGAAGCCGAACAACTGGTCGGCCACTTCAGCAGCCTTTTTCTCATTCGCGAGCAGCATCCCGAACACCAGCGCGCCCAGATCGGGCTTGAGGCCGACGGCCTGGAACCACTCGACCCCGAGCGCCAGAGCCGCAAACAGGCCGAACAGCGGCAGCAACTCGCCATGGCCGACCCGGCGGAGCATGAACACCAGAAGCGGCCGCACGGCGATCAGCGCCACCAGGCTGATCGCCCAGACCGACGGCAGCTTTCCCGTGGAGGCGGTCAGGAACACCACCGCGAACACGTCCTGCATGATCAGGATGCCGATCGCCGTGCGGCCGTGCAGGGTCGCCATCTCGCCTTTCTCCTCGAGCACCTTGACGGCGAACACGGTGCTCGAGAACGACAGGGCGAAGGCGAGCAGGAAGGCCGTCGGCGTATCGAGGCCTGCGAACGCGCCGAGGCCGGTGGCGCCGAGGGCCAGAACAAACATGCCGAAAGTCACCGAGGTCATCAGCGCGTGGAGGGCCGACACCCCCCAGACCTCTGGCCGGGCGAGGCTTTTCAGCTTCAGCTTGAGGCCGATGGTGAAGAGAAGCAGCGTCACCCCGAGATTGGCAACGAGGTCGATCACCTCGCTCTTGGTCACCCCCAGGCCGTTGAGGACGAAACCGGCGACGAGAAAGCCGATCAACGGCGGCAGGCCCGCCTGGCGGGCGGCGAACCCGAGCACGAAGGCCAGGGCAAGCGCAAACGTCCAGGCTTCGGTGAGGGCGATGGGCTCCACGCGATGCGTCCCACTGAGCGGCAGGGCGTCGAAAACCTACTCCGGACCCGGCCGCCAGGGAAACCTCTTCCCCTGCGAAGGGTTTCCTGGACGAAGAGGCGGACCACTCGCGCCGATCCCACACTCCAGGGAACCCGTGCCCGCCTTGACAGCCGCCACCAGCGTCGATACCGGTGTGATCAGAACATTGGCGCCAAGCGACAGCCGTCGATTTTTTGCTCAAGACATTGGCAGTCGCAGCGCTGGCCTTGGTACGGACGATCTGGCCGTCCTGGCAGCTGCGGCGGACCGGGTCAGCTACGGACCCGGCACGACCATCATCCGCGAAGGAGACCCGGCCGATCGCGTATTCCTTCTCTTGCGCGGCAGTGTATCGGTGCGACTGGACCTGGGCGGCGGCCGCTCCAAGCGACTGGCAACCCTGAATGCGGGGGTGGCCTTCGGCGAGATGGCGTTACGCAGTGGCACCGCCCGGACCGCCAGCGTGGTGGCCGATGAGGCCGTCGAATGCGCGGTGATCGACATCGCCACGATCGCCGAGGTGGCGGCCCAGCGACCAGCGATCCACACCACCCTGCTCGCCAATCTCGGCCGGCTTCTTGCCAGCCGGCTGCACCGGGCCAATAAAGAAATCCGCATGCTGGAGCCCTGACGCCGGGCCTGCGGACGCTCAGGCCCGGGTGCACGGCCGGGCACTGATCGCCTCGTACCAGCGGGCGATGTGGACGGCGTCATCACCGGGACCCAGCTTGGCCCACCGGGCGAAATCGACGGTGACGAAGGCGGTAATGTCGGCGATTGAGAACATCTCGCCGGCGATGAACGGAGCTTCGCCCAGGCGCTGCTCGAGCATCTCGAAAAAATGACCGACGCGGGCCCGGCCGCGCTCGGCCAACTCGGGGATCTGGTCGAAGCCGTGGGGGCCGGTGAGGGCCCGGCCCTTGAAGCCGGCGGTGGCATTGCGAAAGGCCTCGGCCGCCGCCTGAAAGCCCTGCGTCTCGCACCGCTGGTCCCACATGTCCACGACCGCCTTCTCCCGGGCATCGCGGCCCATCAGCGCCGGCTCCGGCTGCACCGCCTCGAAATACCGGCAGATGGGGGTAATCCCGGCGATGGCGGTGCCGTCGTCGAGCTCCAGGGCCGGCACGGTGCAGTCGGGATTGAGGGCGCGGAACACCTCGCCCAAATGCTCACCGCTGCGCAGATCCACCTGAACCACCGGAACATCAATGCCCTTCTCGGCGAGGAACATCCGCACCCGCCGCGGGCTCGGCGCCGTCTTGCAGTCATAGAGTTTCATGGCGTGCTGGGATCCCTCGTTGCGCGAAGATGCCGCGATCCTGCCGCGGTTGCCGGGAGAGCGCAACTCACCAGCCGGGGAGTGGATATGCGCGGGCCGATCAGGGAACCGCGGCCGGGATGGCCCGCAACCTCAAATCCTGATTCTTGAATCTTTTACAGCCTTTGGCTCTCGGCCCAGGCTGCCCGCCGACCGACCTATTCTCTCTTGTTTCAAATGACTTAGGGGAAACTGGCGGAGATGAGGCAACCGGCTGCGGGCATGGATCTACCACCAATGCGTGTCACGGTTTTTGACACTCGCGAACACGGTTTGGGGGACGCGCTTGATATAAACAGTTGTTTTTAAACGCTTTCATGGATCTAGCACAGCCTTTGCGAGAATAGGTCCATCGAACACAACCCCAGTCAGAAAGGTTCTGACCATGTCCTTCACGATTTCCGCCACGGTTTCCGCCGCCGCGGTCGCCACCCTGCTCGCCGCCGGTGCCGCCGTCGCCGGTCCGATCAACCCCGCCTTCACCCCGAACAGCCCGAACGAACGCCTGGAGTTCGTCGGTAACGGGTCCGGCTCGGCGTGGTCGATCGGCTTGGGCACCGATACCCAGAACTCCGCGTTCATGGCCAACACCCAGGGGCTCGGCACCATCTGGACCCCCGGCGTCACCGAGACCTTCACCTTCGCCATCGACGGCGCAGGAAATGCCAGCTTCACCATGGATCCGGTCAACCTGGAGCCGATCAACCTCACCTTCGGGACCATGGGCCTCGGCAACACCCTCCAGCTCCACGCCAAGCGCGGCGGGACGCTGACCGTGAACGGAACCACCGTCACCGGCGACCCCAACGATCCGTGGGGCGCCGATTACGCCTACCTGCCGCTCAACGGCCCGTTCTCGATCACCGGTGAGATCACCTTCGGCGATCTGAACGGCTCAATCCCGGCCCGCTCGCAGTGGGGCGTCACGGCCACGGTCGGCAACATCACCGGCGGTCCGGGCAGCAGCCAGATCCCGGTGCCGGCCTCCGCAGCTGTGCTCACCGTCGCCCTCGCCGGATTTGCGGTGAGCCGCAGTCTCTGCCGCGCCTGACACCGGGCGGGACGGGCCACCCTCCTCCGCAGACTGACCCCCTGCGGGCCCGTCCCGATCCGCGGCGGCTCCCCTGAGACCGCCGGGCCGGAAAGCCATAACCGGCCCTCCGATCGGGCGCCCGAGAACCGCGCGCCCGAGAACCGCGCGCCCGA
>CAYVUM010000008.1:30064-53667 GCA_964454795.1 uncultured Rhodospirillaceae bacterium
GCGCCCGAGAACCGCGCGCCCGAGAACCGCGCGCCCGATCCGGCAGTCGCCACCGATCCGCCGCCCGCCGATGGCCGTAGCACCGGGGGAACCGCGATGCGAAGGAGGCCCGGGATGCGCCCGTTACTGATCCTGATTGCGATCAGCCTGTGGTTTTCCATGGTTCCGTCCGCCCAGCGGCAAGCCGCCGCCGTCGACGCCGCCGCCGAGGCCGACCGGATGGCGATCCGGGCGGTGATCGCCGATCAGATCGACGCCTTCCGCAGCGGCGATGCGGTCCGCGCGTTTGCCCACGCTGCGCCGGCGATCCAGCGCCGGTTCGGAGACCCGCAGAACTTCGTCCGAATGGTTCGCGCCGCCTTCCGTCCGGTGTACCGTCCGCAGTCGGTGCGGTTCGCAGCGCTGGACGGCGTCGGCGACAGCCCTGTGCAACGGGTCGAGGTTATCGGTCCCGACGGACTCGTCTACCAGGCGGCGTATGCGATGATGCGCGATGCCCGGGGCCGTTGGCGGATCAGCGCGTGCGTCCTCCGCAGCCTTCCCGGCCTGCCTGCCTGACCAGCCGCGACAGTCCCCCCCTCTGCCAGGCCCGCCCGCAGCCATGCCGCGTTCCAGATGATCAATCATCGCGGGAGGAGGAAATGTGGGGCGGATCGTTGAGGGGGACTGTGATCCGCCCCACGGTCTGGCGCACCGTGACAGGGGGCATGTCAAATGTTCGCGCCAGACACTCGGAATACGCACGGCGTCACCGACAGGATCAACGCTCAGCCACACGAAATGCGCAGCGAGGCAACGCCGGGTCACAGACCGGCCCGTGGGGCTTACCGGTGGTGAAGTTGCCCGTCCGGATGAAAAGCGTGAAAAACGAACGCAAACGTCACGTGGTGGACAGCGTCGGCGGCCTCAGCGCCAGTGCCGCGGCGGACCACCACGTTGCCGACGTCGCGTCCGTTGCGGATCAACTCCGCATCCAGCGCCGAGGCCTGACCAGCCTCCCAATTCAGGCTCAGGTCGCCGCGACGGATCGGGCCCTCGCGGCGCAGGAGGTCCAGGCTCCAGGCCTGATCGCCGACGACCACGACCCGCATCATCGGCGGGATCCCATCCGGCAGCGGTCCGCGGTAGAGGAACGGTGCCGCCGCCGTATCATAGCCGCGGTACGGGTTGACGCCGTAGGGCCGGGCGTCCGGATCGCTGGGAATCAGCACCCGCCCGCCCGGGTGGCGCGCCTTAAACCGCTCCCAGGATTCGAGCCGGGCCGGGAGCAGCGTGAGACTCCGGCCGGTGAGCGCGCCGACGATGGCCTCGCCGGAAAACTGCTGCCACCAGCTTTCGGTCTGCCGGTCGTACATCACCAGATCGGAGCGGCGCAGCTTCCCGGTGGTCCCGAATTCCAACACCCGGCCGTCCAGCCGCCGGTCGAAGACAATCGCGGCGTTGCAGAGCGGACAGTAGGTCACGGCCACCGGCACCCCGCCGACCACGTCATTGACGATTTCGTGCCAGGTGAGAATGCGGAGTGGATAGGCACGGGCGTCACCGTTGATCTCGAGGCCGATCACCGGCTCGTTGGCGCTGAGATCGTCGGTGGCAGCGACAGCGCGAAATCGAGGGTCGTCGATGGACGGTATCCCGTCGCGGGGCGGACCTCCGGAGAGGATCTCGTCGAAATCGACGATCGATTTGGAGAAGTCGGTGTCCGGCCACTCGCCAGCCCAGCGCGCCGGGCTGGCCGTTGCGGCGAAGGACAGCACCAGGATGAACCAGCCGGTGAAAAAGCCTGTCATCAGGCGTAAGGAGCTCATGGCGTGGTCTTCGGATCTGTGGGTCCCGGGATCTGTTGGCCCCGCGCAAGTGAGAACGCGCCGCGTTGCCGGCAACGCCTTCGCCAATCACATTTGGGCGACCCGTCAATCGGAATAGGGTCCCACGCGGCATGGTCGAAAAGGTGGAATGCGCAGTCATCGGTGCCGGGGTGATCGGCCTCGCCGTCGCCCGGGCGCTCGCCGGCGGCGGTCGCGAGGTGATCGTTTTCGACGGCGCGGACAGGATCGGCGCCGGCACCAGCTCCCGCAACTCCGAAGTCATCCACGCCGGCCTCTATTATCCTCCGGGCAGCCTCAAGGCCCGGCTGTGCCGGAGCGGCCGCGACCGGCTGTATGCTTACCTCGCCGAGCGCGGCATCGCCCACCGGCGCTGCGGCAAGCTGATCGTCGCCGCCCGCGATGAGGAATGCCCGGCCCTTGCCTATCTGGAACGGCGGGCCCGGGCCAACGGCGTCGACGATGTCCGGCTGATCGACGGCGATCAGATCCGCGCCCTCGAACCGGAACTGACCGGCGCAGCCGCGCTGGTCTCGCCGTCGACCGGAATTTTCGACAGCCACGCCTTCCTGCTCGCCCTCCAGGGCGACGCAGAGGCCGGCGGCGCGGTGGTGCTGCTGCGCTCGCCGGTGACCGGCGGGCGGGTGTGCGCGGGCGGTGGCCTGATCCTCGACGTGGGCGGGGCTGAGCCCATGGCCCTGGCCAGCCGGATCGTGGTCAACGCCGCCGGACTCGTGGCCCAAGCGCTCGCACGCCGGTTCCGGGGCCTGCCGGCGGCGACGATTCCCCGCGAATTTTTCGCCAAGGGCAGCTACTTCGCGCTGGCCGGTCGGGCGCCGTTCTCACGGCTCGTTTATCCGGCGCCCGGAGCCGCGGGGCTCGGCATCCACTTCACGATGGATCTGGGCGGTCAGGGCCGCTTCGGTCCCGACGTGGAATGGGTCGAGGCCCCGGACTACGATGTCGACGCGGCTCGCGCCGACGCGTTCTACACCGCCATTCGCCGCTACTGGCCGGGCCTGCCGGCGGGCGCCCTGCGTCCCGATTATGCCGGGGTCCGGCCGAAGCTGCAGGCGCCCGGGGAGCCGCCGCACGACTTCCTGATCCACGGGCCCGGCGACCACGGCGTCCCCGGTCTCGTCAATCTCTACGGCATCGAGTCTCCCGGCCTGACCGCGGCGCTGGCCATCGCCGATGCCGTCATCGAGCGGCTTCACTGAACCCCGGCTTCAGGGATTGGCAACGGCGCCGGCGTTACCCTTGGACCTCCGCGGCCGCTTTTCGGATCGGAGGGCTGCCATGCCAACATGCCGGATCCTTTTGCCGGTCCTGCTGATCGGCCTTGCCGGCTCGACGGCCCCGGCGCCTGCCGAAAGTCCGGTGCAGGTGACCCCGGGCCGTTACACTCTTGACGAATTTCTCCCGGAGACCCGCGTTCCCCGGGTGATCGACCGTGGCAGGGCGATGCGGCAGTTGCTGGCACGGATTGCCGATGCAGCACGGCGCCTGTCGCCCGACCTGATCCTCATCGCCGAGGGCGGTCTGGAGTTGTTCGGCCGATCCGGGCCACTGAGCGCCGCCGATCCGGACGGGGAGGGCGCGCAGGTTCTCGACGGGTTGTTCGTACCCAACCTGTTTTTTTCGGCCGACCGCCCGGACCTGCCGATCCCCGGGCACGCCCGGGAGGACCGGGTGGCACTGGCCCGTGACGCCGCCGCCAATGGCCTCAGCGTGTTCGCCGTCGAGGCGGTGCACGGCCGCCAGTCCGGGACCGCCCGGCAACTGGCCGCTGCGGCGGGCTTGATCGCGGTGACCGGGCCGCCCCTCCAGGCGAACGGCGCGGCGCCGCCGCGGCCCCCCGGAGAAACCGCCGGGCCGGTCGCGACCCTGGCGGACGTGCGGACGGTGCTGCGGATCAGCGCCGATACCGAGACCGTCCGGATCGTCGCCAGCGCCGCCGGCTCCAATGCCGACCTGATCGTCGTGCCGCCGTTCTGCCGCAGCGGACTGATCGCCGCCGCCGATGTGGCACGCCTGAAGTACAAGCGCACCGGCGCCCGGCGGCTGGTGCTCGCCCGCATCGACGTCACCGGTGCGGCACCCGGGCGGTGGTACTGGCAGGCCGGATGGGACGCAGGCTCGCCGGCCTGGCTCGGCCCGGCCGACCGGTCCGGCCGCCACCCGGTACAGTTCTGGGACCCGGCCTGGTTCGCGATCATCGCCGGGCCCGGCCGTTCCTACCTCGCCGGACTGGTCGCGCTCGGCTACGACGGCGTGGTGCTGGCCGGGATCGACGATTACCAGCGGATCGAGAGCCGGTGAGCGGCCTGAACAGCCGGGGCGGAACCGCGGGTGCCGGGGTTCCGGTTCAGCTGCCGGCGGCACCGGCCGACGCCGCGCCTCGTCCCGGGTTCAGCCGCGCCGCCAGCCAGCGCATCGCCCACGACCGCGGCTCGTCGACCCCGGAGATCAGGAACTGCAAGGTGTAGGGGTTGTTCAGGTTGGCGTCGAGCAGCCGGTGGGCGCCGGGGCGGGCACAGAACAGCACTTCATCGCCGGGCGCGAGGGGGCGGTCCAGGTCGGGCACCACCTCGGTGCCTGCCCGGTGGCGGAGGACCAGCGGCACCACTGGAAGCTGGGCATCGCGGTCGTAGGGAGCGCGGACAACGTCGCGGAGCGAAACCTCCTCGCCGGCGCGGATGCGGACGGTGACGGCCGCCGCCGAGCGGTCGTCGATGGTCGCCGTCCACACCTCCGGCTTGACGTCGCCGCCGACCACGGTGATCAGCTCACGCACGGTGTTGGCGAGCAGGTTGCCGGGATCGGCCACCGTGCTCTCGCGCATGCCCTCCAGGAAATCGCGCAGCCGCGGGGCGATCAGCAGGAACAGGATCCGCCGGGCGCTCACCAGATTGGGCTGCATGATCAGGTCGGCGCTGGCCGCCGAGAACAACTCCTCATTGCGGTGACGGTTCTGGCGGACGAGGACGAAGATCCGCGGGTTGAGCGCCCGGGCGTTGAGGGCGATGCCGAGATTCTCCGCATCGTGGCGGGTGCAAACGACGATCCCGGCGGCCGAGGCGATCCCGGCGGCGATCATCGTGCTCTGGTTGATCCGGTCGACGATGAACTCAGGCCCGGTGTCGAGCGGATCCATACGCGGATCGATCACCACCGTGGCAACGCCGATCGCATCCAGCGCCGTCTTGACCGCCCGGCCCATCCGCCCGTAGCCGCAGACGATCCAGGTGCCCTTGGGGATGTCGGCATACATCGCCAGATTCGCCCGCGGTGCGCCGATGATCCATTCGGAGAGCATGTGCACGGCCGGGTTGCGGATCGTTGCCGACAGATAGCGGGCGAAGGTCTGGAACGGGTCGATGATATGGAGGTCGCCGCCGAGAGTAGAGAGGGTCTCCTCGTAGATGTCGTGGGTCAGCTGCGTGACCACCTGCACGCTCGGATTCAGCAGCCGGGCGGCGATCGCGACCTTGGCGTTGACCTCCTCGTCGTTGGTCAGGGCGACCACCGCCTTACACTGGTTGTGCATCATCCCCGCCTCGATCAGCCGGTCGGGAACCCGCGCATCGGCGGCCAGTGCCGGGGTCGGCACCCGGTAGTCACGAAGGTAAAGGGCGTTGATCCGGTCCTCGTCGCTGTCGAGGATGACCACGGCAATGCCGGCATCGGAGAGCCCGCGGGTGAGCAGGCTGCCGCGGTTGCCAAAGCCGCATAGGATCACGAACGGCTCGTTGAGCCGCGCGACCGACTTGGCGAACCGCCGCTCGGCCAGTGCCCGGCGGAATGCCGGGGTCTGGACCAACTGGATGATCGCACCGATCGCATACAGCCAGGCGACCACGCCCGCGTAAAGACAGACGATGCTCCACATCCGCTGGGCATCGCTGAAGGTGTGGGGGATCTCGCCGAAGCCCGTGGTGGTGACGGTGTAGGTGAGGAAGTAGAAGGCGTGGAAGAAGCCAAGTGGCTCCGGGTTCTCCGGCGGCCCCGGGATCACCTGCCAGCCGATCATCGCCACCGCATACACGGTGACAAACACGAACAGCGGCCGGCGCATGAACCGCAGGACCAGGTACTGGACCCGCTGGGCGCTGTCATGGCCGGTGTCCGAGGAATTCGTCATTGTGAATCCGGACCGACCATCGGCCTCACCGCCGCATCATCAGGGTCTCAGCCACGAACACGGTCACCGAGACCACGTTGGCGACCAGGGCTCCCATCGACAGCGAGACGATGGTGACCATGTCCTCGGAGGTCAGGCCCGAGTCCGAGACATGCAGGGCGATCGCCCAGACGAGCGATGCAGCGATGAGTTGCAAAACGGCCACCAGGCTGGTGGCCAGCAGCAGCGCGCCGATCTGGGTGCGGTCGCCGAGCTTGAGAATGGTTGCAATGATGTTGACCAGAACCACGAAGAAAAATTCGACGCCGTGGTGATGGGTGACGTTGTCGATATCTCCGACCACGAAGCCGACGTTCAGAGTGAGCGCCAGAATCAGGAAAAACCCGAAGACAACCTTCTCGAAGTTCAAGCGGTCTGCCTCCCGGCGCCGCCGTGTTCAGGGCCCTTGCCCCACCGCGGCACGCGACCGTCTGTTTTCGGGAACCGAACCTCAGCCAGGGCGACCGGCTGCGGACCGCCCCGGCGCCGGGGCGCCAGCGGCGGCGCTGATGACCCGGCCGCCTCGCCCGGTTGTTATCCCCCGGTTGTTATGCCCTGTCTTTAACACGGCGGGAAGGGCAGCGGCCAGGGGATCGGCGGTGGTGCCGGCGGCTCCGGGCTGCACGCCGCCCGGCCGGCGCCATCCCCTTGCCTTGCCTGACTCTCCTGCGTAAGGTCCCCGCCGTCCGTGCGGCCCGGGTCGCAGGTCAGGGCGGGGCGCACCCCGGCGGACGCCGTCACCACACCCTGGCTGGGAGTACACAAACGATGGCGAAGATCACCGTCAAAAACCCTGTCGTCGAACTCGACGGCGACGAAATGACCCGGATCCTCTGGCTCTTCATCAAAGAAAAGCTGATTTTGCCTTATCTCGATATCGACCTGAAGTATTACGACCTCTCGATCGAAAACCGCGACGCCACCGACGATCAGGTGACCGTCGACGCCGCCCACGCGATCCTCGAGCACGGTGTCGGCGTCAAGTGCGCGACCATTACGCCCGATGAGGCCCGGATGGCGGAGTTCGGGCTGAAGAAGATGTGGCGCTCGCCGAACGGGACCATCCGCAACATCCTGGGCGGCACCGTCTTCCGCGAGCCGATCGTCTGCCGCAATGTTCCCCGCCTTGTTCCTGGCTGGACCAAACCCATTGTCATTGGCCGTCACGCCTATGGCGATCAGTACCGCGCCACTGACTTCCTCGTTCCCGGTCCCGGCCGGCTCACCGTCAAGTTCGTCCCCGACGACGGCTCGGCGACGATCGAGCACGAGGTGTTCCACTTCCCCGGCAGCGGGGTCAGCATGGCCATGTATAATCTGGACGAATCGATCCGCGGCTTTGCCCGGGCGTGCATGAACTATGCGCTCGATTTCGGCTGGCCGCTGTACATGTCCACCAAGAACACCATCCTGAAAGCCTACGACGGTCGCTTCAAGGATCTCTTTCAGGAAGTCTTTGACAGTGAGTTCAAGGACACGTTCGAGGAGAAGGGAATCACCTACGAGCACCGTCTGATCGACGACATGGTCGCTGCGGCGCTCAAGTGGGAGGGCGGCTTCATCTGGGCCTGCAAGAACTACGACGGCGATGTCCAGTCCGATACGGTGGCCCAGGGGTTCGGGTCGCTCGGACTGATGACCTCGGTGCTGATGACCCCGGACGCTAAAACCGTCGAGGCCGAGGCCG
Organism: uncultured Rhodospirillaceae bacterium; assembly: GCA_964454795.1. Lineage (GTDB taxonomy): Bacteria > Pseudomonadota > Alphaproteobacteria > Rhodospirillales > Defluviicoccaceae > CAYVUM01. The sequence continues at coordinate 37,761 of CAYVUM010000008.1, forward strand.
CCCACGGCACGGTCACCCGGCACTTCCGGATGCATCAGGCCGGCAAGGAAACCTCCACCAACCCCATCGCCTCGATCTTCGCCTGGACGCGTGGCCTCTATTACCGCGGCAGCTTCGACGACACCCCCGACGTGGTCCGGTTCGCCCAGGAGCTGGAGGCGGTATGCATCGAGACGGTGGAATCCGGGCACATGACCAAGGACCTGGCAATCCTGATCGGTCCTGACCAGCCGTGGATGACCACTCAGCAGTTTCTCAACCGGATCGACGAGAACCTGCAGAAACGGCTCGCCGCCTGAGCCGGTTGGCAGAGGCGCGGTGACGGCGCGGAGGTAGGGGAAGTGAGCCGGCGCCGCCACCGCCGCGCGTTCCCGCCGCTGGCTGCCGTTGGTGCCGTCGCTGCGCTCATCGTCACCGCCCCGCCGGCGGAGGCCGAGGCCCCGCCGGCATCCGAGTCCGCCTGCCCCCGCGGACTCGTGCGCCTCGACGGCCACTGGGTGCCGCTGGCAATCACCGGTGCGGAAGGCCGGTCGATGGACTTCGTCGGTACCGAAACCTTGCGGCGCTGGCTGGAGCACAGCGCGTGGAAGCTGCAGCCGCTGCCGTTTGCGGCGCTTGCCGATGCGCCGCGGCCCGACCGGGAAGAGCTGCTCGCCGCCCTGCAGGTCCGTGGTGGCTGGCTGGTGGCGGTTAACCTCCCGGCGCTTGGCGGCGGCGTTGCTTACTATGACCGCAAAGGCGAGCGCTACGCCGTCCTGGAAGCCGCCGGCGTGGAGCGCCTCGCTGCCGTCGGCGAAGGCGCTGTGGCGACGATCACCCGCTACGACTCGCAGACCGGATCGGGAGAAGCGGTCTTTCTCCATCCCGACCCGGACGGCCGCTGGCAGGCCGGACCCCGCCTGGACCTGCCCGGCGCACCGGTGTTCCTGGCCGCCGGCCGCCAAAACCTGGTGCTGATCAAGTACGACGTCCCGGAGGCAGCCGCGGGCGGTACAGCCCTCAGGCGAGTCGGACGCGCCTTTGCGGTCTCTGCGGATGGCGGCTTCAAGGAGGTCCCATGCCAATGACCGCGGCGTGGCATTTCGAGTCCGATGGCAACCGCGACCTTGACCCCGACCTTGCGCAGCGGTACAAGCCGGATTTTCCGGAACGTGCGCGTCGCGACCGGCCGCGGTCAGAGCCCGGCGGCGTGCCGCCGCGACGTCCCCCAGCGGCGTCCCCAGCGACGTCCATCGAGAGGATTGCAGGTCATGCCCCGACGGTGCAGCATCACCAGCAAAGGCGTGATGACGGGCAACAACGTCAGCCACGCCATGAACAAGACCCGCCGCCGGTTTCTGCCCAACCTGCAGCGGACCGCAACTTACAGCGAAGCGCTGCGCTGCGTCGTCCGCCTGCGGCTGACCACTCAGGGATTGCGGTCGATTGAGCACAACGGCGGCATCGACGCTTACCTGTTGTCGCTCCGCCGCTCGGAGATGTCGCCCGAGCTGCTGCGCCTGCGCCGACGGATCGAGCGCGCCCGCGCCGCCCGCACACCCACCGCCTGAAGCTTGCAACTACGGCGCCGCTGCCGCCTCTCCGCGCTTCAGCCAGTCCGGCCACACCGGGGTGATCACCGCGCCGCCGGCCAGCAACGGCAGGCTCTCAGGGCTGGCCCGGTCCAGAGCGTCGAGGCGGAGCAGGGCCAGGGCCATCTCTCCGGCACCGGAGCGGATCTCGCCCACCTCGCGGCCGGCCTGTTCGACGGGGGTGCCCGGCGCCGGCAAGGATCCCGCGATGCGCACCGGAACCAGCCGCTTTTTTACCAAGCCGCGATAGCGGGTGCGGGCGGTCAGCTCCTGACCCATCCAGCATCCCTTGTCCCAGGCGATCCCCCCCAGTTCGTCGAACCCGTTCTCAAGCAGGATCGCTTTCTCGATGACCAGATCCCGGCTGCCGTCGGGCAGTCCGAGACCGATCCTGAGCCGGTCCCAGTCGTTTCGCTGGCCCGCGGTCAGGCCGGCCTCGGCAAGCGCCGCGGCGAGCCCCGCGCGGGGGGCGATCACCCGGGCGCCCGCCGCCGCCAGCCGCGGGTCAACCAGCGCCACACCGCCCTGCCAGGCGCGGGCCGCCCCTGGTTGGGCGGGCAGGCCAAGCGAGTCGGCCGCGTCGGCACCCCAGACCAGCGCGACGGCCAGGTCCTCACTGCGATCGGTGATGGCAACCTCGGCGCGCAGCCGGTAGAGCCCGAGCTTCTTCGCCAGATCCGCCCGGCGGGCGCCCTCGCAGTCCAGCCACAGTGCCCCCTGGTGCTCGACGAGAATCATGTCATAAAGGAACTTCCCTTGCGGCGTGAGCAATGCCGCCCAACGCGCGCGATCGGCGTTCACCGCCGTCACGTCTGCCGAGATCAGCCCCTGAAGAAAAGTGCGGGCGTCCTGTCCGGCGAGTGCCAGCACGCCGCGATCATCGGCAACCAGGAACCGGGCATCCGACATGGCGAAATCTCCGCAACCCCGTCGGGCGAACGCTCCAAGACTTGGCACCACCACCGGCCGGACGCAAGCCGCGGCCGGACTTGGCAAGGTGCAAGCGGTGTGCTAGGCGCGAAGCAGACTCCGACACCGCCGCAATGCGGCAGGGTCCCGCCACGATGAGGCTGCTGTTCGTCACCGCCACCCGGATCGGCGACGCCGTATTGTCGACGGGGCTGCTCGATCACCTGCTCAAACACCACGATGACCTGCGGGTCACCGTGGCTTGCGGCGCGCCGGCAGCGCCGCTGTTCGAGGCGCTGCCCGGGCTTGAAGGCCTGCTCGTGCTGCAGAAGCGACGCTGGTCGCTGCACTGGCTGCCGCTGTGGGCGGCCTGCGTCGGCCGGGTCTGGGACATCATCGTCGACCTCCGCAATGCGCCCGTCACCCGGCTGCTCCGCGCCCGGCGACGCTGGCATGCGGGGCGGATGAACGACCGGGTCCACCGGGTGGTCGGCCTCGCTGAGGTGCTGGGACTGGAGAACGATCCGCCGGCGCCGCGGCTCTGGATCGGCGACCGTCATCGTCGCACCGCGAAACGCATGATCCCCGATGGCTCACCCGTGCTCGCGGTCGGGCCCACCGCCAACTGGCACGGCAAGGTCTGGCCCGCCGGGCGGTTCGCCGACCTGATCGCCCGCCTGACCGCCGCCGACGGCATTCTCCCCCATGCCCGGGTCGCCGTGTTCGGCCACGGCAGCGAGCGGGCGGCCGCCCAGCCGGTGCTCGACGCTATCCCCACGGAGCGGCGCGTCGACCTGATCGGCCGCCTGGGCCTGCTTGAGGTCCATGCCTGCCTGTACCGCTGCAGCATCTACGTGGGAAACGACTCCGGACTGATGCATCTGGCCGCCGCCGCCGGCATCCCGACCCTCGGCCTGTTCGGTCCGAGCCGCGAGTCGCTCTACGCGCCCTGGGGTGCGCGCTGCGCGGCCGTGCGGCCGCTGCAGAGCTATGAGGAACTGATCGGTCCCGATTACGACCGCCACAACCCCGGGCCTCTGATGGACGGCCTCACCGTGGACCGGGTCGAGACCGCCGCCCGCGATCTCTGGCTGCGCGTCTCCGCACCGGTGCCCGGATGAACACCGCCGCCTGCGAGCTGTCGGCGCTGGTCGTTGCCCATAACGAAGCCTCGCAGCTTGCCGACTGCCTGGAAACCCTGCGGTTCGCCGACGAGATCGTGGTTGTTCTCGACAAATGCACCGACGGCTCCCGGGCGATCGCCGCGCGCTACACCGACCGGCTCGTCGACGGCGCCTGGGAGCTGGAAGGGGAGCGCCGCAACACCGGAATCGCCGCCTGCTGCGGCACCTGGATCCTCGAAGTGGACGCCGATGAGCGGGTGCCGCCGGCCCTCGCTGGCGAAGTCCGGGCCGTGATCGCCGCCAGCGGCGCCGACTGGCACCTCCTGCCGGTGGACAATTACATCGGCCGCCGGCTGGTCCGGTTCGGTTGGGGCGGGTCATTCGGCACCACCGCGGTGCCGCGGCTGTTCCGCAAGGGTGCCAAGCACTGGGGGCCGCAGCGAATTCATCCGGCACTCACCTGGCGGGGGCGTCCGGGTCCGCGCCTGACGAACGCCCTCGACCACTTCGTTGACCGCGACATCTCCGATCTGCTCCGCCGCCTCGACCGCTATTCCACGGCCAGGGCGCGCGACCTGCGGGCGAGCGGCCGGCCGGGTACCCTTGCCGGCAATCTCCGCCGCCTGATCTCCCGGTTTTTCAAGTGCTATGTGGGACGCCGCGGCTATCGGGAAGGCGGCTGGGGCGTTCTGCTCGCCCTCTGTGCCGGGCTGTATCCGCTGCTGTCCTATCTCAAGGCCACGCTCGAAGATGAGGATGCGGCGCCGGGGCCATCGTGAGCGGATCGATCCGGGTTCTGCAGGTGATGGCCGGGGCCCGGTTCGGCGGGGCTGAGGCGTTTTTCATGCGGCTGGTCCCGGCGCTGCAGCGGCGCGGCCTGTGCCAACGGGCCGTGATCCGCCGCCATGCCGAGCGCGCCAGGATCCTGGCGGCAGCCGGTGTGAGGGTCCGGGAGTTGGGCTTCGGCGGGCCCGTCGACCTGCTCAGCCGCTGGCGCCTCGCCGGCGAAGTCCGGGCCTTCCGTCCCGATGTGGTGGTGAGCTGGATGAACCGGGCAACCGCCGCCTGCCCGTCCGGCGGCTTCGTCCACGTGGCCCGGCTGGGTGGCTATTACGACCCCCGGTATTACCGCCGCTGCGACCATCTCGTGGCCAACACCCGGGACCTGGTCGACCATCTGACGGCGGCCGGGTTCCCGGCCCAGCGGGTCCATTACCTGCCGAACTTCCCCGCCGCCGCCCCGGCGCCGCCGCTGCCCCGCGCCGCGCTCGCCACCCCGGCCGGCGCGCCGCTGGTCGTCGCCCTTGGCCGGCTGCACCGCAACAAGGCCTTCGACGTGCTGATCCGGGCGATGGCTGACCTGCCCGGTGCCCACCTCTGGCTGGCCGGTGAAGGCCCGGAGCGGGACAGTCTGGACGCGCTTGCCCGGCAGCCCGGCACCGCTGGCCGGGTCCATTTCCTGGGATGGCGCGCTGACATACCGGCGCTGCTTGCCGCCGCCGATGTCTTCGTCTGCCCGTCCCGGCACGAGCCGCTCGGCAACGTGGTGTTGGAGGCCTGGGCGCATGGCGCTCCGGTGGTCGCCGCAGCGAGCCAGGGTCCGTCTGCCTTGGTCCGCGATGGCGAGACCGGCCTGCTCGCCCCCGTCGATGACCCTGCAGTCCTGGCGGCGGCGATTGCCCGGCTGCTCGCCGACCGGGCTCTCGCCGCCCGGCTGACGGCCGCGGGGCGGGCCGTCTGGGCGGCCGAGTTCAGCGAGCCGGTTGTGGTCGGGCAATGGCTGTCTTTCCTTCACGCCGTCAGCGGCGCCGCCGGCGAACCCGGTGGCGCCGAGCCCGGGCAGCGATCATGTGCGGCATTGCCGGCGTGATGGACCGCCATGGCCGGCCGCCGGCAGCGGCCTGCCTGGAGCGTCTCGCCGATGCGCTCGACCACCGCGGCCCGGACGGCCGCGGCTGCTATGTGGCGGACAGCGTCGGCCTGGTCCACACCCGGCTCGCCATCGTCGATCTCGCCACCGGTGATCAGCCGCTGTTCGACGCCGCGACCGCGGGCGACGCACCGCCGGGCAACGCCCGTATCGCCCTTGTGGCCAACGGCGAGATCTACAACGATCCGCTGGTCCGCCGGCAGCTGGGCGCGGAGGCCTTCCTCACCGGATCGGACTGCGAGACCGCGCTCGCACTCTACTGCCGGCACGGAACCGGCTTTGCCGACCACCTGCGCGGCATGTACGCGATCGCCCTCTACGACCCCGATCCGCGGGGCTGCGGAGAGAGCCGGGCGGCCGGGCGCCTGGTGCTCGCCCGGGATCCGTTCGGGATCAAGCCGCTCTACTTCGCCGAGACGGCCGAGGCCTTCGTGTTCGCTTCGGAACCGCAGGCCTTGCTGCGCGCCGGGCTGGTCGCACCAGCGCTGCGCCGGCCGGCCCGCGATGAGCTGCTTCAGCTCGGCTTCACCACCGGCCGGGAGACGGTCTTCGCCGGGATCAACCGGCTGCTGCCGGGGGAGACCCTCGTCGTCGAGGCCGGCCGGATCGTGGCCAGCCGCCAGCGTCCGGCCCTCCCCGCAGGCGGTCCTGAGGAGCGCCGTGACATCGAGGCACTGGCCGCTCTCAACGCCATTTTGCTCGACAGCGTTGAGGTGCATCAGCGCTCGGACGTGCCCTACGGGTTGTTCCTGTCCGGCGGGATCGACTCCACGGCCGTGCTGGCGGCGATGGCCCGGCTCAACCCGGCGCCGGTGACGGCGTTTACGGTCGGCTTCCACGGCGCGGCGGTTCGCGACGAGAGGCCGGCGGCCCGGGCCGTCGCCGCGGCGCTCGGTGCTGAGCATATCGAGCTGACCCTGGATGAGGCCGAGGCCTGGGCGTTGTTGCCAAGGGTTGCGGCCGCCCTGGACGATCCGGCTGCCGACTATGCGGCCCTGCCCACCTATCTGCTCGGCGCCGCGGCCCGTCGCGCCGGCCTTAAGGTTGTGCTGACCGGTGAAGGCGGGGATGAGCTGTTCGCCGGCTATGGCCGGTACCGTCGGGCGCTCCGGCCGGCCCTGCTCGGCGGGCGGCCGATGCGTCACCGGGGGGTTTTTGACGGTCTTGGCGTGCTTGCCGACGGCCGCGACTGGCGGCGCGGCCTCGCCCGGACGGAAACCGCCATGACCGGTAGCGGCTGGACCAGACTGCAGCGCCTCCAGGCCGCCGACGTCGCGGAATGGCTCCCCAACGACCTGCTTCTCAAGGTCGACCGCTGTCTGATGGCCCACGGGGTCGAGGGCCGGGTGCCGCTGATCGACCCGGAGGTGGGCCGGTTCGCGTTCGCCCTGCCGGACCGCCTGAAGGTGCAGGGCGGGCTCGGCAAGCGGCTGCTCCGCCGCTGGGTCGCCGAGAGGGTTCCGGCCGCCCGGCCGTTTGCCGCCAAGGCCGGATTCACCGTGCCGGTTGCCCGCTGGATCGGCGCCTCGGCACGCCGGCTCGCGCCGCTCGTCGCCTCCCAGCCGGGGGTGGCTGAAGCCTGCCGGCCGGGAACTGTCGCACCGCTGTTCGCTGCTGCCGGACGCGACAGTCGGGCCGGGCAGGCTGCTTGGGTGCTCCTTTTCTTCGCACTATGGCATCAGTGTCATATTGTCGGAGCAGGCGATCACGGCGACATATTCGCAACCCTCGCCGCCTGAAGCGGGGAATCGTACGGTCCCACAGGGAGAGGGAAGAGCGACGATGGAAACGTTCACGGCCAGCGATGGCGAGACGATCCACGTGGCGGTGTCGGGCGCCGGCCCGCCGATCGTCCTGCTCCACGAGTGGGCGTCAAACCATCGCGTGTGGCGGGGGCTGGTCAGCCGCCTGGAGAGCGAGTTCACCCTCTACCGCTGGGATGCCCGGGGTCATGCCGGTCGGCGGCAGACCGGCAGCGAGGTGGCGACGGTCAGCCGGATGGCCCGGGACCTGGGGGAAATGCTCGATCATTTCGGGCTGCGCCGGCCGCTGATCGTCGGCCATTCGATGGGGGCGCTGACCGCCTGGGACTACATCGGCCGCTACGGCTGCCGGCGCTTGAGCCGGCTCTGCGTCCTCGACCAGTCGCCGCGGCTGATCACCGATACCGGCTGGTCGCTCGGCATCTATTACAACTGGCCGCCGGAGCGGAACCGTCAGTTCCTCGAAGACGCCCGCACCGACTTCGTTGAGACGGTGCTGCGGCTGATTGCGGAAGGGCGCAATGCCAGGGCCCGCGAGCGCTACCAGAACGGCGATGACAGCATCAGTCGCATGCGCGCCTACCTGGCGCTTCTGGAACCGGCGCCGCTGCTGCGCATCTGGGAGAGCCTCGCTGAAGCCGACTGGCGGCCGGTCCTGCCGCGGGTCCGGGTGCCGACCCTGCTCATCTACGGGTCCGAAAGCAACTATTACGGTACGGAGTGCGGTGAATACGTGGCCCGGCAAATCCCCGATGCCCGGCTGCTTGTCTATGACGGCGCCGACCACTCGCCGCATCTGGACAATCCGGACCGGTTCGCCGCGGACCTTCGCGCCTTCGCCCGCGACCCGGTGGAGTGAGGCGACGGGGTGCGATCCGGCCCTGCCGGCCCCGCCGGCCCCGCCGCGCGGACAAACCGCGCATCTTACGAATCCGCGAAAACCGCGCAAGGCCGCTGGTCTATTCCGGCTTGGCAGGCGCCGCATTTCCGGTTTACGATCGTCACATCACTGTCAAACACGGAGGGTCTCTGCCATGAGTCTTGACGAACGGATCGAGTCGCTGAAGGCGCGCCACCACGCGCTCGACGTCCTCATCACTGAGGAAAACCTGCGTCCGCATCCCGATGATCTCGAGATCGTCAAGCTCAAGAAGCAGAAGCTGCAACTAAAGGACGAAATCGTCGCCCTGGAAAGCAGCCAGCACTGACAGTTCGGCGGCCGGCGACCCGGCGCCCGGCCGCCGACCCTGGCCGGTACGGATGCCACGGCCCGGAGTGGTCCGGACGGCACTCATTGATTGTCACAGCGACGATTGTGACACCGACGATTGTCACAGCGACGATTGTCACAGCGACGGGGTGAATGGGCGCCGGCTGCCACTGCGGGGTCGTGAGGTTTTCAGGCTGACCGCTCGATCAGCGCCTGGTGGTGAGCGATACCGTCATCGACATCGTCGAAGAGCATGAGGCGCCCCCCTTCCAGCACGATCACGGCATCGCAGTAGTCGCGGATCGTGGGCAGCGAATGGGAGACGATCACGAGGTTGGCGCTTGATACCCGGTCGCGAAACGCGGCCCGGCACTTGGTGCGGAACGCGGCATCGCCGACGGCGGTAATCTCGTCAACCAGATAGACCTCAAAAGGGATCGCCATGGAGATGGCGAATGCAAGCCGGGCGCGCATGCCGGAGGAATAGGTGGCAACCGGCATGGCGTAGAAGCTGCCGAGTTCGGCAAAATCGCGGACGAATGTGACCATCGAGTCGGTATCGATGCCATAAACCCGGGCGATGAACCGGGCATTCTGAACACCGGTGAGTTCGCCGTGAAACGCACCGCCAAAACCGAGCGGCCAGGACACGCTGGCCGTGCGGACCACCCGACCGCGGTTGGGCGCGATCACCCCTGCCATCATCCGCAGCAAGGTGGTCTTGCCCGCGCCATTGCGGCCGATCACTCCGTAGTTGCGGCCACGGCGCAGCGTTAAGGAGGCGTCCTGCAAGATCACCTTCGTTGTGCTGCGGGTGCGGAACCCTTTTGTGACATTCCAGAAATGAATCATCGCCGGAAACGTCGGACACGCTCCGTCAAAATTCAAGCCCGGGGCCGGGCACTGCCACCGGGCGTTGCATTTGCAACATCGGCCCCCGCCGGCCTAATATCCGCGCCAGGGTGGTGTCCCGTCCTGATCTGCGTCGCGACGACACCGGCCGCGGTTTGGACAGGTGCTGCTCCGCTTCCCGTCCCGGTCCGGAGGACGTTATGGATGAGGTAACCCGGGCATCGGCGCCCGATGCCGGTGCTGAAGCGGCCGCGAACACCGGCGCCGCGGCCGAGCCCCCTGCGGGCACCGTTTCCCGGTCCTCGCCGGCCTCTGCCGGCCGGCCGGACGGTGACGCCGGTCCCAAGCGGCCCGCGCAACCGGTAAAGCAGTCCGGGCCCGGGCCGGCAGCCGAAACGCCGGCTCCGGAAAAGCCGGGCCAGACCGCACCGGCGCCGGCGCCAAGCACGACGCTGGCGAAACCGGGTGCGAAGGCGGCAAAACCACAGCCAGGGCCGAAACCGGCCCCTGACGGCGGGTTGCCCGGTGGCAGGCGGGATGCGCCTGCCGCAACCCCGTCTGCACAAACAGCAAAGAGCCAGGCCGGGCCCCGAGCGGCGCCGAACCGCAACCCGGCCGCCGCGCGTCCGCCGAAGCCGACCCCGGCAGACGCGGCTGCGTCTTGCGGAGCCGCCGCTGCGGCGGGCAAGGTCGGTGCGCCGTCACCGCCGGGCCCGGACAAGAAAGCCGGCGCGCTGCCCGTTGGGCCGGAAAGCGAGCCCCGGCCGGCCGGCGGGTCCGGCCGAGCCTCCGTGGCCGCCACGCCTCCAGCCGGCTCTGCGCGCGCCAATCCAGCGGATATTCCCGAATGCGCCGCCGCGGCTGCATCCGGCGATCCGGATCCCGAAGCTGGCGATGAGTCCGCCACCCGGCCCCAGGAACCTGCACAGGCGCGCCAGCCGTCCGGATCGCCGCCGGCACCCGCCCAGCCGAATCCGCGGCCGCCCTCACCACCGGCGACGAGGGTGGTGCATCCCCTGACCGAGTCCGAGGCCCCCGCGTTCCACTATCCGAGGCTTTCGGTGGACACCGGCATGGTGCCAGCCGGACTCAAGGCGCGGCACCATTTGCTCGTGCTCTCGCTTGTGTTTTTGGTTCTTCTGCCAACCGCAATTGTCGGGTTCTACCTCTTCGCAATCGCACACGATCAATATCATTCGATTGTTTCGTTTTCAGTCCGTTCCGAGGAAATGCCGACAAGCGGGGATTTTCTCGGTGCGATCACCCGTGCCGGCAGCAATGGCGCATCGGATTCCGAGATCATTCGCGAGTTCCTGGAGAGTCAGACGGTTGTGCAGATCGTCGATCGCCAGCTGGATTTGAAATCGATTTACAACATTCCGGAGGATGACTGGTATTTCCGGCTCGGTGAAGACCCGTCTATCGAGGACATGGTCGACTACTGGCTGGAGATGGTCGATGTCTCGTTCCCCGGTGCGGAAATTATTGAGGTCAAGGTTCGGGCATTCACTCCCGATGACGCCCAGGCGATCGCCGAGGTGGTCCTTGCGGAAAGCACCCGGCTCGTGAACGAGCTGTCAACGCAGGCGCGGCGCGATGCGGTTGCCTATGCCCGGGACGAGTTGGCCCAAGCCGAGGATCGCCTGCGCGGCATTCGCGCAAATCTGCGGCAGTTCCGCGATGTGGAGCAGCAGATCGACCCGTCAGCCAGCGCTCAGGCTGCGCTCGGGCTTGTCGCCGAGCTGGAGGTGGAGCTTGCCAAGGCCCAGGTCGAGCTGGGGACGATCAAGGGGTACCTGGCCGAGAACGCGCCCGAAATCCGGCTCCTGAAAGAGCGCATCGCAACCCTGGAAGAGCGGATCGCTGCCGAGCGGATGCGGATGGGGTCCGGCGCCGGCATCAATCAGGCGGGCCGGGCGCAGGAGCTCGCCGAGATCGTCGGCACCTACGAGGAGTTACTGGTGGATCGGGAATTCGCCGAAAAGGCCTATACAACGGCCCTGGCGTCCTATGAGCAGGCGCAGGTGGAGGCCCGCCGCCAGCACCGCTACCTTGCCGCGCACATTCTCCCCACCCTTTCCGAAGAGCCACAGTACCCCCGGCGGTGGGTGATCACTTCGGTGACCCTGCTGTTCCTGGCAGCGTTCTGGGGAATCCTGATGATGGTGTTCTACAGCCTGCGCGACCGGGCCTGAAATCAGCGAGCGCACAGGCGGGCATCGCCGCTGTCCCTCGGACACCCGGTGATCAGGCCTCGAGCACCCGTCCTCTGAACAGCCTCAGAAGAACGAGTCCCGAAAAGATCAGCGTCAGGGTAACAGCAAAGACATAAATCAAATTGACGTAATCAGCGTCATACCCTGGATAAAATCCGCGCCGTGTCAGTCCGACCAAGTGGACGACGGGATTGTAGAATAGAAATTCCTGCGCGCGAGGCGGTAGCTTTTCGGGGATATAAAAGACAGCCGACACGATAAAAAGCGGTCTGTTGACAATATCAAAAACACGTGAATACGTCTTCGAAAGGTTAAAAAGGGTGCAGTTGACTAGGCCAACCCCAAGGCCAAGAAATGACGCCGTGAGGTTGGCGACAAGAACCGGAATAATGTGGATGGTCGGCCAGACATCGAAAAGGGCCATGATCGCGAGATAGCATATGCAGGAAACGGCGATGCCGGTGAGAAATTGCAAGACATATCTGGCGATGACCGCGTGGATGACCAGTACGCGCGGAAAAAAGAAGAGCGGCTTGTTGGCATTGATGCTTCGGCCGACAACCTCCGCCATACGCCGGTACATCAGGAACGTGAGGAACCCCGTTGCCAGAAACAGCGGAACATTGCTGCCCAGCGCCGGAACCCGCACCAGCGCCGAAAGCGCCAGGGAGAGGATCATGATCCAGCCGACCGGCTCGAGGATCGCCCACGCGTAGCCGCCGAAGGAGCGGCCGTAGCGGGTGATCATCTCCCGCACAAACAGCGCGAACAGAACGCGGAAGTGAACAGCAGCCGACAACGGTGGAACCGCGGGCCCAGCCGCCGTCGCCGACCATTCGGGGGACGCGGCCCCGGATGAAGGCCCAGCACCCTCTTCCGTCCCGCCCCGTTTGCGGCGCCGCGGCGACGGGGAAAACCATGGTCGGAGTGAGTGGATTCGAACCACCGACCCCTGCCTCCCGAAGACAGTGCTCTACCAGGCTGAGCTACACTCCGACCCGTCGCCTGTGGTTATAGCGCAGCGCCGGGCGCGGCGGCAAGCCGCGGGGCGCGGCGAAACGGGCTCACCGACCGGCAGCGAGCCCCGCCCGGGCGCGGACGCGATGGCTTTCGGTGATGTGCGGTCCGAACCCCCGGTAGACGGCGAGAAGCACCGCCAGATCGTCGGTGAAGCCGAACGCACCGAGGACATCGGGTATCAGGTCCGACGGCACCACGAAGTAAGCGAGCGCGGCCCAAAGTACCGCTTTCGCCGTTGCTGGCGTCGCCGGGTCGAGGGCCGCGAAATAGGCGGCGACCAGGTCGTCCAGGAACGGCAGGCGCGCCGCGGTGCGCCGCACCTTGTCCCAGAACCCGCGGTGCACGATCCTTTCCTGCCCAGGGGCGGGAAGGAGGGCGCGGTCGATCTGCTCGCGGGTCGGGCGCATGCCTAGAACATGCATCGCCGCCGCCCTCGCCACAAGGTCCGTCCCGCTCAGGCGGTGGCACTGTCGAGAAAACCGTTCACCGTCTCCAGAAACGCCTCCGGCTTCTCGGCGTGGGGGCGGTGACCCGCCCCGGTAATCACCGCGAACTCCGCCTGGGGAAACAGCTCGAAGATCGCATCCTGATGGTTCCGGGCGATGTAATCGGACGTCTCGCCGCGGACGAACAGCACCCGCCCGGGATAGCTCGAGCCCGCCAGAGCAGGAAAGCCGGCGAGTTCGGCCATGCTGCGGGCGATGCCTTCGAGGTTGATCCGCCAGACGAAGCCATCGTCGGTGGCGGCCACATTCTGGGCGAGAAACGCCCGGTCGGCGGCATTGGGAATGGCGTCGGCGAGCGCCGCGTCCACCTCGGCGCGGCGCTCCAGAAAGCGGAGATCGACCGCCTGCATCGCCCGGATCTCCGGCAGCCAGGTGTGGCTGTAAGCAACCGGGGCGATATCCACGACCACCAGGGCCTCGACCCGCTCGGGATCGCTCAGCGCCAGCACCATCGCCGCCTTGCCGCCGAGGCTGTGGCCGATCACGGTGGCGGCGCTCAGGCCCTCTGCGTCGAGTATCCGGGCGAGATCGGCAGCGATCGACTGCAGGCTCATCGTGCCGGTCCACGGCGAATCACCGTGATTGGGGAGGTCGACGATATACACCCGCCACCGGCCGGCGAGCCGGCGCGCCACGGTCTGCCAGTTCCGGCCCTGTCCGAACAGGCCGTGGATGATCAGCAGCGGCGGGCCGTCGCCGACGGCACGGCAGGCGAGGCGCTGTGTCATCGGCCGGGGTCGTCCGGCCGGCCCGGCTCGGCAACCGCAGCAAGCATCGCCATCGGTCCGTGCCGCTCGATGGTCGCGAGCTGGTCGCGGTCGCGGACGAACAGCGAGCCGGCGAAGCCCAGGGCGTTGATCGAGATTCCGGCGACGCTCTCCCGGGCGCGCGGCACCAGCACCATCCAGGTGCGGGTGAGGAGCAGGTTGTAGGGGCGGCGTGACCGATCCGAGCCCGGCGGCGGCGCGATCCCCAGGGCGGCGAGCATCGCCCGATAGCGGTCCAAACTCACCGCAGCCGCCGCGGCGGGATCGGCCGTCCGCTCCGGGTCCAGCCGCAAGAAGGCGTGACGAAAAGGCAGCTGCGGCAGGCGGCCGATGTGTCCGGTCGGCGGACCGCCGGCGGCGTCGATCAGCGCCTGTAAGGGAACCGGCGGATCATCCGGGCGGTCAGCCGGAGCGAGCGGCAAGGGCACCACCTGGAGGTGCTTGTGGGGCTGACTGGCCCCCGCAGCCGGGCCGGCGTTGTAAAAGCCAAGGCCGTCGATGCCGCCCAGAACCCGCCAGAGGGCAGCGAAATCGCCCTCACCGATCAGCGCTTCCTGCGCTGCGAACGCCCGGGTGACGATCAGCACGTGTCCGGGAACCACGTTGAACTTATTGAGCAGGCAGACATGGTCGTCGCCAAGTCCGGTGACCTCCAAGGCGGGATCGTAAGGCAGGAACGGATTGCCCGAACGGGCCGCGGGGGCGCGGAGGGCGGCCTTGGCGGCCAGGCTCGAGACCCTGCGGATCACGAAGGGCATGGCGCCGTCAACGATCCGGCGGTGGTCGGTGGTGATCGTGGTCAGTGCTCCGACGGCACACGCCCGGGCGATCGCCGCGGCGATCAGGTCGGTCGTGACCAGGCCGCCGGCCGGCAGCCGGTCCGGCCGGCGACGCGGCGCTCGATTCGGTTCGCTCACGGTTAAGGCTCCAACCCGCGGCGGATCAGCAACGGCGGCCTGCGGTTGGCAAGCGCTGGCCCTGCCGGGATTTTTTGCACTCGCACACAATGCATATCAGCACGTTCACGAACGCGTTTGCGGAATCAACCAGAGTGTGCATCATGGACGCTGAGAGTTGGGCGACGAACCACTTCGGGCAAGCCCCTGAATGTCAAACGGTCACCGGCACTCATTCTTAACACCTTGAGTCAAAGATGTTTTTCATTCAGGCGCGACGACCAAACCGCGGGTCAAAATGGTCGCATCGATCGGGACCCGGCGGGGCAATGCCCCGGCTTTCTGTGTGCGCCTGCGAAGGCGACAGTGCCCCCATACCGCTCTGCCGGGGGCGGAGCCCGAGCCGGCAGACCGCGCGCGAACACGGTTGAGAGGCAATGATGCAGTGCTGTCAGACCTGCTGCCACTGGGATCGCGACGGCCGGACGGCGGCGCTGGTCGGCGGCTTTCGCTACTGCCTGCGTGACTGGAACCGCGGGGTTCCGGCGCCGAAAGCGCCCGATGCCGGGCAGTGGTGCGAATGGCATTCTCCCCGGCCCGCTGAAGGCGAGACGATTGCCAGCGATTCCCCCCGGAACGCAGCCTGAGGGCGCGCGCCGGCGGCTGTGCGAGACGACTGTTCAGGCGACGCCGGTCGGGACGTTGGGACCATGGTTGAGGCTCTCCAGGCCCGGCTCGCCGCGGGCGGCAGCCTGACGCTGGTAAAGCTGGACAAAGTCCACCGGCCCGAGCATCACCGGCATAAAACCAGCCTCCCGGGTGGTGTTGGCGAGAATTTGCCGGGCGAACGGGAACAAGAGCCGCGGGCACTCGATCAGCAGCACCGGCCGCAGCAACTCGTTCGGTACCTGGACCCGGAACAACCCGCCGTATTCCAGTTCCGCGAGGAACGCCGTGGCCTCGCCGATCTTGCATTCGGCCTGGAGGTGGAGGACGACCTCGTACTGGGGCTCGACAGTCGGCTTGCCCTGAACGTTGACGTTGACGGCGATCTGCGGCTGCTGCTGCTGCGCCTGGCTGAAAATCGCCGGGGTGTTGGGTGCCTCGAACGCCAGGTCCTTGATGTACTGGTTGAGGATCGCC
>CAYVUM010000009.1:0-1492 GCA_964454795.1 uncultured Rhodospirillaceae bacterium
AATAGCCGAAGGCGTATTCCGACGCATGAAGCTGCCCGATGAACACGGAGCGGTTCGATGCCTGATTTTCACCGTTACCGTGTTGCCGGCGGCTGCTATTTCTTCACCGTTAACCTGTTGGAGCGGCGCGGCAACACTTTGCTCACCGACCGGATCGACTTCCTTCGCGATGCGGTGCGGCGTGTCCGGTCCTCGCGGCCCTTCACCATTGATGCCTGGGTCGTGCTTCCCGATCATCTCCACGCGGTCTGGACATTACCGCCGGGCGACGACGATTTTTCAACCCGCTGGCGCCTGATCAAGACCTTCTTCGTCCGCGCCTTGCCGAAGACCGAGCGGTTGTCCCGCGTGCGCCAGGCCGACGGCGAACGCGGCATCTGGCAACGCCGCTTCTGGGAGCACGCCATTCGCGATGACGCCGACTACGCGGCGCACATGGACTATGTGCACTTCAATCCAGTCAAGCACGGCCTCGTCCTGTCCCCGGCTGACTGGCCGTACTCCACGTTCAGGTCGTGCGCCGAACGTGGACTCTATCCGCTTGATTGGACCGGCAGCGGCGTCGAAGATGTCCCGGCGGGCGAGGCCGGCGGATGAAAACATGCGTCGGGATACGCCTGCGGCTATTCCGACCTACGCGGGCTGGCGGAACAGCAATCATTCTGCTTTGCCAACAAAATCATTGGGATCTCGCGGGAATTCGATGACGAGCATAGACACTTCACCGCCACCTTCGTAGACGGTGCCTTTGTTACTTGCGTATCCGCGAAAACCCCATGTTGAAAATTCATCAGCGTTATGGGCAACTTTGCTCGACAGGTAGGATGGTGCTCCCTCCTGTTGACCCGACCAAAGCGTAATCGGCAGGAATAATCGTAAATCTTCGGAATGCAGCCTTGCCTCAACCCCAAACCCAACCCCATGAACTGCAAAGTGTCGATCAGCTGTGTAGAGTGAATCCGGAAATAATGTTTTGCGCCCATTAATTATATCATTCCGAACAAGAATGGCTAACCGGCGTCCTGCCAGATCATCAATACGACCAAAGCCGGATACCTCGACGCCAACGCGAAATGAAAATCCAAATCCATCTTTTCTACCGTACAGTCTCATCCTGCGTCGTTTATTTTCGCCAAACTCGCGTGCATCATTATCAAGCGCGTCGATCCCAATTAGATAGTCATACACATAAACGCCGCCTATCTCTTCATGCGAACATTGCGAATCGAGTTTGGTTTCGTTCGTTCCTGGGTAATGTATTACTTGCTGGAGCCACAGCCCGCAGACGAGATCGCGCTCACTGAGCGCTCCGTCGAGATCGACGATGAAAACCGTGGGGGTTGCAAGCACGTTGTGGCCGCCAAATCGTTCGACGGCATGCTGCATGAGTAACGAGTCGAGGCGCGTGTCGATAAGCAAGCCTTCTCCGATAGCACAACGCTCCCTAGAGTCGCGTTGACACACAAGATAAAATAAACATATTGCTAGAAAA
>CAYVUM010000009.1:1502-27030 GCA_964454795.1 uncultured Rhodospirillaceae bacterium
ATTCTCTTTCGGTCCAATACAAAAATTGATTTACATCTCCAAATTGCGCGCCAAGCGTGCTTTCACGCATTGTATTGATGAGAGCGTCATCATCGTATCCAACTAATATCTCAAACCAAATTTCTGCGTTGCGGCGGAGCAACTCCGCTTGGACATCGGTGACGTTGGCCAAGGCTTGCTGCAACGCGTGCTCGCGTCGCTCACTTTCTTCGAGAGCTACCCGAAGCCGCTCGGCCTCCGCAGCCTCGCGCCTCGCCTGGGCGGTCCTGTTGAGATCCGAGCCCACGCCGGCTGTTAGAGACAGCAGAGCAGCGAGGACAAGACCGGCAATGCCGATTGCGCCGGCGGACGTGAGCTTGCCGTTGTTGTCTCGGAAATCGTGGAGAATGCCCCAGACACCAAGTGCCGCAGTTATCAGGCCGGCGATGTGCCCCAGTGAAGCAACAAGATCCATGGATCAGCCCGCGTAGGTCGGATTAGCCGAACGCGTAATCCGACGCATGTCTTCAGCTGCCGGTTCGTCTGCCTTAACATTTTGAACCGTGTTGCCTGCCTTGGCACTCTCCGGCTCGTTTGCCCGACGATCCCATCGGTTCCATTCGTCGGAATATGCCTTCGGCTATTCCGACCTACCGCATTTGGACGCAATCGGCAGTATAGCCGACACGGGCGCGGAGGGGAACCTCGTGTCCGTTCCTGGCTACAGGCTGCAAACTCCGGTTCGCTCTGAGCGGTCGGACGTGGCCCGACCTTCCGACATGCCGCATCCGGCTCGGCCGCCGGTGCCGACACAGGATTGCCCCCGACCCCCCGCGCGGTTCCCACGTCCAGATGCGGCGATCCCGGTTTCCGTGCGTCGGCGGCGGTGGCGCCGGCGCTGGAGAACGTCGCGCTGTGGCACGAGCGGGACATCTCGCACTCGTCGGTGGAGCGGGTGATCGGCCCTGATGCGACGATCGCGCTCGACTTTGCGCTGGCCCGGCTGGCCGGGGTGGTCGACAAGCTGGTGGTCTATCCGGAGGCGATGCGGGCCAACCTGGAGCGGCTCGGCGGGCTGGTGTTCTCGCAGCGGGTGTTGCTGGCGCTGACCCAGGCCGGCGTGTCGCGGGAGGACGCCTACCGGATCGTCCAGGCGGCGGCGATGAAGGTCTGGTCCGGCGAGGGCCGCCTCCTCGACCTCCTCGCCGCCGACCCGGAAGTCGCGGTGCATCTGGGGCGCGCCGCCCTGGAGCCGCTGTTCGACCTTCAGTACCACACCCGGCACGTCGACACGATCTTCGCCCGGGTGTTCGGGCCGGGGGAATGAAGCGGCGCCGGCGGCGGCACCGGCCGCCTCTGCCAGCCAAATCCGCCCGGCGCCGCTTACGCTTCGGGGCGAGAGTCGAGCCAGTCGGCGGCGATGAACAGGGCGTCCTGGTCCGATAACTGCGGGCACCGGTAGCGGAGCACCCGCGCCGCCGTCTCGAACGCCTGCAGGTCGGAGACACCCAAGGCCCTCAGTTCCGTGTACGCCTGCACCGTGATGTGACGAGACAGTTCGAGCATGACGGCGTCCCTTGCCGTGTCCGTTGATGCCCCGCGCTTATCCATAAGGAAAATGTGGGCTTTGTCCAGCAAAATGTGATTGAGTCGCACTTGCAATTCACATTGACAGACGCGCCCCTTCGGATCCAGGGTGCAAATGATAATCATTCGCAATAAGGCGGCGCGCCGGTGTCGCCGGGACAATGCCATGCCGCGACTGAACCCGCCTCACCCATCCGCCGATCCGTCCTGCCTCACCCTGCTCCTGGTGCTCGGCGCCATCCGCGAAGGCTGTACGACCTTCGAGGACATCAAGACGATCAGTGCCGAGATCGCCCCGCCCGTGTGGCGGCCGGCAGCCGATCTGGTGAGCCGCGCCCTCCTCGACGCTCTGGAAGCCGACCTCATCGAACTCACCCCCGATGACGACGCGGCCGAACTGCGGTTCCGGATCACGCCCGCCGGAGCCGCCACCCTGACCGGGCTGCTGCGCCGACCGGCTCCCGGTGCCTGGGAAAGCCTCCGGCACACCTGGATTTCGCTCAAGCTGCGGTTTATTCACGCCCTCGATCCGCCCGACCGGGCTGAAGAGATTGAGGCTCTCGCCGCGCTCTACCGCGACGGCATTGCCTCGCTGCGCGCCCGATCGGCCCGCCTGCCGCGGGGGAAGAACGCCCTCGCGGCGTGGCTTGATCGCGAGATCGCCCGGCTCGAGTGGGAGCTGTCCTGGCTCGATCGCCTTGATCGGCAGTCCCGGCAGGCCTCCTCGCTGTGGTCGTTACGCCCGGGCGAAGGGCCCGGCGCGTCCAACTTGGACGCGGCGAGCCGGCGATCGGACCTCTGAGACGTTTGCCTGGCGCAATCTCGACCCGAAAACCACGGCAAGCGTTCTCGCTGCTGCGGGGCGCCTGCTGACCCGCCGCCGTGACAAGCCGCAGCAAAAAGATGAAAGGCGCGACGAGCCGGCCGTAATCGAGGGCGAGGACCCGGGGAAGGACGAGCGCCGCGATGGGTGAGCCGTGCGGTCACGCCCGTGCCGGACCCGGCGAAGGTCGCGCAAAGCGGAAGAGGCTGTGGGAGATCGACCCGCGCCTGCACTGCTCGATCATCGGCACCTGCCTCAGCATGGGCGATCTCCACCGGGTTATCGCCAAGCTTCGCGTCACTGTCCCGGCCGACGCCGAAGACTACAATATCCACGGCTACTTCGTTTCCGGCGCGGGTCAGGCCGGCCCGGAGATCAAGCTGCTTCAGAAGACCCTCGAGCGCCGCTATTCGGCCGCGATCCGCCGTTTCGCCGCTGTGAGCGACGCCGCCGACCTCGCGGCACTGTGGCAGAGCAGCCTGAACGACGGCGACATCCCCGGTCCCTACTGGGCCCTGGTCAGCCACGCGACCGCGCCGGAAGCCCTGATCTGGCGGGCCAACGGCCAGGTTCACATGCTCTCCCACCTGGTCGGTGCGTCAAACCGCGCCGACATCCGTCGCCTCCGCGCCCTTGAGGCGGACCACGATGACCTCCGCGAACAGCTCACGCGCGCCAAGCGGGCGCGGGCAGAGCTGGAAGCCGACTGTCGCCGCCTCATTGATCAGCACGCCGCCGAAATCCGCGACCTGACCGACCGGCTCGTCGTCGCCGAGACCAGCCAGGAGAGGCTCGCGGTCGCCGAATCCCGCATTCACGCCCTGGAAAGCGGCGAGGTTCATCGCGGCCTGCTCGCGCGCCTCCATGCGCTCACCGGGGACGTTGACCGGGAAACCGCGCGAGCCAACCGGGCCGAGAGCGGTGCCGCCCAGGCGTATCGCGACCTTGCCGAACGCGAGCGGACCCTCGGGGAACTGGATGCGGAACTCCGCGCCCTCCGCGACGAGTGCCAGACCCTGGAAGCGCTGGTCGACGGCGGCGCAGACCATCCCGGCGGTGCCAACGGCCCCGACTTTGATCTGACCGGCCTGCGCATTGTTTATGTGGGCGGGCGAACCGGGCTGATCCCCCGCCTTCGCGATCTCGTTGAACGGTCCGGTGGGATTTTCATCCATCACGACGGCGGTCTTGAGGAAAATTCGGAGCGGCTCGGCGAGGTTCTCGGTCGCGGCGATGCCATTCTGTGTCCCATCGACCGGGTCAGCCATACCGCCTGTCAGCTTGCCAAGCGGGTCTGCAAGCAGCGCTGCAAGGCGTTCATTCCGCTGCGAAGTTCCGGGCTTTCGTCATTCGTGAGCGGACTTTCGGAAATCAGCGCCCCGGCGAGGGCGAATCCGCCGCAGGGGCGCTGACCGGAGCAGCCGCGCGATTTGCACATGGCTCGCATGTGCATGAGAATACCCGTAAAGAATTTACAGGCACTGCGCGCGGGGATACCTTGCACATGCATCGCGTTCGCGCCTGGAGCAACCACCAGAGCCGGCAGGGAAAATATGGACAGTTGCACCGACACGTTGATAATGAGTTTCAATCACAAGCGGACGGCAGGCGGCGCAATGAACGGTTTTCCCCTGGCCCAGGCAAGCAACGGGGAAACAGTGGAAATCCTCAAGGTCGAAGGCGGAGCGGGCGCCCATCGCAAGCTGACCGACCTCGGCCTCGCACCCGGTCAGCGGGTGGAAATCATCACCCGCCAGCCCGGGGGCCCGGTGCTGCTTGCCGTTGGCGACGCCCGGGTCGCTGTCGGCTTCGGCCTCGCCTGCAAGCTGCGGGTCCGCCCGGCCCTAAACGGGGGGTGCGCCCGATGAAGCTCTCGGACCTCAAGGTCGGCGAAGCCGCTCAGGTGCTTGGCTACACCGGTGAGAGTTCGGGCTACCGGTCGCGCCTGATGGCGATGGGACTGACGCCCGGCACCCGGTTCACCCTCAAGCGTCTCGCACCTCTCGGTGATCCGGTGGAGATCGAGGTCCGGGGCTTTGCCCTCAGCCTGCGCAAGGCCGAGGCGGAGGCGATCCGGGTCCAACGCGAAGACTAGGGGTTCGATGCTGACGGATGAGTCCCCTCCGTCAGCTGAATCGAACCACACGATCAAACGTTGAGTGGATCGACCGATCATCCGCTTGGGAACCAAGCGAAGGATCCGATCCACAAGGGGGAGGCAGGATGTCGACCAAAACCATCGCTCTGGTCGGTAACCCGAATTGCGGGAAGACGACCCTCTTCAACAGCCTGACCGGCACGCGCCAGAAGGTCGGCAACTGGCCAGGGGTCACCGTCGAGAAAAAAACCGGCCAGTTCGAGTTGCCGGGGCTCGCCGCAGAGATCGTCGATCTCCCCGGCGTCTACTCCCTCGGCAGCCCGGAGGGCGAGGGCGCCCTGGATGAGCAGGTGGCCCAGTCTTTCCTGGCCGGGAGCCGGCCGGATCTGGTCATCAACATCGTCGATGCCGCCAATCTGGAGCGGAACCTCTACCTGACCGCCCAGCTTCTCGAGATGCGCCTGCCGGTCCTGGTTGCCGTGAACATGATGGATGTGGCGCGCGAGCGGCGCATGGCGATCGACGTCGACCGGCTCGCCCGCCGCCTCGGCTGTCCGGTGGTGCCGATCGTGGCCACGAAGCGCCACGGCCTCGAGGCTCTGAAAGCCGAGATCGCCGAGGCCTTGCGGCACCCGCAGGTCTCGCCCGTGGAGCTCCGTTATCCCTCGGCCATCGAGGAGGCGATCGACCGGCTCTCCCAGGTCCTCGATGCCAGCGACGAGCGGCGGTGGCTGGCCGTCCGGCTGCTCGAACACGAAGCCGGGGCCCTGCGCCAGGCGCCGCAGGCGGCCACCCGGCTGCTGCCCTCGCTGACCGGGGAAATCGAAGCCAAGGCCGGCGAAGACCCGGACATCCTGATCGCCGCGGGCCGCTATGCCTGGATTCACAGCATCGTCAGCGACGTCCTCACCCGAACCGGCGAGGCCAGCCAGAGCCTCTCCGACCGCATCGACCGGGTGGTGCTCAACCGGATTCTCGGACTGCCGATCTTCCTCGTCGTCATGTACGCCATGTTCATGTTCACCATCAACATCGGCGGCGCCTTCATCGACTTCTTCGACATCGCCTTCGGCACGGTGTTCGTGGATGGCCTGGGCAACATGCTCGCCGGCCTCGGCAGCCCGGAATGGCTGACCACCCTGCTCGCCAGCGGGGTCGGCGGCGGCATCCAGACTGTTGCCACGTTCATCCCGGTGATCGGGTTCCTGTTCCTGTTCCTGTCGATCCTCGAGGATTCCGGGTACATGGCCCGGGCCGCCTTCGTCATGGACCGGTTCATGCGCTATATCGGCCTGCCGGGGAAATCGTTCGTGCCGCTGATCGTCGGCTTCGGGTGCAACGTCCCGGCGGTCATGGCCGCGCGCACGCTCGAGAACCAGCGCGACCGGACGATGACAATCATGATGGCGCCGTTCATGTCGTGTGGGGCGCGGCTGCCGGTCTACGCCCTGTTCGCTGCGGCGTTCTTCCCGATCGGCGGTCAGAACCTGGTGTTCGGCCTCTATCTGATCGGCATCGCCGTTGCTGTGCTCACCGGTCTCGCGCTCAAGAATACGCTGCTCCAGGGCGAAGCCTCGCCGTTCATCATGGAGCTGCCGCCCTACCACCTCCCCACCGTCGGCAGCGTGGTGGTGCGCACCTGGGACCGCCTGAAGACCTTCCTCTGGCGGGCCGGCAAGGTGATCGTCGCCGTGGTCGTGGTGATCGCATTCCTCAATTCCTGGGGCTCGGACGGCAGCTTCGGCAACGAGGATACCGACAAATCCGCCCTCGCCGCGATCGGCCGGACGATCGTGCCGGTGTTCGAGCCGATGGGCATCACCGAGGACAACTGGCCGGCCACGGTCGGGATCTTCACGGGCCTTCTGGCCAAGGAAGCGGTGGTCGGGACCCTCGATGCCCTCTACAGCAGCCTTGCCAGACAGGACGCTGCAGCTGCAGCTGCCGCCCCGACCACGGGCGTGCCGGCCACGGGCGGGGGAGAGCCCGAGGAACCCGCCTTCGACCTCTGGGGCGGCATCGGCGAGGCCTTCGCCACCATTCCCGCCAACCTTGCAGAGGCATTCGGCACGTTCGCCGACCCGCTCGGCCTCAACATTGGCGACGTCACGACCGTGGACGCGGCCGCTGCCGAACAGGCGGTTGCCGTCGGCACCTACACCGCCATGGCGGAGCGGTTCGATGGTCAGGCCGGCGCGTTCGCCTACCTGCTGCTCGTCCTCCTGTACATGCCCTGCGTCGCCGCGATCGGCGCCATCTATCGGGAAACCAACGCTCAGTGGACGCTGTTCGTCTGCGCCTGGACGACCCTGGTCGGGTATGCGGGATCGGTGCTGTTCTTTCAGGCGGCGACCTTCCAGCGCGATCCGACGGCCGCCAGCCTGTGGATCGTCGCCATGCTTGGCCTGCTCGGCGGCGCGCTGGCGCTGATGCGCCACCTCGGCCGCCGCGATGCGGTGCCGCGCACCGTGATCGTGCCAGGGACATGACCAGACGACCGGCCCCTTCCTGCAATCCCACGGAGAGGTACCTGTGCTCACCGATCTCAAAGACTATCTGAGCCAGCGCCGGGCCGCATCGCTGACCGAGATCGCCCGCCGTTTCGCCACCGACCCGGAGGCCGTCCGGCCGATGCTCGATCACTGGGTCCGCAAGGGGAAGGTCCAGCGGACCGGCGGCGCGATGTGCCAGGGTTGTTCGGCGTGCGCCGCATCGGACGTCGAATTCTACGCCTGGGTGGGGGCCAATCCCGACGCAAAGCCCCGGCCCGGTTCGTAAGGTCCAGGGTCAGTGGCCGTCCGGGGCGGCCCCCGCCGTTGCCGGAAAGGGAGAGGCGACGTCGTCGATCAGCAGCTTGCCACGGCCGGTGTAGGGGTCGCGGCGCAGCCGCCCGGCCAGATGCAGCGGCGCGCCGTCGTGGCGACGGAGGGCTGTGGCGATGGGCCCGTCCTCGGCCCGGAAAGCGATCGCTTCGAGGCGGCTGCCGTGGGGGCCGGCCAGCGTGCAGCGCACATGGCCACCGCGCAGGCCGCTGACGTGACTGATCCGAGCGGCGGTGATTGCGAACCGCGGCTCGGCGTTGCCGGCCCCGAAGGGGCCGATCCGCTCCACCTGATCGGCGATCGCGCCGGTGTCGGCACTCACCGGCAGCGCGCCGTCGAGCAAAAGCTGCGGGGACCGGCTCGCCGCCGCCACGGCCGCCGCCAGCCGATCGGTCAGAAACGCCTGGAACGCCTCCAGCCGGCCAACGGCGACGGTGAAGCCGGCGGCCATGGCGTGGCCACCGGCACGCAACAGCAGGCCGGCCTCGCGGGCGGCGATCACCGCAGCGCCCAGGTCCACGCCAACGATCGAACGGCCCGAACCGGTGCCGACTCCGTCGCGGAGCGCCACCACGCAGGCCGGTTTGCGGTAGCGCTCGGTGAGCCGGCTGGCAACGATGCCGACCACCCCCGGATGCCAGCCGTCACCGGCAACGAACAGCACCGGCGCAGCATCGGCGCCATCGGCAGCGATCCGCACCGCCGCTTCCTCAGTGACCGCCGCCTCGATGTCGCGGCGCGCCGCGTTGGTTTCGTCCAGCCGCCGGGCCATGGCGACCGCCTCCACCGGATCGTCACAGATCAGCAGCCGGGCGCCGAGCCCGGCCTCGCCGACCCGGCCGGCGGCGTTGATCCGCGGCCCGAAAATGAAGCCGGCATGATCGGTGGTCGGGGGTGCGCTGAGGCCGGCGACGGTGGCGATCGCCTTCAATCCGGCGTTGCCCCACCCTGCCATCACCTTGAGCCCCTGGGCAACCAGCGCCCGGTTCAGCCCGGTGAGCGGCACCAGATCGCAGACCGTGCCCAGCGCCACGAGGTCGAGCCAGCGCAGCAGGTCCGGCTCGCTGCGATCGCGGTACCAGCCGGCAGCGCGCAGCGCCCGGTTGGTGGCCACCACCAGCATGAAGGCCACGCCAACGGCGGCGAGCGTCCCGAGGCCGCTGTCGTCGTCGGGCCGGTTGGGATTGACGACGGCGCGCGCCGGCGGCAGCGATCCGTCCACGGCGTGGTGATCGACGACGATCACGTCGAGGCCCGCTGCGGCGCCGGCGGCCAGCGCCTCGTGGGCGGTGCTGCCGCAGTCCACGGTCACCACCACCGCCGACCCGGCCGCCGCCAGCCGCCGCAACGCCGCAGCGCCGGGTCCGTATCCCTCGGTCAGCCGGTCCGGCACGTAAAGGCCGGGCGGCCGCCCCACTGCGGCGAGGAACCGGCTGAGGACTGCCGCTGAGGTGGCACCATCCACATCGTAATCGGCCAGCACGGTCACGGTCTCGCCGGCAAGGACGGCCTGCGCCAGCCGGTCGGCGGCCCGTTCCATGTCGACGATCGTCGCCGGATCGGGCAGCAGCGCCCGCAGGGTCGGCTCCAGGAACGTCCCAGCCGCAGCGATGCCGATATTGCGGGCGGCCAGCACCCGGCCGACGATCACCGGCAGGTCGAGACGCTGCGAGAGGGTCTCGGCGAGCCGGTCGTCGGTGGCCCGCAGCAGCCAGCGACGCCCGGTCACCGACTGCTCGACCCCCGGGCAGGGGGCGTGGTTGAGGACGGAAAGCGGCAGGGCGATCGGCGAGCCGGCCGGCATCACCGTCAATGCACCGGTCCGGACAGCAGCAGGGCGATCATCATCCGGCGCATCGTTCAGACCGGCTCGATCCGGATCGTCCGCGGCGGCTCCACGCAGCTGTCCAGCGCCGCCATTGCCGTCAGGCACCGGCTCATCGCCGCCTCCTCGGCCTCATGGGTGGTCATGACCACCGGCACCACATCGCCCGGCGCCCGGGCGCGCTGGATCACCGCTTCCATCGACACCTCGTGGTCGCGGAGGATCGCAGCGATATCGGCGAACACTCCCGGCCGGTCCAGGACCATCAGCCGCACATAATAAGGGCCGCGGTGGCGGCTCATCGGCGCGGGCGGCAAAGCCTTCAGATTGGCGGCGGGAATTCCGAATGCCGGCAGGGACCGGCCGCGGGCGATGTCGGCGATATCGGCGACCACCGCCGAGGCGGTCGGCCGCTCCCCGGCGCCGCGGCCTTCGTGGACGACGCGATCGACGAAGTCGCCGTCGGCAACCACGGCGTTGAACACCCCGTCCACATGGGCGATGGGTGCCGAAATCGGCACCATGCAGGGATGAACCCGCCGCTCCACCCCGAGATCGGTGAGTTCCGCGATGCCGAGCAACTTGATCCGGTAGCCGAGTTCGGCTGCGAAGGCGATGTCCTCGGCGGTCACGTGGCGGATGCCTTCCACATGGACGGCGTCGAAGTCGATCCGGCAACCGAACGCCAGGGCGGCGAGAATCGCGAGTTTGTGGGCGGTGTCCACGCCGTCCACATCGAAGCTCGGATCGGCTTCCGCGTAGCCAAGCGCCTGGGCTTCAGTCAGCACGTCCTCGAACTGCCGGCCCGAACTCTGCATCGAGGTGAGAATGTAGTTACAGGTGCCGTTGAGGATGCCGAACACGCGCGAAATCGCGTTGCCGGCCAGCCCTTCGCGCAGCGACTTGAGGATCGGGATGCCGCCGCCCACCGCCGCCTCGAAGGCAAGGCTGACGCCGGCAGCCTCAGCCGCCTCGGCAAGGGCAATTCCGTGGTGGGCGATCAGCGCCTTGTTGGCCGTGACCACGTGGCGGCCGGCGGCGATCGCCGTCTCGGCGACGGCCCTGGCGACTCCCCCTGAGCCACCGATCAGCTCCACCACCACGTCCGCCTCGGCCTCGCGGGCCATGGCAGGGCCGTCGTCGTACCAGGCCAGAGCCTCAATCGGGAAACCGCGGTCGCGGCGATCCGGGTCGGCCACGGCGGTGAGGATCACCGGCCGGCCGGTGCGCGCCCGCAGCAGCTCGCCGTTGGCCTGGATCAGCCGGACGACGCCGCTGCCGATCGTGCCGAGGCCGGCAACAGCCACCTTGAGAGGGTCGGTCATGACACCGGGACCGGAAGACGGGACGGGCGCGCAGCGGATCGCGATGACGGGACCTGAGCGGCCAACGCCGGGGTCAGACGATCGCCGCCGCAGCCACCGGCTCCGGCTGGTTGTGATGCCGGGCCAGGAACGTGCGGATGCTGCGGGTTGCCTGGCGGATCCGCTGGGTGTTCTCGACCAGGGCGAAACGGACGTGATCGTCGCCGTGCTCGCCAAACCCGATCCCCGGGCTGACCGCGACCCGCGCTTCGCTCAGCAGCATCTTGGCGAAGGCGAGAGAGCCGGCACCGGCGAACGCCTCAGGAATGGGCGCCCAGACGAACATGGTGGCCGGCGGCGCTGCCACCTCCCAGCCGGCTGACCGGAGACCCTCGATGAGCACGTCGCGGCGCTGGCGGTAATGCTCGCGGTTCTGGAGCACGCAGTCCTGGGGACCGTTGAGGGCCGCAGCGGCGGCCACCTGGACAGGGGTGAACGCGCCGTAGTCCAGATAGCTCTTCACCCGGGCCAGGGCGGCGCACAGCTCCGAATTCCCGCAGGCGAAGCCGATCCGCCAGCCGGGCATGGAATAGGTCTTGCTCATCGAGCTGAACTCGACGGCGATCTCCCGGGCGCCCGGGACCTGGAGGATCGACGGCGGCGGCCCGCCTTCGAAATAGATCTCGGCATAGGCGATGTCAGAGAGGATGAAAATCTCGTGCCGGCGGCAGAAGTCGACGACGGCCTCGTAAAAGTCCAGGGTCGCAATCGCCGTCGTCGGGTTGTTGGGATAGTTCAGCACCACCGCGGTGGGTTTCGGCACGCTGTGCTTGACCGCCCGCTCGAGCGCGGAGATCAGATGCCCGTCCGGGCAGACCGGAATGTTGCGCACCGCCGCCCCGGCAATGATGAAGCCGAACTGGTGGATCGGATAACTGGGATTGGGTGAGAGGATGACATCGCCGGGACTGGTGATCGCCGTGGCCAGATTGGCCAGCCCCTCCTTGGAGCCGAGGGTGACAACCGCTTCACGCTCCGGATCGATGGAGACCCCGAAGCGGCGCTCGTAATAGCCCGAGATCGCCCGCCGCAATCCCTTGATGCCGCGGGATTCCGAATAGCGGTGGGTGCGCGGGTCCTGGACCGTTTCGGTCAGCTTCTCGACGATATGCCGCGGCGTCGGAAAATCCGGATTGCCCATCCCGAAGTCGATGATGTCCTCGCCGGCGGCCCGGGCGCGCGCCTTCATCGCATTCACCTCGGCGAAGACGTAAGGCGGTAGCCGGCGCACGGCGTGAAACTGGGCTTTCATCGAACGTCCCCGTTGACAGCTCTCGTCTGTAAATCGCGGCAACAGCCGCAAGTTTTCCGGGTCTCAGTGGATGGGATCATCCGCTTGGTTCCCAAGCGGATGATCGGTCGATCCACGAACCTATGGATCTCATGGTTCGATTCAACTGACGGATGGGACTCATCCGTCAGCATCGAACCACTAGCTGAAAAGCCGGTGGAGGAGAAGCCCGAACCGCCGGACTGCCGGCCGCAAGCGGCGTCAGTTGACCAGATACACCTCCACCCGGCGGTTACCAGCCTCCCCCGCCGGCATCGTTTCCGCGTAAAGCGGCTGGGCATCCCCCATAGCGGCGATCTGCACCGGCCCGGCACCGAATCGGCGAAGGGCCCGGGCCACCGCTTCCGCGCGCTCTCTCGACATCTCCAGGTTGACCTCACGGTGGCGCTCCGGCGGCATGTTGGCAGTCCGGCGGCTGGCATGGCCGACCACGTGGAGGCTGCCGCCGCGCTCCCGCTGCAACGCAGCGACATTGCGCAGGATGTCGGTCTCCCGTACGCCCAGCGCCGCCGAGCCGTCAGGAAACAACAGCGTCGCCACCCGTGCGCCGCCGGCGACACCGGCGGCGATCGCGGCACTGCCGGTCTCGACACCGCTCGACGACACGACAATGGTCTCGTAGCCGCCGGGCACCGGTTCCGGAGGTCGCAGCCCCGCGGACGGGACCGCCCCGGTCGGCCGGGTCTGGCGCAGCCGCGCCTGGTAGACGGCCTGGACCCCGCCGGTCAGATCCGGCGCCGGCGGCGCTGGCGGTGCCAGACTCCGGGGCGATGGTGCCGGGGCGCTTTCAGCCGGGGCGTCAGACCGGGCGGACACGGCCTGCGCGGCCGCGGCCGGGGCCGGCGGCGGTGCCGGCGTCACGAAGGGCATCTCGTCCGCCGGATCCGACAGGTCCCGGTCAAGATACTGGGGGGTCCACGGCTCCGGGGCATTCGCCGCGGCCAGCTCCCGCTGCAGCTCCGGCGATGGCGATGGTGCCGGCGACGGTTCCGAGGGCGGCGCTGGCGGTGATGAGGAGCGACGCTGGCCGGCGAGAACCGGCGGTGGCGGCGGGGCCGCGGCCGGTTCGGGGTCCGGTGGCGCGGGGACCGGCGGCGGGCCGGATGCCACCGGCGCTGTCCGACGCTCGGGCTCCGGTGACGGCTCGAGTGCCAGGGGCCCGGACGCGGCGCGGGGCGGCGGCGCCTCCGCGAACCGTTCGGCCGGCGGCGCCGGTTGCGCCGGCGCCGCTGCGGGCGGCGGCGGGGTCATTCCGGGCGGAACCGGAGTCGCCAGGGCCGACGGCGGTGGTCCGGCCGTGGTTCCCTGCAGCGGAATCACCTCGTCGGAATACCGGCGGCCGGCGCGGTCGGCGATCAGCCCCTGCTGGCGCCCGGCCCGCTGCTGGGCCGTGCGGACAGCCGGCCGTTCCGGCACCGAGGCCAGGTTCGGAAACGGCTCGCCCTCACCGGGAATGGTTTCCGGCGGCGTGTAGGCATTGCTGGCGTCGCCCTCCGGACCGGCGCCGACCGCATCGCCTGCCGGCGCCGCGCCACCCCGGGCGGTGTCCGCCGGCGGGAACGGTTCCGGCGCCGATGTGGAGCAGCCGGCAACCAGCAACATCGCCGTGACCGTCGCGACCAGACCCGCGCCGGCTCTCTGCCCTGCCGGGACCAGCACCGCGTCAGCGTCCGCCCGACCGCCCCGAGATAACCAGTTCATCATCCAGTGATGATACCGGAGGGTGATCGCAGCGATCAACGATCGACACACCGCCCCGGTTCCGGCTCAGCCACCCGCGGTGTTTTCGGACGGCGAGAGATCATCGAGGAGGAGCCGGGCCGCCGCGTAGGGATCGATTTCGCCGGCCAGATTCCGCTCCAGAAGCCGCTCAAGCGACGTCCGCCCACGGCCGAGCAGTTCGTCGCGGAGGATGTCCTCGGCCGCCTTGATCACCCGCATCTCGGCGATCCGCCGACGACGGCCGCGAATCTCGCCGCTGTCGCGCAGATGGGTCCCGTGCGCGTCAACGGCGGCCATCATCGCCTCGATGCCCTCGCGGTTCTGGGCGCTGGTCGGGACAACCGGTACGTCCCACAGGGTGTCGCCACGCCCGAGGCCGCCGAGCCCGAGCATCCCGCGCAGGTCGGCCACGGTCTTGTCGGCGTCGGGCCGGTCGCACTTGCTGACCACGTGGACATCGGCGATTTCCAGCACCCCGGCCTTGATCGCCTGCACCTCATCGCCAAGCCCCGGCGCTGACACCACCACGACCGTGTGGGCAGCCTGGACCACGTCCACCTCGTCCTGGCCGACGCCGACGGTCTCGATCACCACCATGTCATAGCCGGCGGCATCGAGGACGTCGGCGACATCGAGCGTCGCCCGGGCAAGCCCGCCGAGCGCGCCGCGCGTCGCCATGCTGCGGATGAACACCCCGGGATCGCCCGACAGCTCGGTCATCCGGATGCGGTCACCGAGGATCGCCCCGCCGGAGAACGGGCTCGACGGGTCGATGGCAACAATGCCGACCGTCCGGCCACCGGCCCGGACCTGCTGCGCCAAAGCGCGGACGATGGTCGACTTGCCGGCACCGGGCACGCCGGTGATCCCCACAAGGTGGGCGCGCCCGGCGTGGCGGTGGATCTGGGCGACCAGCCGCCGGGCGCCGGGCGAGGTGGACTCGGCGGCCGCCATGGCGCGGGCCACGGCCTTGCGCCGGCCGGCAAGCACTTCGGCAACCAGCGGATCCTCAACGGCGGCGGCGAGGGGCAGCGGGCCGCTCCCGGCCTCAGCGGCAGACGTCATCCAGATACTCTCCGGCCAGGCGGACATAATGGGGGGCAGTGGCGACCAGGCTGGCGGCGTCGGCCTCGCCCACATCGCGGAGGTAGCGTGCCGGCGAGCCGGCCCAGAGTTGGCCGGCGCCGATCCGCTTGCCCGGGGTCACCAGGGCGCCGGCCGCGACCATCGCTCCCTTCTCGACCACGCAGCCGTCCATCACCGTCGCGTGCATGCCGACAAAGCAGCCGTCTTCCAGGGTGCAGGCGTGGATCAGCGCGAGATGCCCGATGGTCACGTCGGAACCGATGAACGTGCCATAATCGTGGCGGCTCACGTGGACGACCGTGCCGTCCTGGATGTTGGTGCGCTCGCCGATGCGGACGATGTTGACGTCACCGCGGATCACGCAGCCAAACCAGATGTTGCTTTCGGCGCCAATTTCCACGTCGCCGATCACCGTGGCGGTGGGGGCAACAAATGCCCTCTCACCGATTTTCGGTGTGATGCCGCGATAGCTGAGGATGTGTCCGCTCATCTCCTGGCCTCGTCGTCCCGTGGTGTCCGCCGGTGGTTTTCGACCATTGCCGGTCCGGTGGCAACCCGCTGCTCGTCACCGCGGTCATTTGATCAGCGGCATCAGCTTCTTGAATTCCGCCGTGTCGGCGCGTTCCAGCCACTCGAACACGACCATCTCCGTGGTCACAACCCCGGCGCCGGCGGCGCGCAGGCGGTCCAGCGCTGCCTGGTGACTGGCCTCTGCCCGCGAGGAGACGGCATCGGCAACCACAAAGACCTGGTAGCGGGCGGCGAGAAGGTCGAGCGCGGTCTGCAGCACGCAGACGTGCGCTTCAATGCCGGCGATGACCGCCTGCGGCCGGCCGAGGCCTTCGAAAGCGCTGCGCCATTCCGGTTCGCGGACACAGGAGAAGCTGATTTTCTCGATCACCGGAACGGTAGCGGGAAGATTTGCCAGCTCCGCCACGAGCGCGCCGATGCCGCGCGGATACTGGACGGAGGCGAGGACCGGGACGCCCAGCCCGGAGGCGGCCCGGATCAGGGTCCGGCTATTGGCGACGACACCCCGGGGATCGGCCACGACCGGCAACAGCCGTTCCTGAATATCAACGACGAGCAGCGCCGCGGTGTTGCGTTCGATCAGCATTCAGCCCACTTTAAGTCGCGATGAAGCACTTAACATTGTCTGTCGAGCTTATCGGGGTCAGCCACGGTTCGCAAAGGCCGCTGTCCCCGGCACCCGGGGATTTAATGTGCCCTGCGCCGCTGGGTCCGCGGGCGCTCCGCAGGCCGAATGTTTGACGGACAGGCCGCCGACGGATCGATCCCGATGACGTTTGAAGATCTGGGGTTGAGCGAAACCGTTCTCCGTGCGGTTGCCGACTCGGGCTACACCGTGCCGACGCCCATCCAGGCGCAGGCTATTCCCTACGTCCTGATGGGGCGCGACGTGCTCGGCTGCGCCCAGACCGGCACGGGCAAGACCGCCGGCTTCACCCTGCCGATGATCGACATTCTCAATGCCGGCCGGGCGAAGGCTCGGATGCCGCGCTCCCTGATTCTCGAGCCGACCCGCGAGCTTGCCGCCCAGGTGGCCGGCACTTTCGATCGTTACGGCAAGTATGCACGTCTGACCAAGGCGCTGCTGATCGGCGGCGAGTCGATGGCCGATCAGGTCAAGGTCCTCGAACGCGGTGTCGACGTGCTGATCGCCACACCCGGGCGGCTGCTCGACGTGTTCGAACGGGGCTACCTGGTGATGAACGACGTCCGCATCCTGGTCATCGACGAAGCCGACCGGATGCTCGACATGGGGTTCATTCCGGATGTGGAGCGGATCGTCTCACTGGTTTCGCGGGCGCGCCAGACCCTCTTCTTCTCGGCGACAATGCCGGCTGAAATCCGCCGGCTGTCCGAGAAGTTCCTGAACAATCCGAAGGCCGTCACGGTTGCCCCACCGTCGACCCCGGCGGAGACGGTCGCCCAGGGGCTCGTGGTTCTCCCCGGTGGTGGTACCAGCATCGGCATCCAGAAAGCCAAACGGGCGGCGCTGCGGGCGCTCATCGATACCTACGGCTGCGCCAACGGCCTGATTTTCTGCAACCGCAAGCGTGACGTCGGCGTGGTTCAGCGCTCCCTGGTCCGCCATGGGTACGATGCGGTGATGATGCACGGCGATATGGTGCAGTCAGCGCGCACCGACGTGCTGAGCCGGTTCCGGCGCGGGGAAGCCCGGTTCATGGTCTGCTCGGACGTGGCCGCCCGCGGGCTTGACATTGTCGGGGTCGAGTTTGTCTTCAACTTCGACGTCCCGAGCAACGCCGAGGACTACGTGCACCGCATCGGCCGCACCGGGCGCGCCGGCCGCTCCGGGACGGCGCTGACCATCGCCGTCGCGGAGGACGGTCGCAACGTTCAGGCGGTCGAGCAGCTGATCGGAGGGCCGATCCCGCGGATCAACGTTGAGGGCATCGAGACCGGCGAACTGGACACCGGCGGACGGAAAGGCCGCGGAAAGCGCCGGCGCGGCAAGGCGACCGAGTCCCGCTCGAGTGCCAGCGAGGCGCCGGCGGCGCCGCCCAAAGCGGCGAACCCAACCCCACCGCCCCGGCAACCCGGTTCTGAACAGCCAGCACCGAAGCCGCCGCCGGCAGCGCCGGCGCGTGCCCCCGCCCCGCGCTCGCGCCAGCGTCGGGAGGATGCCGATCCGCCAGTCGTCGGCATGGGCGACCACGTTCCCGCCTTCCTGTTGCGCCAACCCAAACTCAGCGGCAAGGTGGACGCCTGACCCGGCGCCCGCCGCCGGGTCGCAGCAGCGGATCCGGAAGGCGGCGATGCAGACGATCTTCGTTCAGGTGAAATGCGAGCTCGGCCACGCCTACCAGGTGGCGGAGACAGCCATCGAGACCGTCGAGGGCGTCTCTGAGGTCCACTCGATTTCCGGGCCGTACGACCTGATGCTCAAGTGCTACCTCGAAGACGGCGCCGACATTGGCCATTTTGTGACCGAACGTCTGCAGACCGTGCCCGGGGTCAAGGACACATTCACCATCATCGCCTTCAAGGCCTTCGGGTGAGGCGCCCAAAGCGCGCCGTCCGCTGCCTCCCGCCGTCGGAGCAACGTGCCCGCAGCGCCGATACCATCTCCGGTCGCATCGACCCGACCGGATCTCCTCGGCTTCGGTGCTGCAACGCCCCAGGACGAGCGGGCATCTGTGTTTGCGAGCCTCGCCGCTGATGTCGATCGCGGCGGGCATTTTCCGCGTAGAACCCGGAAACACCGTAATGGAGAAATGCCATGGCAAAACACAAGCGCTACCCCAAAACGCCGGAAGCGATCGAGGCCCTGACCCCCGAGCAGCGGGCGGTCACCCAGAAAGACGCCACCGAACGGCCGTTCGACAACGCCTTCTGGAACCACAAGGAGCCGGGCATCTACGTGGACGTGGTCAGCGGCGAGCCGCTGTTCGCCTCCGTCCACAAATACGATTCCGGGACCGGCTGGCCGAGCTTCTTTCAACCGCTCGAGCCGGATCATATCGTCGAGAAGAGCGACCTCAGTCACGGGATGATCCGCACCGAGGTCCGCTCCAGGCACGGCGACTCCCACCTGGGCCACGTTTTCCCGGATGGGCCGTCTCCGACCCGGGCCCGGTTCTGCATCAATTCAGCGGCGCTCCGCTTCATACCAGCGGACCGGCTGGAAGAGGAGGGCTACGGCGAGTACGCCGCGCTGTTCGCAGCGGAGCAGGCGGAGCGCTGAGGTCCGCCTCGCGGGTGCAGCCGGGCGTGTCGTTGTCGGACCTGGACGGCACCATCCGCCAGGCTGACCGGAACGGGTCGAAGAACGAGCACGCCGCTGCCTGCGATCAGTCATCTTTGTCCGGATATTCGGGGAGGACGCGCCTCCCCGAATGCCGTCGGGGGGTCCGCACTTCACCCGCCCGGCGAACACGGTGTCGACGGTTCGCCGGGCGGATCGTCCAAGAACCGAAGGGCAACGGGTGCACCTTCGCCGGTTCGCCGTTACCGGCGAAGACCGCATGGCCGCGACCGGCCTCTGCGAACCGGCACTCCTCCGGACCGTGGTGCACCCGGACCCGCGGGGTTCACATCCGCCGGCGGCGCTCCGTCCAGGACCGGGCCAGGTCGTCGCGGAACGGCGGGGCGGCAACGGCGATCAGTGCCTTCGCCCGGGCGTCCACATCGAGACCGCGCAGGTCGGCGACCCCGTGTTCGGTGACGACGATCTCCATGTCGGCGCGGGCGACACTGACCGCCGTACCCTGGGGCAGGGCCGGTACAATCCGCGAGACCGCGCCGCCCCTGGCGCTTGCCGGCAGCGCCACCACTGAAAACCCGCCTGCGGACAGGCGCGCCCCGCGCATGAAGTCGGTAATCCCGCCGGCGCTTGAGACCTGGCGGCCGTCGATCATCTCGGCGTTGGCTTGGCCGAGCAGGTCCACCTCGATTACCGCGTTGATGGCGATGAACGTGGGAATTTCGCGCAGCCGGCCGATGTCATGGGTCCAGCCCACCGGCGCAAACCGCACCCGCGGATCGGCGCCGCAGAACCGGTAGAACCCACCATCACCCCAGGCGATCCCGGCGGTGATCGCGTTTCGGTCGCCGCGGATCGCGCCGGCCTCGGCGAGACGCTGGACGGGCGGGGTGATCGCCCCCGAATGGAAGGCGAGATCGCGGTGGTCCCGCAAGGCATCGAGCACCCCCTGGACCCGGCCGACCCCCACTTCCAGGGTCGCGCCGTCGGCGATCAGCGGGGCTAAGTGCCTGCCGATCGCCGCGAACGCCGGTTCGACGCGATCGCTGGTCCCAGCAACCGGCCCCTCGGTGTCGACCACGCAGTCCAGGTCATCCCAGTGCAGGCGGGCAACCCCCCGGGTCCGTGGCAGCGCCGGATTCACATGGGCGACGCGCAGCTTCGCCCGCTTCATCACCGCGGGGGTGAAATCCCAGGCGACACCCAGGCTGACGGCGCCGTCCGGGTCCGGCGGGGCGACGTGCAGCAGGGCGAGATCGATCTCCTCCGCTCCGGCGAGCCAGCGATACGTCTCGAAATAGGAGAGCGGCCGGTAGCGCAGCCGTCCGGCGGCAAACGAATCATGGAGATGCGGCGAGACGAACACCGTGATCGCCCGTGCATCCTCGTGCAGGCTCGCATAGTCGAACCGGTTGTAGCCCGGCAGCCAGACGCCGACGAAGGTCACCCCGGCGGCGGCATCGGGCGCAGCCTTGAGGGCGTCCACGAAGACGGCCGACTCTCCGGCAAGCCCGGGAGCATAGACGGTCATCCCGGGTTGCAGCAGCCCCGGCAGATCGTCCGCGTTGATCCAGCGCGGCATTGGCGGGCGGCAGGATCAGTTGCCGTGGTCGACCTGCGTGCCGAGAACGGTCAGGAACTGGGCCAGCCATTCGGGATGGGCTGGCCAGGCCGGCGCGGTCACCAGCACGCCATCGGTAATCGCGCTGTCCATGGCGATTTCGGCATAGGTCCCGCCGGCGAGTCCCACCTCCGGCGCGCAGGCGGGATAGGCCGAAACCCGCTTGCCCGAGATGACCTTTGCCGCCGCCAGGATCTGGGCGCCGTGGCAGATCGCCGCGATCGGCTTGCCGGTGGCGGCGAAATGGCGAACCGCCTCCAGCACCCGTTCGTTCAGCCGCAGATACTCCGGCGCCCGGCCGCCGGGGAGGACCAGGGCATCATAGTCATCGGGCTCGATTTCGGCATAGGTGGCGTTGAGGGCGAACCGGTGACCCTGCTTCTCGGTATACGTCTGGTCGCCTTCGAAGTCGTGGATGGCGGTGCGGACGGTCTCGCCCGCGGACTTTCCGGGGCAGACGGCATGGACGGTGTGCCCGACCATCTGCAGGGCCTGGAACGGCACCATGATCTCATAATCCTCGCCGAAGTCGCCGACGATCATCAGAAGTTTCTTTGCGGGCATGGTCGGGTCCTTTCGAACCGGAAGGGATGGGGCCCTGAGAGTAACGCAGGCGCGAGGCTGACGCGATCCGGTGCATTCGCCGCGGTCCGACAAATCCCTTTCCCGGCTCCCCTTCGTCGCATCGTCTCAAGGCCGATCACGCCTGACCTCCCGAAGCGTTGGCGACGACACCCCCTCCCCGTGGGCCTGCACCTGCTCGCCCGGAGCGATGCCGGTGTAATGCACGACACTCTGGGGGTAGGGAATAGGGATGCCTGCGGCGCGGAGGCGGGCGTCCACGGCATGGAGCACCTCGCTGGTGACGATCAGGCGGTTCATCACGTTGGCGATGAAACAGTGCAGCCGGAATTCGAGACCATAAGCGCCATAGGCCCGGAAAACGACGAAGGGCGCGGGGTAGGACACAACCTCCGGCCGGGCCCGCGCCACCTCCATCAACAGTTCTTCCACACGCCGCGTGTCGGTACCGAACGGAATGATCACGTCCACCTCCAGGCGGCCGTAGCGGTCGCGCAGGGTCAGGTTGGTGATGGCGTTGGACAGAACCTCGGCATTGGGCACGACGATCGAGGCCATCTGCCAGGTTTCAATCTCGGTGGCCCGGATATTGATCCGCTTGACGATTCCTTCGAGCCCGCCGATCACCACCCAGTCGCCCACATTCACCGGCCGCTCGATCAGCAGGATCATGCCGGAGACAAAATTGTTGACGATGTTCTGCAGGCCGAAGCCAATCCCGACGGAGAGCGCGCCGAGCACGATCGCGATGTTGGTCAGGTCGACGCCCAGCACCGCGATCGCGATCGTCGCGGCGGCGATCACGCCCAGATAGCTGAGCCCGCCGCTGATCGAGTGCTGCAGGCCAATCGGCATGGTTGTGTAGGGCAGCACCCGCTCGAGCAACTGTCGCTGGACCAGCCGGGTCAGGGCGATCGTGGCGAAAAACGCCAGCCCGGCGACGATAATGTCCACGGGTGAAAGGGTGACATCGCCGATCGTGATGCCGTCGGCGATGCCGAGGATCCACCGTTTGGCAACGTCGATCGGCGCGCCCCAGGCGGGCGCCAGGGCAATGATCGCGAGGAGGAACAGGGCCGGGTCGAGAATGATGCGCACCCAGGGGGTCACCGCCTGCTCGGAACGCGGAGAGAGGCGGAGATACGTGCGGACCCGTTTGGCCTGGATAAGCAGCGACAGGCCGTCATAAATAAACTCGCGCAGGATCGCCAGACCGGCGAATACGAGAGCCGTTGCCACAAGTCCGTCCATGAGGAACCGCCCGAGCGGCACATAGCCGGCGAGGCAGGCGATCAGGGAGATGATCGCCGCGAGCGCCATGGGAAGACGGATCCAGCGCCACATCGTCGCTGGCGCGGCGCCGTCGCCGGCGTCCTGGCTGGCTTCTTCGGCCTCGACCGTCTGCCACAGCCGGTCCCGGGTGAGCACCAGAAGGACGCTCACTTCTGCCGCTGTCAGGCCCGTCAGGTAGATGGACTGCAACGCCGCCGACATTGTGAAATCGCGAAAGGACAGCTGAACGAAGGCATCAGCGGCAGCGATGCCGGCGAACAGGCTGACCAGCCGTCCGATGCGGCGGGCGTTCCTTGGGACCAGATTGGTCAGCTGCCAGGCGGGCAGGTCCGGTGAAAGGACCGACCAGGCGACCGCGTGGACGATGACGAAGAAGGCAACGGCGAAGATTGCCGCGACGAAGAGGCTGCGAAAGTCCGCTGTGATCAGCGTGCTCTCGCGATCCACCGCGAGGTACAACAGCCCGAGCAGGATCGCCGGAATGATCCCGACGGCGAAGAACCGGGCGATCGCGGCAAGCAACCGGGAGGCATAGCGCGGCTCTTCAACCGCCGGATCGGGGCCGAAGCGGCGCAGGATCAGCCGCCGGACCAGCCACCCAAGGACGAAGACGGCAACGGCGCCCGCGACCACCAGGGGAATGTAGCCGAGCCGGGCGCTGAGCTTCTCCTTCGTCTCCGAATACCAGAGCACCGGTCGGGCCGCGAGAGACACCAGCAATCTGCCGAACTCGGGTGTTGCAGTGAGGATGACTTCCGGGTCGATCGGGATGGGCAGCCGCTCCGTCAGCCGGTCACGCAAGTCCTGACGGGCCTGACTGAGCAGCCGATCTTCGATCGCCTGAATGCGCGCGAGCGCCACATCCGCCTCGGCTATCTGGCCGCGGTAGATGGCAATCTGGCGATTGAACGCCTCTCGCTTCCGGGCGACGTCCTCGGTTTCCGACGGGGCACCCTCCGCGGGCGGCGGTCCGAGCGCCGCGAGCAGCGCCTCCACCTGCTCCAGCCGTTCACTGGCCGATTGCCGGACAGCAACGGCGAGCGAACGGGCCAGATCCAGCAGCGCCCGGTAGTCGCGGTCCTGCTCGGGCGTCTGGGCATCGGAGGCGAAATAGGCCTCGACCTGGTTGAGGATGCGGTCCCACTCGCGCCGGGTGCTTTCGAACCACGCGGTATCGTCCGGAGAGGGAACAGGCTGCGCCTCAACGGCGAAGCCGGTAACCACCAGGAACAGCAGAAGCAGGAGCCGGCAAACGCGACCGGCCCCCCCGTCCCGCCTTTGCTGCGAACTGCGCCCTGCGGCCGTCATCCTCCCATTGTAACGCGGCGACGGTCCAAAATATCGGAGAACAGGTCGAGCTGGCCCCGGGTCGTTGCCTGCCAGTCGAAGCGCCCGGCATAGGTCCGCACCGCCTCCCGCGCAGGAGGATTGGCGAGCAGACTGCGGATCGCATCGGCAAGCGCCTTGGCGCTGCGGGTCTCGTACAGCACACCGGCCTCCGGGGCCGCCACCAGTTCGGGGGCGCCGCCAACCCGCATCGACACCACCGGCGTGCCGCAGGCGAGAGCCTCGCCGAGGACATTCGGCCAGCCTTCACGGCTCGAGGCAAGCAGCAGGGCGTCGGCGGCATTGTAGATGCCGGGGAGCTCGCCATGGGGGATGGGCCCCAGAAACCGGACCCGCTCCGCCACCCCGAGGCTGGCGGCAAGCGCCTTCAGGGCTGCTTCTTCCGGTCCCTGGCCCACCAGGATCAGCGTTGTTCCGGGGAGGGCGGCGACGGCGCGGATCATCAGGTCCTGGCCCTTGAGCGGAATAAGGTTGCCGACGCCGAGGAGCACGGTCCCCGAAACCCCCAGCCGCTGGCGCTCGGCCGTGCGATCCATCGGCCGGAACAGGGCGAGGTCGACGCCGTTGGGCAGCACCCGGACCGCCTCCGGTGCGATTCCGAGAGCGATGAACCGCTCCCTTAAGGCCGCTGAAACGGCGATCAGACCGTCGGCCCGCCGGCACGCGCGGCGGATCATCGCCCGTGGCAGGCTCAGCTCCGGCAGCAGGTTGAGGTCGGTGCCGCGGGCGGTGATCACCACCGGCCGTCCGAACCGCCGGCCGAGGAGCACCGCGGCAACCCCGTCCGGATAGACGTAATGGGCGTCGATAAGGTCGAAATCGCCGCCGGACTTGAGCCATGCCGAGATCGCCCGGCGCCCGGCCCGGTAGAGGCTGAACGGGTTCAGCGACACCCCGATCCTGGGAACCGCGAGGAAACGGGGATGGTCGACGGTCAGACCCGCCTGCTCCTCGCTGGCCGGAACCCGGGCGAACCGGGCGTACCGGCCGAACCGCTCGCTTCGGAACGGAAACCAGGGCACCGGGGCGATGACCCGCGCCGTCGCCGCGCCGGTCAACACCAGCCGTTTCAGCCGGTTCTCGACAAACACCGCATGGGTCGGCTGGGCGGCGTTGGGAAACAGGGTGGTGAAGACGAGCAGGCGCACCGGCTTTCCGGGATCGCCCGGCGGAGAACCAAAGGACCGGCTCAAGACGAAAAAATCCGCTCGTAAGCCCGCACCATGTCGTTCAGATCGTAATGGCGCCGGACCTGGTCCCGGTTGCAGCGGCCCAGTTGGCGGCGGCGACCGCCGTCGGCGACGAGGGACGCGAGCGCGGCGGCATAGCCCGCCTCGTCCTCCCGGGGGACGATCAGCTCGCGGTTCTCAGGGGCGACGATCCGCCGGACGTCGCCGACGTCGGTGGCAGCGACCGGCCGTCCGGCGGCCATGGCCTGGATCAGCACATTGGGCATCTGTTCCGTATCCGAAGACATGGCAAAGATATCGAACCACCGGTACGCGCGTTCGACGGCATCCAGGTGACCGGCAAACACGACCCGTTCGGCCAGCCCCAGCTCCCGGCTCAGGGTTTCCAGCCGCGGCCGTTCGGCCCCATCGCCGACGATCACCAGGCGCGCCGGTGCCTGGCCGACGACCGCGGCGAACGCCCGGATCATCCGGTCGAGGGCTTTCTCGGCCCGCAGCGGCGCAACCGTTCCGATCACCACCTCGCCGGCCTCCTTTGGGAACGGACCGCGCTCGACGTCACCGGGATCGGCCTGAAAGCGGACGAGATCGACGCCATTGGGGATCAGCCGGACCCGGGTTCCGGGGATTTTCCAGACGCCGGTGGCAATCTGCTGCAGGGTGTGCGAGGGCACCACGACCTGGCTGGCGCGCGCCAGCGCCGAGCGGCGGTAGAGGACGCGGCGGCGGATCTGATGATCGGCTTCCTCCGGCCCGAAGCCGCTCTCGAAATGGACATGCCGGCAGGCGGGCAGCAGCCGGTTCGCCATCGCCCAGTCCGTCGCCCCCCAGTTGTAGGTGAGCAGCAGGTCAGGGCGAAATCGCGACAGTCGTCGGCGGATCGCCGTGAGCAGCACCGGCAGGCCGCCACGGCCGGGACGGTCAAACGGGATGAGCGTTACCGTCGCGCCGGGATCGAGGTCGCGGCTGCTGTCGAAGCGGCCGTCCAGCGAGACAATGGTGTGGCGGAAGCGGGGGCCGAGGCGGTTGATGATTGCGGCAATGCGCAGCGGCACGCCGCCGATCGCGAACGAGGGAAACACGTGGACAAGATGCTTCGGCCGGTCGGCAACCGTGGGGTCGGCAACCGTGGGGTCGGCAGCCGTGG
>CAYVUM010000009.1:27130-43895 GCA_964454795.1 uncultured Rhodospirillaceae bacterium
CCGTGGGGTCGG
Organism: uncultured Rhodospirillaceae bacterium; assembly: GCA_964454795.1. Lineage (GTDB taxonomy): Bacteria > Pseudomonadota > Alphaproteobacteria > Rhodospirillales > Defluviicoccaceae > CAYVUM01. The sequence goes on from CAYVUM010000009.1 coordinate 27,143, forward strand.
CAGCCGTGGCCGCCGGATCGAAAACTGGCGGCGGATCAGCGGCCGGGCCCGCGTCGGGAGATCGGGCCGGCGTCGCGGCGGGGCGGTTGGTCATCGCTGGCGACGGTCCTTCCTGCCGCGCGCCGCTGGGGGTGGTCGCCGCTGCGAACCGGATCAGCGAGCGCCTTGGGGGAAGATGATCACGCGGATCGTTTGCAGAATGATAATCAGATCACGGAAAACGCTGTAGGACTTTATGTAATACAGATCATACTGAAGCTTGTGCCAAGCATCTTCAACCGAGGCCCCGTAGGGGTAGTTGACCTGCGCCCAGCCGGTGATGCCCGGCTTCACCCGGTGGCGGATTTCGTAATAGGGGATGATCTGGGTCAGCTGATCGACGAAGAACGGCCGTTCCGGGCGCGGTCCGACGAAGCTCATGTCGCCGCGCAGGACGTTGAAGAGCTGCGGAATCTCATCAATCCGGGTCTTGCGGATGAAGGCCCCGACGGTCGTGATCCGGTCGTCGTTGCGCTGCGCCCACTTCGGCACCCCGTCCTTCTCGGCATCGACCCGCATGCTCCGGAACTTCATCAGTTCGTAGGGCTTGCCGCGGAATCCGACCCGCTGCTGCCGGTAGAAGATCGGCCGGCCTGTCTCGATCCAGATCGCGAAGGCGGTGGCGAGCAGCAGCGGCAGAAGCAGGAACAGCGTGACCGCGCTGACCCCGAGGTCGAGTCCGCGCTTGAGCGACTGCTGCAGCTTGCCGCCGGGAAACCCGTCGGAGAAGACGAACCAGTCAGGGCGCAGGGCGTCCAGGTCGATCCGCCCGGTCTCCCGCTCACAGAAGGTCTGGTAGTCGGAAACGGGCGTGCCCGCAAGCCGGCAGTCCATCAGCGAGCGCAGCGGCAGCCGGCCGCGCCGGTCCTGGACAGCGACGACGATCTCATCGACCCCCTTCTTGGCCACGAAGTCGGCAAGAGAGTTGACGTTGCCGGTGATCAGTGAGGGATCGACTTTCGGCTCTTCCCCGGTCACATCGATGAATGCGACCGCGACGAACCGGTAAGCCTTGCCCTGGTCTTCCAGTTGCTGGATGCGGGCTGCCTGCTCGCCGACGCCGATCACCAGCACCCGCCGCTTCAGGTAAGACAGCTCGGGGATCTGGTAGAAACCCCATCGGGTGGTCACCAACCCGGCGAACGCCAGCGGCATGGTGATCGCCATCGAGGCCCGCCAGATTTCAACCACCGGGAAGACATAAAATATCATCGAAAGAATGATGAACCCGATGATGAATGTGGCGGCAATCCGAATAAAAATCTGCAGAAATTGTGTGATATATTCCCAGTGATAGAGGCCGACTGCGAATTTCGTAATCAGCATCACGCCGACAAACACACCCGCTTCGGGTAAACGGTCAACAAGCGTATCGGGCCAGCCGCTGACATCCATGTGGCCAACGTAGAAGCCCACATAGACAGCCGTGAGGAGCACCAGGGTTTCCACGAAACCGAGCAGCAGGAAGGGGGATAAAAGATGAATTTTCAATACGTTGCGCATGACGCTGCGGTATCCCCATGGTTCCGCGCTGCGGTCTTTCGGTCCTCCGCGATGATGGCGAACGGCCGGGCCCGGTCGGCATCAGCGCCGTCGCCTCCACCACCCTCATGGTAGGCCACCGCCGCGGACAACAACTGACACGGTAACGTTAAATGAATGTTACAGGGGAAGGCGATGGTCAGACAGTGCCCGGGAGTCGTCGTGCGACCCATACCGCGGGTCGTTTTACCCGCTTCGAGACACTGGTGCCCCCACTTTGGAGATGCCCGCCGTGACACCATCGGGCTCACGCAACGACGCGTCCGCCCGAAGGCGGAGACGAAAGACTGACAGGTTGCCGGTGCATGACGAAACCCCTCGTCCTGCCCTTCCGTTCCCCACGTGAACCCGTCGATTTTTTTGTTCAGATGCAGAGGCCGAGCGACACGAACAACCACTGGCCAGCGTCTGGTCGCGCCAGAATTTGTGCACGTAAGTGACACACGCCGTCGCAGAATGCAAGGGGCGAGAGCCCTTGCGGGCGAGGGCCGGTGCAGGCTCCGGAGACGGGCGGCGGCCGCTCAGCGGCGCCGGCACACCTCCGCGGCGATCACGATCAGACCAGTACCTCGGCGGGCTCGGGATGGCTGAGGAATCGGGTCGGGCTGGCGGTCAGGCCATAGGCGCCGGACTGGAACACGACGATGAGGTCGCCCACCTCAGCGCGCGGCAGCGGCACCTTATCGCCAAGAAGGTCCAGCGGCGTGCACAGACAGCCGACGATTGTCACCGTCTCGCAGGCCTCACCGTTCATCCGGTTGCCGACGGCCACCGGATAATTGCGGCGGATCACCTGGCCGAAGTTCCCTGAGGCGGCAAGCTGATGGTTAAGCCCGCCGTCCGTAATCAAGAAAACCTGATCGCGGGATTCCTTGCGGTCGACGACCCGGGTCACGTACACCCCGCACTCGCCGACAATGTACCGGCCGAGTTCGGTGATCACGGTTGCGTCCGGCTGGGCAGTTGCGATCCGGGGCAGCAGGCCCGCCAGGTTGTCGCCAACCCGGGCAAGGTCGAGGGGCTGGTCCTTCGGAAAATAGGGAATGCCAAAGCCGCCGCCGATGTTGAGGTGGCGCAGCGGTCCCGGCGCGTGGTCGGCGAGCCGCAACGCCAGGTCGACGGTCTTAGTCTGGGTCTCGGTCAGCACCTCGGCATTGAGGTTCTGGGAGCCGGCATAGATGTGAAAACCGACGAAGGCGAGGTCGAGCCTGGCCAGTTCACCGAGCATCTGCGGCACCCGCTCCGCATCCACGCCGAATTGCTGGGGCCCGCCACCCATCTTCATGCCCGAGGCCTTGAGTTCGAAGTCCGGATTGACCCGGACCGCCACCTCCGGGCGCACCCCGTGCTCCGCGGCAATGCCGGCGAGGACGCGCATCTCCCCTTCACTCTCAAGATGGATGACAATCCCCGCGGCCGCCGCCCGGGACAGTTCCCGGGCCGTCTTTCCAGGCCCGGCGAAGCTGACCCGGGCCGGCGGCATCGGCGTGTCGAGGGCGGCCTGCATCTCCAGGGCCGAAGCGACGTCGAACCCGTCGACGAGCCCGGCAAGGTGTTGGATCACCGCCGGCATCGGGTTGGCCTTGATGGCGTAATTGAGGTTGAGGCCGGGCGGCAGGTGCCTGCGCAGTTCGGCGATACGGCCGCTCAGGCGGCCCCGGTCGTACGCAAAGAACGGCGTGCTGCCGACCCGCCGGGCAAGCCGGGTTAGCGGCACTCCGCCGATCAGCAGTTCATTGTCGGCAACGGTCACGCTGGCGAGGGCGGGATGCACGGCGCGGTCTCTCCCGGGCCTCACGGCGCCTCGGCGAACACCCCGGCCAGCTCGGCTGCGAGGGCGCGGCGGTCGATCTTGCCGTTGGGGTTGCGCGGCAGCGACGGCCGCTCGACGATGTGGGCGGGCACCATGTAGAGCGGCAGTTGCTGACGGCAGGCCCGGAGGAGACCGTCCATGTCGAGTGCGCTGCCGTCCGGCGGGGTGGCGGCGAGGACGATGCCCTGACCGAGGACCGGATGGGAAATCCCGAGGGCGGCCGCTTCGCCGACCAGCCCGGTGGCGTAGATCAGGTCTTCGATCTCTGTCGGACTGACCCGGTAGCCGGAAGTCTTGATCATCTCATCATTGCGTCCGACGAAGTAGAGAAAGCCGTCCTCGTCGGTGCGGACCAGATCGCCGGACCATACGGCGATTTCCGGGACCGGCAGACCGGCAGGCTGACCCGGCGCCGCCCGGAACCGCAGCGCCGTCCGTTCCGGATCGTTCCAGTAGCCCATGGCGACGAGGGCGCCGCGGTGCACCAGTTCACCCTGCTCGCCCGGCTGACAGGGCTCGCCGTTCTCACGCACGACCAGGATTTCCGCATTGGGAATCGCCTTGCCGATCGAATCGGGGCGCCGGTCCACCTCCTCCGGGTCCAGATAGGTGGACCGGAACGCCTCGGTCAGCCCGTACATCAGGAACGGGCGGGCGCGCGGCAGCCGGGTGCGGAGCGCGTCGAGGGTCGCCCGGGGCATGTGCCCGCCGGTGTTGGCGAAGTAGCGCAGGCTCGCCGCCGCCTCGCCCGGCCAGTCGAGCTGGGAAAGCTGGATCCACAGCGGCGGAACCGCAGTGAGTCCGGTAATCCGTTCGGCGCCGCAGGTTTTCACCACATCGCGGGGCAGCAGATAGTTGAGCAGGACAACGGTGGCGCCGGCGTGAAAGCCGGTGGTGAGCTGGCTGAATCCGGCATCGAAACTGAGCGGCAGCACAGCCAGGATGCGGTCGTCGCTGCGGTTCTCCAGATAGCTGGCGACACTCCGGGCGCCGGCGACCACGTTGCGGTGGGAGAGCACTACGCCTTTCGGCATCCCGGTGCTGCCGGAGGTATAGAGGATTGCCGCCATGTCGGTGTCGATCACCCGGTGCGGGCCGCGGGCGGTCGCCGCACCGCGCTCAAGCAGGTCCTGCCATGTCAGCACCACCGGAGCGGGGGGCAGCGCGCCCGGGGTCCCGCCATCGACCAGGACCACGAAGCGGAGGTCGCTGCAGTCCTCGAGCTCGGCGGTCAGGGTGGCGAGCCGATCAGTCGAGGTCACCAGGACCCGGACGTTGCAGTCGCGAAGGATGTGGCCGACCTGGCGGGCGCGCAACAGCGGGTTGACCGGCACGAACACGCAGCCGGCGGCGGCTGCGCCGAACACCGCCGCAACCGTCTCCGGCCGCTTCTCGAGGTAGACGGCGACGCGCTCGCGGCGCTGCAGATGCAGGTCGGCGAGACCGCCGGCGACGGCCGCCACCTGCGCCCGCAGGCCGGCGTAGGTGAGCGCCTCGCCCCCCGAAACCAGCGCGACCGCGTCAGGCCGGATTGCCGCCGCGGCCAAAATGAACTGATGAACGAGATCGGACATCGAAGACCCGCCGCGAACCCCTGGCACAGCCGATTGGCACGGCGCGGATCATAGCCAACTCGCCCGGTGAGTAAACTGAGGCGAGTCATCTAAGGAGCCGCATGCCGTCGGCCAGCCATCATCACCGCCGCCGGTTTACGCTATCCTAACCGGCGTCATGGCGAAACGGCACGGCCCAGCGGCTCACGGCGGGCTTCGCCGGCGCAGACGGCGGGCGCGGCCGCGACGGCGGCGTTCGCAGTTGCACAGGCAGCAATCCTGACGTATTGCCCGATCCGCAGGGACCCTGCCCTGCCCCGACCCACCCGGAACCTGAGACAAGCGAGTTGAGCCCGATGGCCGTGTTCGATGACATCAAAGCGATGCTGCGCGAGACGCTTCAGCTCGGCGACCGCGCCGATGCGTTTAATCCGTCGACGCCGTTGTTCGGCAGCGTTCCCGAATTCGACTCCATGGCGGTGGTTACGATCGTCACCGCGATCGAAGACCAGTTCGGCGTGACCGTCGACGACGACGAAATCTCCGCCGAGGTGTTCGCGACGGTCGGATCGCTCAGCAGTTTCGTCGAGACCAAGCTGGCCGCGTGACGGTCATCACCACCCGGGCGACATTCCGGCCGGTGACCCTGGCCGGCGAGGCCGGCCGGCTGTTTGCGGTGTGGTATCCACCCGCCGACAAAACGACCGGACCCGGGTGGGATCTGGTGTGCCTGCCGCCGTTCGCCGAGGAGTTGAACCGCAGCCGGCGGATGATGGCGCTGCAGGCGCGCGCCTTCGCTGCCCGGGGGATCGGGGTGCTGCTGTTCGATCTGTCCGGAACCGGCGACAGCACGGGCCACTTCGGCGACGGCCGGTGGCCCGTCTGGCTCGCCGATGCCCGGACGGCGGCCGACTGGTTACAGCGCGAGACGGGCCGGCCCGTCGGCCTCTGGGGCCTGCGCTTCGGCGGCCTGATGGCAACCGCACTCATCGGCCAGGAGCCGGGCCGGTTCGCCCGCCTGGCGCTGTGGAATCCGGTGACCAACGGGCAGAGCATGGTCAATCAGCTGCTGCGCATCCGGATTGCCGCGGAAATGGGACGATCCGAAGCGGTCGGCGTCGACACCCGGCGTCTCCGCGGCTGGCTGGCCGACGGCGACATCGTCGAGGTCGCCGGTTACGCCCTGCATCCCGACCTCATCGCCACGCTCGATGATCTGCGTCTGGCCAGAGTGACCCCGTCGCAGTCGCTCCCCGTCGACTGGTTCGAACTGATCGCCGAGGCCGGCCGGCCACTTTCGCCCGCCGCGCGGCCGGTGATCGAGGGCTGGCAGCAGGCCGGTTGCCGCATCGCCGTCCACACACCGGCCGGCGCACCGTTCTGGTCGCTGCCAGATACCACCCTGTGCCCGGCGCTCGATCTCATCCGCGCAACCACCATGGCGCTGACCGCCTGAGCCGGTGCGACGCTGCGGAGGGGCCATGCGGCCCAGCCCCCGGAGCGCGCGTCAGGCGGCACATATGCCAAACTGTTCTGCTCCGATAGCAGAATTGCAAATTGAAGCGTTAACCGAACTGGACAGTCGGAAAACGGAACGGCCTGATCTGCAAACCGGTCGTTAGTTGGCCAAGCTTCCGCATAAATTACAAAAATGCGACAGCTCGCTTCATTTTTTTTGACAGACGTGCGCTTTGTCTGTGCCCAATTGGGTGTTTCCAGTCCTGGACTTTGCTGATATACAGTTAAGCGTCCGGTGCGGCTGGAAGCCCGGGGCGAGCGTACGCCCTGCCACCGGCGTCAGTGGGACCCAGGGAGACGTGAGATGCAGCAAACGCAGGCGTTGGCTGAACCGACGTCGTTTGCCAGCGGCGAACGCGCAACCAATGCACCCGACACGGACCAGTCCCCCCCTCGACACACGGTCTGGCGCGGCCGCATCGCCGTTGGCGCTCTTGTTGGCGTCAGCGCGCTCGGCTACGCGCTCGCCTTGATCGCCATCGATACGGTCGTGCACGGCCAGTTGCCAACCGTCTTCTAAACCCGATCTGAATCCCACGTCGTTTCCGCAGTCGCGTCGAATTTCAGGCAATCCTGCGAAAAATTCCCGCGCGGGGGACGGCCGCTGATCGGGAACCGGGTCCCGCAAAGGCGGGTAGCTCAGTGGCAGAGCGCTCCCTTTACATGGGAGAAGTCGGAGGTTCGATCCCTTCCCCCGCCTACCACCGGACTGAGCGCGCGCGGCCCGACGTCCGACACCTTGGCGCCTTGGCAGGCGGCCGACCGGCCTCAGCCGGCCAGCCTGTCTTTCAGGATCAGCAGGTCACGCCAGACCAGGCGCTTTTGGGCCGGCGAGCGGAGCAGGTAGGCCGGATGATAGGTCGCCAGCGCCGGCACCGGCGCATCCAGCCCGGGGCTCCGGAACTCCAGCCAGCGGCCGCGCAGCCGCGCCAGTGCCCCGGTCTGGTCAAGAAGCGTCTTCGCCGCCGGGCCCCCGAGGGTCAGGATCGCCTCGGGGCGGATCAGCTCGATTATCCGGCAGACGAACGGCAGGCATGCCTGGGTTTCGGAGTCCGTCGGCTCGCGATTGCCGGGCGGTCGCCAGAACACCGTGTTCGAAATGAACACCGTCGACTCATCGAGACCGATGGAGGCGAGCATCCGGTCGAGAAGCCGCCCCGAGGCACCGACGAAGGGCCGGCCCTGACGGTCTTCCTCCTGACCGGGGGCCTCGCCGATCAGCACCACCCGGGCGTGGGGGCTGCCGCGACCGAAACACAGGTTCATGGCGGTCTTCTTCAGGACGCAGCCCTCAAAGCCCTCCAGGGCAGCCCGCAGCTCCTCGAGATTGCCGGCCGACCGGGCGCGTTCGGCCGCATCGGTGGCAGCGGCCGTCCGGGATACGGGAGCGGTCGGAGGTCCTGAGCCGCCGTCCGCCGGCATCGCCACCACCGGCGGTGACCACGCCGGCTCGGATCGTGGCGAGGACCGTGACGGCGACGGGGACGCGGCAGGCCGGGGGGATCCGGACCTGCCGGGCGGCGAAGTGACCGCCGGCACCGTCCTGTCGACCGGGACCTCGCCCACCGCCTCGTCGGCCCCTGCCTCAAGATACCAGCGCAGCAGGCTGGCGAGTTCGTGAGTCCCGTTCGAGCCGGTTTTTGCCGCGTTGCTCATACCGCCTATGTTATAGGTCGGAGCGCACAGAGGTTAAGAGTGGTAGAAGGAGTCGATGCGGATGGAACGGGAGTCGATGCCGTTCGACGTGGTGGTCGTCGGTGGTGGCCCGGCGGGTCTGACGGCCGCAATCCGGCTGAAGCAGGTCGCTGACCAGCGGGGCCAGGAGTTGTCGATCTGTGTGATCGAGAAGGGCTCTGAGATCGGCGCCCATATCCTGTCCGGTGCGGTCATCGAGCCCCGCGCGCTTGAAGAGCTGTTCCCTGACTGGAAGGAACGCGGCGCGCCGCTGAAGACCCCGGCGAATGACGACAGCTTCCTGTTTCTGACCGAACGGCGGTCTTTCCGCCTGCCCACCCCGCCGCAAATGAACAATCACGGCAATTATGTGGTCAGCCTCGGCAACGTCTGCCGCTGGCTGGGCGAACAGGCCGAGGCGCTGGGAATCGAGGTCTTTGCGGGGTTTGCCGCCGCCGAGGTGCTGTATGACGAAACCGGCCGGGTAAGGGGCGTTGCCACCGGCGACATGGGCATCGGCAAGGACGGCGAGAAGACCGACGCCTACCAGCCAGGCGTGGAACTGCTCGCCACGTACACCCTGTTTGCCGAGGGGTGCCGCGGGTCGCTGACCAAGGGGCTGATGGAAAAATTCAACCTTCGCGATGGCGTCCAGCCCCAGACCTATGGGATCGGCATCAAGGAGCTGTGGGAGGTCGACCCCTCGCGCCACCACCCCGGCAAGGTGGTCCACACGATCGGCTGGCCGATGGACAGCAAGACCTACGGCGGCTCGTTCCTCTACCACCTGGAAGACAACCAGGTGGCTGTCGGCTTCGTGATCGGTCTGGATTACCAGAACCCGTTTCTCTCCCCGTTCGACGAGATGCAGCGGTTCAAGACCCACCCGGCGATCCGGCCCACCTTCGAGGGCGGCCGGCGGATTTCCTACGGTGCCCGGGCGCTCGTCGAGGGCGGCTTCCAGTCGATCCCGCGGCTGGTGTTTCCGGGCGGCTGTCTGATCGGCGACACTGCCGGTTTTCTCAACGTGCCGAAGATCAAGGGCACCCACACAGCAATGAAGTCGGCGATTGTCGCCGCCGATGCGGTTGCCGACGCGCTGTCCCGGGACGATCCTCCGGCCGTGCTCGAGGGCTATCCCGAGGCGCTCAGGAAAACCTGGCTCTGGGACGAACTCTATCGGGTCCGCAACATCAAGCCGGCGTTCCACCGGGGAATGTGGGCGGGCATCGCTTATTCGGCGATCGACACCTTCCTGCTCCGGGGCCGGGCGCCGTGGACGCTCGACCACCATGCCGACCACACCCAGCTCAAGACGGTGAGCGAAAGCAAACCGATTCGCTACCCCAAGCCGGACGGGGTGATCACCTTTGACAAGCTGTCCTCGGTCTATTTGTCCGCCACCAACCACGAGGAAAACCAGCCCTCGCACCTGACCCTCAAGGACGACCGGGTGCCGGTGCAGGTCAATCTCGCCCTCTACGACGGCCCGGAAGAACGCTATTGTCCGGCCGGCGTCTATGAATTCGTCGACGGCGACAACGGCGGCCGCCGGCTCCAGATCAACGCCCAGAACTGTGTCCACTGCAAGACCTGCGACATCAAGGATCCGACGCAGAACATCCACTGGGTGGTACCAGAGGGCGGCGGCGGCCCCAACTATCCCAACATGTGAGGATGAGGACGTGAACCCAGCGACCCGACCCTCCGCCCGCCCGGGGCTTTCCCTCGCGACGGTCCTGGCTGTTCTCAGTGCCGTCATCGCCGCTCTGGCCGTGCTCGCTGTGCAGGGTAGCGGCCCGGGCGCTCCTGGCGCAGGGACGGCCGCGGCCCGGGAGGTCAGTCTGGATGCGCACGTCAACCCCGGCGCAGCGACGCCCGTCCAGGGCTCGATGGTGGGCAGCTACCTGGCGGCACGGCATGCCCAGGTCCACCACGATTTTCCGGCAGCCGCGAATTTCCTGGTACGCGCCCTGGAGCGGGCGCCGGACGAGCCGTCCCTTCGCCGCAGCGTGCACACCGCGCTTTTGCTCGATGGCCGGTTTGACGAGGCCGTTCGGGTCGCAGCCGACGTGGCGGCCGCGGATGACCGCGCCCAGCTCGCCCGGCTGACCCTGGCGGTGGCGGCGATCCGTGATGGCCGGCTGGACGCGGCGGACGCCGAACTGCAGGCGATGGCGCCTGACTCCCTCTATCGTGTGTTGAAGCCGTTACTCCGGGCGTGGACGCTGTTCGGCGCCGGTCGGTTCGACGAGGCAATGGAAGTCCTTGACCGGTTGCGCGCGTCGAGCCAGGCCACTGCGCTTTACAACATGCACGCGGCGTTGCTCCGGGCCGCTCATGGCAATCCGGCGGCAGCAGAGATGGACTTCAAAGCGGTGCTGCTGGAGGAGGATGATCCGTCGCTGCGCGCAATCGATCTGTACGGGCAGTTCCTGGAACGGCTCGGCCGCACCGGGGCGGCGCTCGAGCTCTATCGCGATTATCTCGCCGACGGCTCGCGGTCGGCGGTTCTTGAGGCGGCTGCGGCGCGCGCCGAACGGGGCGAGGCGCCGCCACCGGCGATTGACTCAGCAGCCGCCGGCGCCGCTGAAGCGCTGTTTACCGTCGCCGGAGCGCTGTCCCAGCAGCCGGCACCCGAGACCGCCCTGCTGATCGCCCGGCATGCCCTGGTGCTGCGTCCAGACTTCCCGGCGCTGCAGGCGCTCACCGGGAGTCTGCTCGAAGCTCTCGACCGACTGGAGGACGCCAACGCGATCTATGCGGAAATCGACCCGGCTTCGCCGCTCACCTGGCAGCTCAGGCTTCGCACTGCCGCCAACCTTGACGAGCTGGGTGAGACGGCGGCCGCCGAGGCAATGCTGCTGGGAATGGCCGCTGAGCGGCCCGACAACTACGAGCCGCTTGTCGATCTCGGCGACGTCATGCGTCGGCACGAACGCTTCGGGGAGGCGGTGGATGCGTACGACGCGGCCGTCGCCCGCATCCCCAAACCCGAACAGCACCACTGGAGCGTCTTTTATGCCCGCGGGATCGCTCTTGAGCGCTCGAAACTGTGGGACCGCGCCGAGGCCGACTTTATGAAGGCGCTCGCCTTCGAGCCCGACCAGCCGCTGGTCCTGAACTATCTCGGCTACTCGTGGATCGACATGGGCCGCAATCTGGAACAGGCCCTGGACATGGTCCGCCGCGCCGTCGACCAGCGGCCCAACGACGGCTACATCGTCGACAGCCTGGGTTGGGCCTACTACAGGCTCGGCCGCCATGAGGACGCTGTCCGCGAACTGGAGCGGGCCGTGGAAATCCGTCCCGAGGACCCGGTGATCAATGACCACCTGGGCGATGCCTACTGGCAGGTGGGCCGGGAGCGGGAAGCCAGGTTCCAGTGGACGGCAGCCCTCGGCCTCGACCCTGATCCCGAGGTCCGCGCCGCGATCGAGGAAAAACTGGCCAACGGCCTGATCCGTCAGGCCCGCGCCGTCCCCGAGGAGGGGTCCGGACCGCCCGTCGCCGACTGAGGGGACGGCGGGTGATCGGCGGACCGGTCGTGGTCGCAGCGGCCGCCAAGGTCAATCTCTATCTCCACGTCGTCGCCCGGCGCACCGACGGCTATCACGACCTCGACAGCCTCATCGTCTTTGCCGGCGTAGCCGACCGGATCACCGTCTCGGCCGCGGCCCAGTTTTCGCTGGCCGTGGCCGGACCCTTCGCCGCGGCCGTCCCGGCCGGTGACGACAATCTCGTCCTCCGCGCCGCCCGGAGCCTCGCGGCCGCCGCTGGGGTCGCCGCAGGGGCGGCGATCACCCTCACCAAGGAACTGCCGGTGGCTGCCGGGATCGGCGGCGGCTCCGCCGATGCGGCGGCCGTGCTCCGCGCGCTGACCGACCTCTGGAGGGTGAGCCTGCCGCCGGCGATGCTCGCCGACCTTGCCCTGACGCTCGGGGCAGATGTGCCGATGTGCCTCGCCGGCCGGCCGGCGTTCGTCGGCGGGATCGGCGAGCGGCTGGAGCCACCGCCGCCGCTGCCGCCGGCTTGGCTGGTGCTCGCCAATCCGAGGGTGGCGCTGTCCACCCCGGCGGTGTTCCGGGAGCGGCGCGAGCCGTTTTCCGACCCGGGGCGGTTTGCCGGCGCGCCCGCCGATGCTGCCGCGCTCGCGGCGCTCCTCGACAGCCGTCATAACGATCTGACTGCAGCGGCGATGCGCCTGGCACCGGTGGTCGGCGCCTGCCTCGAAGCGCTGTCCGCCCTTCCCGGCTGCCGGCTGGCGCGGATGAGCGGTTCGGGCCCGACGTGCTTCGGGCTGTTTGCGACCGAGGCGGAGGCGCGGCCGGCGGCCACGGCCCTGGCCGCGGCCGAGCCCGGGTGGTGGGTGGTCCCGGCACCGATCCTCAGGGTGCCGGCCCCCATCGAGACGGGCTGAGCAAACTCTTCAGCCGGACGGCCGGAGGCGCTTGTTTTCGGGACCATCCGGGGTATTTGCATCGTCAGAGGACGCGATGGAGGGCGACCATGATTGTGAGCATCGACCGCTCGGCAACAGCGTGGCCACAGCCGGAAGAGGGTGATCTGTTCCTGGACGAGGATGGCGATCTCAATCTCGTCGTCGCCGCGGTCCACCTGGAAGGGGTCCGCCCCGATGATCTGGTGGTCTGTTGCCTGAAGGGCGATGCCGCCTGGATCCGCGGCCGCGCCGACCGCGACACGCTGGCCGGCATGAACCGGCTGGCGCCCGGTGACCGGATCACCCTTACCGCCGAATAGCCGGCACCGCCGTTGCCATCGCGCCCGCGTCGGCTATGGTTGCGGAAACCACGGGGCCGGCGGCGGTCGCTGCCGCCCCACGACGCAGGGAGAAGCCGGTCATGCCCGATCATTCCGTGTCCTTACAGCAGGCATCGGCGATCGTCGATGCGGCCCTCGCTGCGGGCTGTGACAACGGTTTCAAGCCGCTGACCATCGTCGTCCTCGACACGGGCGGTCATATCGTTGCCGCCAAGCGGGCCGACGGCTCGGGGATTCTGCGGATCGAGGTCGCTTTCGGCAAAGCTTACGGGGCGCTGGGTCTCGGGGTTTCCAGCCGGATCCTGAGCACGATGGCGGTCGAGCGGCCCCACTTCGGCAACGCTCTTGCCGCGGTCGCCGGGGGCCGGATGGTGCCGGTGGCCGGCGGGGTGCTGATCCGCTCGGCCGACGGCGCAATCGTCGGTGCCGTGGGGGTCAGTGGCGATACCTCCGACAACGACGAATTGGCGGCGATCCGCGGCGTTGCCGCTGCCGGCCTGCACGCCGACCCGGCCAATCCCGGCGGCTGAGCGAGGGGCGGATGACGCTTGGCACGGCAACCGCCAGCGGCCGCGTGGCCGACCTGGAACACCCCGAGTTGAGTAGGCCAATTTCCCGGAAATAGCCACAATCATCCAGTAGCGCAGCGCCCGCAATCCGGGTAACGTGATTTCGCGGGAACTAATGAAGGGAGTGTGAGGAGCAGACTGGGTCACGGCTTGGACGCTCCCGGGCCAGCCCGTAGTAAAAAGTGCCGTCCACATCTTCGTTCCATTAACCGGTTCATGTCGATTTTGGGAACCCGTTTGCAGCGGGCCGCTGTTTTTCCTCAGGCGTGATATCCTTTTTTTGCAGGCTGGGGGGGAGGGGAAGAGCCGGGACGGGATCGACGGGCAGCGACAAGCTGCCGCGATCCGTCCTATGGCTCACCCCGACCATCGTCGCGGTACACCCGCCTGCCGGTCCTCTCCGCTGGCTTGCCCCTCGCTCGCACTGTCGTCGCTGCCCGGTTCACGGGCGGGACTGGCGGTTGCCGGATCACGGACCAGCGTTTCCGCCACGGCCAGCACCCGGTGCAACGGACCATTGACGATCCCGTAACTGTCCAGGTGGCTGACAACCTTGCGCAGGTAGTCCAGCGCCGTGCCCATCCGGCCCCGGCCCTGGACGACTTTCCGTGCGGCGTCCAGGTCGTCGCGGGCCCGGTAGTATTGCGGGTGATCCGGGCGGGAAGCGAAGGTGAGGGCGCGAACGCGCCGGCCGTCATCCAGCCGCAGCCTGACCTCCACCGGCCGGTACGCGCCCGTATACATCTCCCGTCCCCACAGATAGGTGCGCACCGTCTGTGCGGCGTCCGCGGCCACCCGAAACGCCATGCCCCGGCAACTGCCGCCGCGATCCAGGGCGAGCACCAGGCCTGGATTGTCCGGGGTTCCGCGATTGCGGACGGACAGCATGCAAAGGGCCCGGTACCAGCCATAGATCACCGCCGGCCGGCATTCCACAAAGGCGAAGCCCGGATCCCACATCAGTGAGCCGTAGCCGAATACCCAAAGGCCGCCATCGGTCGTTGCGCCGGCGGTTGCCGCCGTCTCACGCATCGCTGCGGTCACCGGTGGTGCCGCCTCCGGCCGCGGTGTCAGGGTTGACGGAGTCATTCCCGGGTCACCAGCGCCACCCCGATCACCGCCACCACCATCCCGGCGAGCGCCAACGGCCCCAGCTCCTCGCCAAACAGCACGAACGCGATCGCCGCGGTGACCGGCGGCACCAGATAGAACAGGCTCGCCACTTTTGCGGCAGCCCCGCGCCGGATCAGGATGTAGAGCAGACTGACCGCACCCACGGACAGCACCAGGACCAGCCAGGCGAGCGCGAACACGAACTCACCGGACCAGGTCACTGACATCCGTTCGGTGGCGAGGGCGAGCCCCAGCATCACGAGACCGGCGGCCATAAACTGGATGGCCGCGCCGGTTCGGAGGTCCATCGCGGCACCGTGGCGCTTCTGGTAGAGGGTCCCGAAGGTGATGCCGAATACGGCGGTGAGACACAGGGCCACGCCGGCCACGTCGTTCCAGCCGATGGTCAGCTTCTCGCCGACGACGAGCGCCACCCCGACGAGGCCGAGACCGATGCCGAGCCACTGCCGCGGGCGGAGCCGTTCACCGAGCAGCGGTCCGGCGGCGATCGCGGTGAGCAGCGGCTGGGTGCCGGCGATCAGCGCGGCCACGCCAGCGGGCAGCCCGAGGCTGATTGCCTTGAAGATGCCGCCGAGATAACCACCGTGAATCAGCACACCGACAACGCAAATAGACAGGATTTCGCCGCGGCTGCGCGGCCACGGCGCACCGGCCACCAGGGCCGCGGCGGTCAGGGTTGCGGTAACCAGGATGAACCGGAGGAGCAGAAAGGTGAACGGTTCCGCATAGGGCATGCCCAGCTTGGCGCCGATGAAACCGGTGCTCCACATCAGCACAAATGCGGCCGGAATGGCGGCGATCAGGGCATCCTGGCGCCGCTGGGTCACGGTCGTGCCGGCGTTTTCGGTCATGATCGGTCCGATGGCGGTCGCCTAGCAAAGAAGCTAACCGCTCGCTCCCGGCCACGCAACGGGCTATAAGGCGGTTGCCGGCCTGCCCGCGCACCGGCCCTCCGGGCCGCTCGGCCTCCCGACCGGCCGACCGCATCCCGTTCCTGGACCCGTTCCTGGATAAGCGCTTTGATCGGACATTCCGCCGTGGCTCGCGTGTCCGCCGTTGTCGTCCTTGTGGTTCTGGTGGCTGCGGTCGCCTACGTGGCTTGGTGGTTCGTGCTCGCCACCGAAGCCCGCAGTGCCGTCGAGACATGGGCGGCGGAACGCCGTGCCGAGGGATGGACCGTCAGCTATGACGGGCTTGAGACTGGCGGCTTTCCGGCCACGGTCCGGCTGACCGTTCAGGAGCCGGAACTCGTCCCTCCGGATCCGGATGCCGGCTGGCGCTGGCGCGGCCCGGCGCTGGTCGCGGAAGCATCACCCCTCGAACCCCGGAGAATCACCGTCCGACCGGTCGGCGATCAGCGGCTGGAGCTGGGACCTGCGGAGGCGCCCACCCGGCTGGGGATCTCGGCGCGGGAGATCGAGGCTGTCGTTGATGCCACGGCCGCTCCGGCTATGACCATCACCGGCTTTGCGAACGCTGCCGTCATCACCGCCAACCGCGGGGAGCCGGTCGCCATCGACCGCCTGGATGCCAGCGGCCGGAGCGTCCCCGGCGGGGCCGACCCCTCGGCAGCGACGGCGGACGTCACGGTGAGCGCGGCAGAGATCACCCTGCCACCGGCGGACGACCTGCCCTTTGGCCGCGGAATCACCCGGATCGGTCTGGACGCCACCGTCGTCGGCCCGCTCGATGCGGCCGGCGGCGCGGCGGGAATTCTGCGCTGGCGCGATGCCGGCGGCGTCCTTGAGATCTCCCGGCTGGCGGTGGATTATGGCCCGCTCGAGGGAACCGCCGACGGCACTTTTGCCCTGGATGGCGACGGTCAGCCCCGGGTCTCGCTGTCCGCCCGGGTTCGCGGCCTTGGCGATGCCCTGGAAGTGCTGCGTGAGCGCGGCGTGATCCCCGCCCAGACCGCCATCGCCGCCCGCCTCGCCGTGGCCGCTCTCGGCCGCACGCCGGCAGATGGCGGCGTCACGGAAGTGACGATCAATCTCTCGATCCGCAACCGGGTGGTCTCGATCGGCCCGATTGCGTTGTTCACCCTGCCACCGATCCTGTGGTCCGGGCTCGTTGGCCGCTGATCGCCGCTGACCGTCCCCCGCTGCCGGCGCCGAGCGGGATGCGCCGGC
>CAYVUM010000009.1:43995-53176 GCA_964454795.1 uncultured Rhodospirillaceae bacterium
GCCGGCGCCGAGCGGGATGCGCCGGCCCTGGGCGGCCGTGATCGCATCGGCTACACTGGGATCATGCGTAGGCGGCGGCTTGTCCTGGCGGTTGGTCTGGCGCTGACTGTCCTCGCGGGCGGCGGCCCTCACTTCCTGGCCGCAATGGCAGAGGACGGTGAGTGGCTGACCGGCCAGGTGCTGATCGCATCGCCGGACATGGCCGATCCCCGCTTCGCCGGCACCGTGATCTACATGATCGATCACGATCCGGGCGGGGCGATGGGGCTGGTGATCAACCGCGCCTATGGTCGCGGCCGGCTTGCCGTTCTGCTTGAGACCTTCGGGTTTGATGCCGGGATCGTTGAGCAGGCCGGCGACGCGGAAGTGCAACTGAGTTATGGCGGCCCGGTGGAACCGCATCGCGGATTTGTTCTGCATTCCGCCGACTTCACCGGCGCCCACACCCAGACGGTCGCCGGTGACGTGGCGGTGAGCGTCGGCCGCGACGTGTTCGAAGCGATCCTGGGCGGGAGCGGACCGGAGCAATACCGTTATTTTATCGGCTACGCCGGCTGGGGGCCCGGACAGCTTGAGCGGGAAATAACCCGTGACGACTGGTTGACCGCCCCCGGGGAGCGAATTCCCGTCTTCACCGACCGCCTGGAGGAGATCCGGGACAGGGCTTTGGAGGCCGCCGGCCTCACCTTGTGAAGCGACCGCTGCGCCCGACAGCGAAAAACCAACGGGCGCAGCAGCACACTGAAGATGATCAGTTCGGCATCACGACGGTATCAATGACGTGGATCACGCCATTGGACGCCATCACATCGGCCTTGACCACATTGGCGTCGTTGACTTTCACGCCGTCAGTGGCATCGATGGCAAGCGTGCTGCCCTGCACGGTCTTGGCATCCAGCTTCTTGCCGGCGATGTCGCTGGACATAACTTTTCCGGGTACGACGTGATAAGTCAGGATTGCGGTGAGCTGATCCTTGTTCTCGGGCTTCAGCAGCGACTCCACGGTGCCGTCCGGCAACTTGGCGAAGGCCGCGTCGGTGGGAGCAAAAACGGTGAACGGGCCGGGGCCGCTCAGAGTGTCCGCAAGGCCCGCCGCCTTCACCGCGGCGACCAGGGTGTTGAACTGACCGGCGGCGGCGGCGGTGGCGACGATGTTGGCCTCGGCCATCTGGTGCTGATCGGCGCGCGGCGCAACCATTGCGGTGACGGTGAAGGCAACGGCGGCAATCGCGCCGAGGACAGATCGGCGGCTCAGGGTCATAGCTCTTCTCCTGCTGTCGTTTGAGGTCGTCTCAGATCACGAGCAGCCCCCTGCCCGGTGCGTCGCTGTACGCCACGGGCGATCGCGACGGATCACTCCTCCTCGACGACCACGCGGCAGGCCTGATGGCGCGCCTCGAGCGTCCGGCACACCCGCGCCGCCCCGGCAGCATTCCCGAGCGGACCGACAACGAGCTGAAAAACCGGGCTTTTGCCCGGTCCGCGGGCGAGTTCCGCGACCGTCGGAGTGAGCGTCGCGAGGACGTCCCGGTGGGCACGGTGAAGCTGGGTCCAGCTGCGCAGCGCCTCCGCTCTTGAGGGATACGTGCCGAGAACGAGACGCTGGCTGCCTCGCTCCGCTGCGGCGCTTGCGGGCGCGGCCGGGATCAGCCGCAGGGGCTCGTTTTCCGGCGGCAGGGGTGGCGGCGACGAGCCACCGGGTCCGGGCGCCGGTGGGACCACCCGGAGCGGCGGCAGCGGAGCCAGGCTGCGACCCGGTGCGGCTGCCGGAGGCGCGGCACCGGCGCGGGCCGGCGGCGACGATCCACCGGGTCCGGGCGCCGGTGCAGCGGCAACCGCGGCCGCGATCGCCTTCTCCTCACGCCGCTGCTCGGCTGAAGTGATCAACCCCGCATCCCGCAGGATGCCCAACCGTTGAATGGCGCCAGGCTTACCCCCGGCCACAGTCGGCAGCGGCGAACGGACGGTCGGCGAGACCGGTAGCAGCGCTTCGAGGATCGCTGCCCGTTCGGCGGCATGCTCCGCCGCGGAAAGCACCCCCGAAGCGCGGGCCCGGGCCAGGGCATCGAGGCGGCTGGCGATGGTCGTGGCCGCGGGCAGGGGCCGGTCCAGCCCGGCGGCCGGCGGCTGACCTGCCGTCAGCGGCAGCAGCGCCCCCAGGTTGGCCGCGCGCCGCCCGGCGTACTCGGCGGGGGTCATGAACGCCTGGTCGCGGAGCTCTGCCGCGGTCCGAAAGCGGTCGATCACGAAACGGTCGTCGGGCAGAGGCATCACGAACGACGGCGGCGGCAGCGCCGGCTCCGGGACCATCTCCGCAATCGCCGGCGCGGGCCCGGCGGCGACCGGTTCGGGTTCCCGGCCGAGACCACCGCCGACCCGCGGCCAGCCTGCGGGCGGATTGGCGCAGGCCGAAGCAAGCAGGACAAGCCCGAGACCGGCAAGGCCGCTCAGCGGCGATACGCGCAGCACGGTCGGCCCCGCTCCTCTGTCTCCACACCGGGGGCCGACTCTCCGGCGCAAGCCGTTGACATTCTGCGAATACGTGACCGGGATCGGCGGGCACCCCTTGCGGATCACTCCGCCAAGTGGACGTTGATCCGGCGGTTCTGGCGTCCCTTTTTCTCGATCTTGCCGATCCGCACCGGGCCGATTTCGCCGGTCGAACGAACGTGGGTGCCGCCGCAGGGCTGCAGGTCGGTGCCGGCGATCTCGATCACCCGCACGTCTCCCTGGCCGGTCGGCGGCTTAACCGACATGGTTCGGACCAGTGACGGCTGCGCGGCCAGCTCGGCATCGGTGATCCAGGCGGCGCTGACCGGGTGATCCTCGGCGATCATCCGGTTCAGCTCCGCTTCCAGCCGGTCCCTGTCGACGGTCGGCTCGGGCAGGTCAAAATCGAGCCGGCTGCGCTCCTCGCCGACCGAACCGCCGGTGACGGCACCGTCCACGGCGGCGCAGAGCAGGTGGAGACAGGAGTGCATCCGCATCAGCCGGTAGCGGCGGGCCCAGTCGATTTCGGCCGTCACCCGATCCCCGGGGCTGAGCGCCGCGCCATCGGGCGGCGGGATGTGGAGGTGGCGGCCGGTATCCCTGTCCTTGCGGCAGTCGATGATCTCCACCGTCGTACCGTCGGCACGGCGAAGGATGCCGCGATCCCCCGGCTGGCCGCCGCCTTCGGCATAGAACACCGTCCGGTCGAGGACGATGCCGTCCGCATCGGCGGCGGTTACCATCGCTTCACAGGTGGTCAGGTAGGCGTCGTGACGAAACAACGCGTCGGTCATGCCGATCCCTCTGTCGCTGTCGGCGGGGCTGCCTGGGACACGCCGGCTTGCGTCGCGAACGCGGCAGCGCGATAAGCTGAGCGAGAACCAATCCGCAGTCGCCCCGCCATTCTCAAGCCCTCGCGCCCGGCGGATATGACACGGTGGCGTCCGGGCGGGCAAGGATGCCAGCGCGAACGAACGCCGCAAGACCTGACCGGCACCGGTCGGGCTCGCGGGACGGAGGCGGGAGACGACGTCCGATGCAGGGGGAGACCGATCCAATCTCTGGCAACGCCGGCGCCCTCGCCCTCCTCGTCGCGGCAGATGAGACCGCCGTGGCCAGGATCGGCGGCCGGCCGGCGATTGAACGGGTTGCTGCGGCGATCCGGTCCGCCGGTCGAATCGCCGCGGTCCGGGTTGCCGCCGGACCGGCAGCCGCGGCCACCTGGGCGCACGGCCGCGGGCTTGCCGTCTCACCGCTGAACGGAGCCGATCCCGCGGCCCTGACGACCTCCGCGGCCGACCTGCGGGTGTTTGCCGGAACGATGGCGACGGACGCACCGCCGCCCGGGGCCCTGATCGCCGTTGACGCGGCCGCCGCCCTGATCACCGGTGTGGACCTCGATGCACTGCTCGCCGCCGTGGCCGAGCCGCAGAACGGTGCCGCCGTGGCGGTCGCCCCGCTGCCCGCCGGTTTCGCGGGCGTGGAGTCGGGCAGCACCGCAACCATAGCTGCGACGACCGTGTTCGCGGTCAGCGTCGACCGGCAGGCGTCCGCCACCGCCCGGGTCTCCCTGCCCTTCGATCACCTCCGCCGGCTCGTCACCCGTAGCGACCGGCTGATTGCCGAGCGGCTGCTGACCGAGCGGGCAGCGGCCGACCGGCTCGCTGCCCTTCCGCCGCGACCGGCGGCGCTGATCATGGATTTCGACGGTGTGTTTACCGACAACCGGGTGTTGGTCGATCAGGACGGCATCGAGTCGGTGCGTTGCAACCGCAGCGATGGCCTGCGCCTCGAACAGATGCGGGCCCACGGACTGCCGATGCTGGTGGTCTCCAAGGAACGCAATCCGGTGGTTGCGGCCCGCTGCGCCAAGCTGAAGCTGAACTGCCTGCAGGCGATCGACGACAAGCGCGAGGCTGTCGAGGCGTGGTGCCGCGAGGTCGACATCGACCCGGAGCAAGCGGTCTACATCGGCAACGACAGCAATGACCTGCCGGCATTCGCGGCGGTCGGCTGCGCGGTTGCCGTGGCCGATGCCTGGCCTGAAGCGCTGGCGGCGGCGGACGTCGTGCTGTCCCGCCCGGGTGGCGACGGCGCCCTGCGTGAGCTTTCCGATCTGATCCTGAGGCGGCTGGAGACCGCCCCTTGAAGGAGCCCGATCTGATCGACGCCATCAGCCGGGCGGGCCCGGCGCCGGCGCTGATCGACATCGATCCGGATCGCGGCTGGCGCCACGTCTACGCCGGACTGGTCTCGCTGTGGTTCAAGGGTGAGCCTGAAGGCGGCTCGGCGGAGCGGCTGGTCCGGCATCTGGCCGACGCCGGAATGACCCTGCCCGATCCGGCGGGGCTATTGGCGCCGCTGCGGGGCCACTTCGCGCTGGCGGCCGCCGGGCCGGGCTGGGCGCTGGCCGCCGTCGACCGGATGCGCTCGACCCCGCTGCTGTTCGCCCGGACGCCGGAAGGGGTGGTTATCGCCGTCCAGATCGGGCGGGTTCTCCGGCGGATGCCCGCAGCGGCCGTCGATCCGGATGCCGCGCTGGCGCTGGCGATGTCCGGGCATACCGTCGGCACCGACAGCCTCTACCGCGACATCGCGCTGCTTGCCCCTGGCGAAGCGCTGACGGTGACGGCCGAGACCGGACCGCGCCGGGTTACTTATCACCGCTACGAGCCGTGGCGGGTAGCCGCGATCGACGGGCCGGCGCTGCAGCAACGGCTTGCCGACCGGCTGCTGGCCAGCCTCGAGCCGCTGGCCCGGAACGGCCGGCCCCTTGCCGTTTTCCTCGATACCAGCCTCGATGGCTGGATCGTCGCCTCGGGCCTCCATCGGCTCGGCTGCTCTTCCGTGCGCTGTTACTCGGTCGGCCCCGCCGGACATCCCGTGGTCGAAGCCGGCCGCCGGTTCGCCGGGACGCTCGGCTATCCGTGGCGAACGGCCCCGCCCGGCACCCCGCAGCGCCTGGAGACCGTGCCTGATCGGGCGTTCGTGGCGGCCGCCGATAGCGGCGGTGCGGTCCTGCCGGGTCTCGATCTTACCGCCCTCGCCGCGTTTCGCGACGCGGGCTGGTTGCCAGCCGAAACGATCGTGATCAACAGTGGTGCGGTCTCGGCGCTGGCCGGTGCCGCCATTCCGCCGCCGCTTCAGGAGCCGCGGCGCGACCTCGACGCGGCGGGCCGCCGGCGACTGATCCTCGACGAACTGGTGAGCAGCGGGTTCCGGCTGTGGGAGTCGCTTGCGACCGAGGATCATGACGCGCGGATTCGCGGCCGGCTTGCCATCCTCTTGGAGGCGGGGGGCGCTGCCGCCGACGATCCGCAAACCGCTCACGGTCTCGCCGAATACGCGGACCTGGAAAATCGCCTTGGCAAGCTCGAGCGCGCCGGTCCGCGGACTGCCGAGGCCGTTGACCTGGACTGGCGGGCACCGCTGCTGAGCGACGCCTGCATGGACTTCTGGCAGGCCGTACCGCTTTCGGCCAAGGCCGGGCAGCGGCTGCTGCACGCGACGCTGGACGCTGAGAACTGGGGCGGTGCCTGGGATCCGTGGCCGCTGCCGGACCGGGATCGGGCGGTCCCACGCTGGATGCGCTGGCTGGTCCGTCCAGGGCTGAATGCACTGACCGCCCCGTTCGGCCGACGGACCGCGGAGCGGCTCCTCGGGCGGCTGCCCGGCGACTGGCTGGCGGACCCGGCGATGGCTCCGCTCGTCGCCTTCGGAACCGCGATCCGGGACGGCCGCGGCGCGCGGAGCCGGCTCGCCTGGCGCACCGAGGCCTATCTCCGCCGCCACGGTCTCGACTATGCTGGTTTCCCTCTTGCCGCGCCCCTGCCTGCCCCGGATGACCCGACGCCATGACCATCCCGCCCCCTTCCCTGCCGTTTGTCGATCTGAAAACCCAGTATGCCCGGCTGAAGCCCCGCATTGACGCCCGCATCCAGGCGGTTCTGGACCACGGCCGCTACGTGATGGGCCCGGAGATCGGCGAACTGGAGTGCGCGCTGGCCGGGTTCGCCGGCGTGCCCTTCGCCCTGGCGGTCTCGAGCGGGACGGATGCGCTGTTACTGGCGCTGATGGCCGAGGAGATCGGCCCGGGCGATGCGGTGTTCCTGCCCGGCTTCACGTTCACCGCCACCGCCGAGGTGATCGCCGCGGTGGGCGCAACCCCGGTGTTCGTCGACGTCGCTGCCGATACCTTCAACATCGATCCCGATGACCTGGAGCGCCGGGTTGCCCGGGTCGCCGCCGCCGGTGAAGTGACGCCGCGGGCGGTGATCGCAGTCGATCTGTTCGGCCTGCCCGCCGATTATCCAGCGATCGCCGCCATTGCCGAGCGCTACGGCTTGTTCGTGATCGCCGATGCGGCCCAGAGCTTCGGCGCCGCCGTCGCCGGCCTGCGGGTCGGCGGCCTCGCCCCGGTGACCTGCGTCAGCTTCTTTCCGTCGAAGCCGCTTGGCTGCTACGGCGACGGCGGTGCCGTTCTGACCTTAGATCAGGCTCGCTTCGACCGCTTGTCCTGTCTGCGTATCCACGGCCAGGGCGCCCACCAGTACGATATTGTCCGGATCGGCCGTAACGCCCGCATGGACACGATCCAGGCGGCGGTCCTGCTGGTCAAGCTGGAGACGTTCGCGGACGATCTGGCTCGCCGGGAAACGGTCGCCGCCCGTTACCGGGCCGGATTGCGCGACGTGGTGTCCGTGCCGTTGCATCCGGCGGGTGTCGCCTGCGCCTGGGCCCAATATACCCTCCGGGTCGAAGATCGGGACGGCCTGCGCAGCCGCCTCCAGGCCCAGGGCATCCCAACCGGGGTTTATTATCCCAGGCCGTTGCACCTGCAGCCGGCTTTTTTACGGTGGAGTGAGGGTCCCGGCTCGCTGCCGGTCAGCGAAGCGTTGTGCGGCCATGTGCTCAGTCTGCCCGTGCATCCGGAGCTTGACGACGCGACCGTGGATCGGGTGATCGAGGCGGTACGGGCCGCTTTGGTTCCCGGCGAAATTCAGGCCCGGGCCGATCCGCCCCCGGCCCGCAAACGTAGCCATGAATGATGCGATCGAAAATTCTCACGGCCTGTCTCAGCCTCGGGGTGCTCGCCGGATGCATCGGCGCCGGTCCGACCAGTGATGTGGCGTCACGCGGTGAGGGCTTCTTCCCCGACGTGGTCGGGATCGACCTGGAAGGCCGCGAGCGCAACCTGCCCGAAACCTTCGACAGCCGGCACAATCTGGTCGCCATCGGCTTCGAACGGGAGCATCAGGACGCGATCGACACCTGGATCGCACGGTTGGACGAACTCCGGGAAACCGATCCGGACCTTGCTTTTTTTGAAGTGCCGGTGATCGAAAAGCTCAGCATGCCGATGCGCCTCTGGGTCAATAACGGCATGCGCTCCGGCATTCCGGACGAGGCGGCGCGCAAGCGCACAATCACCGTCTACACCGACAAGCCCACCTTTCGTGCCCCGCTTGGCATCGCCGATGAAACCGCCATCCACACCCTGTTGCTCAACGACAAGGGCCGGGTGTTGGGGCACTGGCGGGGCCCGGCTGATGAGGATGGCCTCGCTGAACTGACCGCGATGCTGGCAAGTGGCCCGGGCGACCGTGAAACAGCCGCAAGCCCGTCTTCCGAACGCTGAATGACGCCTCCCGGCGCCCGGATGACGATCCGGCGGTCACGACCTGGCACCGGCGTCGGATAGCCCGGTCGCTTGCGTGCGGGCGTGGTAAGCGTTCGCGACGAGTTCGACGACGGCGGCATCATCGCGGAAACAATCGGTATTGATAATCAGGTCATAAGTAAGCTCATCGGAGGGGCGGGCACCAAAGGTCTCCCACAGGAATCGCTCGCTGGCAGCCTTACGCGCCTCCACCTCGCGTTTAGCCTCCACGAAGCTCAGCCCCTCCGCTTCGGCGAGCCGGGAGGCGCAGGTGTCGATGGAGCCGATGATCCGCACCCGCAGGACATCGCGTCCGGCGAGGATCAGGTGGGCGCCGCGACCAAGAATGACGCCGCCGGTATGGTAAAGGCCGCGGATCACCGCGACGAGATGGTCGTGATATTCGCCGCGACTGACGTGGGCGCCGAAGACCGTGGAATAGAGCCAGGACTCCAGAGCGTTGACCTTATCGGTCAGGGTCTCCATGGTTTGCTGGCTGACCCCGGACCGCGCTGCCACGGCGTCGAGGATTTCGTGGTCGTAATATCCCACCTCGAGGCGGGCGGCAAGCAGACGGGCGATCTCATCGCCCCGGGACGCGGTCAACCGGGACACGGTGATCACCGGGCGACGTGGCGGCGCCGGGTGGTGGGCCGGGCGATCCAGTGCCCGGATCATCGCGTCGATCACCAATTGGGCATTTCTAACCATCGGACACGTCTCCTTTGAAATTTATGTATGCAATCGCCGCGACGGTCGCAAAGTCTCCCGGTGGACAAATGGCGTGCGGCCGCGCTCTCAACCGATATCGGCCGGGCGCGACCCGGACTCCGCCGCTCAGGAAACGGATTGCGACGCCGGACCGGCTTCGCTAGGCTTCGGGCGCGACGCCCGCGCCGGAGGGATGGCCGAGTGGCTTAAGGCGCACGCCTGGAAAGTGTGTTCACGGGGAACCGTGTCGAGGGTTCGAATCCCTCTCCCTCCGCCACTCTTCCGATCCTTTTTGCGGTCATCCGTCGCGTGGCTGGCGGC
>CAYVUM010000010.1:0-50015 GCA_964454795.1 uncultured Rhodospirillaceae bacterium
TGAACAGAGCTTAACGGCGGATCCGGAGGGGATGACTGGCCGGGGTCAGGAGGCTTGGCGCAAGGCCTTCTTGCGTTCGTGTTCCTTCAGGAACTTTTTGCGGATCCGGACCGATTTCGGGGTGATTTCGACCAGTTCATCATCGTTGATGAATTCCAGCGCGAACTCCAGGGTGGTGCGCACGGGCGGCACCAGGAGGATGTTCTCGTCCGATCCGGCGGCGCGGATGTTGGTGAGCTGCTTGGCTTTCAGGGGATTGACGGTGAGGTCTTCGGCGCGGGCGTTGATGCCGATCACCATCCCCTCGTACACCTCATCGCCGTGGCCGATGAACAGCCGGCCGCGCTCCTGGAGATTAAACAGGGCGTAGGCGAGGGCCTTACCGCTGGCCATGGAGACCAGCGCGCCGTTAATCCGGCGGCCCAAATCCCCGGCAACCCGAGGGCCATAGCTTTCGAAGGCATGATACATCAGGCCGGTGCCCGAGGTGGTGGTGAGGAAGTCGGGGCGGAAGCCGATCAGGCCGCGGCTGGGAATCCGATAGTCGAGCCGGACCCGGCCCTGCCCGTCGGGAGTCATGTTGCGCAGTTCGCCTTTGCGCTCGCCCAGCTTCTCCATCACCGCCCCCTGATGCGCCTCCTCCACGTCGACGGTCAGCGTCTCAAAGGGCTCGCACACCTCACCGTCGAATTCCTTGAGGATGACTTCAGGGCGCGAGATCGCCAGCTCGTAGCCTTCCCGGCGCATGTTCTCGATCAGGATGGAGAGATGCAGCTCGCCGCGGCCGGACACCCGGAACTTGTCCGGATCGGCCCCGGGTTCGACGCGCAGGGCGACGTTGTGCAGCAGCTCCTGCTCGAGACGGTCCTTGAGAGTGCGGCTGGTGACATACTTTCCCTCCCGGCCGCCGAGGGGAGAGTCATTGACCTGAAAGGTCATGCTGATCGTCGGTTCATCGACGACAAGCGGCGGCAGCGCCTCAGCCGCCTCCGGTGCGCACACGGTCTCGGAGATTTTCAGATCGGGAATGCCGGTGAAGGCGATAATCTCGCCCGCCCGGGCCTGCTCACACTCGATCCGCTCCAGACCGAGAAAGCCGAGAACCTGGAGCACGCGGCCCCGCCGGGGTGTTCCGTCGGCGGCAAGAACGGTCACGGCGGTGTTCCGATCGAGGCGTCCGCGGCGAATGCGGCCAATGCCGATGACGCCCACGTAGCTCGAGTAGTCGAGAGCGCTCACCTGAAGCTGCAAGGGGCCGTCGGGATCGACGTCGGGCGCCGGGACCTTCTCAACAATCGTCGCGAACAGGGATGTCATGTCACCGCTGCGGTGCTGGTCATCCAGGCTGGCCCATCCCTCCAGCGCGGAGGCGAACACCACCGGGAAGTCGAGCTGCTCTTCGGTGGCACCGAGCCGGTCAAACAGGTCGAACGTCTGATCGACAACCCAGTGCGGGCGGGCGCTTGGCCGGTCCACCTTGTTGACGACGACGATCGGCCGCAACTGCCGCTGAAGCGCCTTGCGGGTGACAAACGTCGTCTGCGGCATGGGCCCGTCCACGGCATCAACGAGAAGCAGCACCGAGTCGACCATCGACAGCGCCCGCTCGACTTCGCCGCCGAAGTCGGCGTGGCCGGGGGTGTCGACGATGTTGATCCGCCAGCCCTGCCAGTTGATCGCCGTGTTCTTGGAGAGGATGGTGATTCCCCGCTCTTTCTCGAGATCGTTGGAATCCATCACCCGCTCCACGGCCGGGCCGCGGCTGGTGAGCGTGCCAGACTGCTGCAGGAGCTTGTCGACAAGCGTCGTTTTGCCGTGGTCCACGTGGGCCACGATCGCAATATTGCGAATGCGAAAGCGGTCGTCGCCGCGGGCGGTCATCGCTGTGATCTCCGAAGCCGGAAGCCAGCCGGACCCTACGCGAACCGCGGGCCTTGCGCAAAGGCCCGCGGATGGCTTGATCGCGGATGGCTCGCCCGCGAGTGGATCGCCAGAAGACCGGTGACCGCTAACTGAAAGTCAGACGTTCAGGCCGGCCGGCACGGCTGACAGGGAGAGCAGGGCTGGGGTGCACAGGGATGACAGCTCATCGCTGAATGGTCGTGTTCGCTCCGGGGTTGCGCCGCGCGGGCGGCCAGGGACCGGGAGCGGAAATCGGTCTCGCCAATATCGGCGATGGTCACTCCGGACAGGACCATGAGAACGTACCGCCGGAGGTCCTCCCAAAGCTGATTGCTGCCAGCGATCACTGCACCCGTGGCGGCCCGCGCATCGCCATCCCGGGCGTGGCCGCTGCCGGGTTCGCTGTGACCGGAGCCGTTGCCGTCGTGGAAGGCGTCCCGACCCTTGGGGCCTTCGCGACGGTTGCCACCATCGGCGGCCCGGGTCGCGGAGACCGCACGGCCCAGATGCCGTTCGACACTGATCCAATCGGCCGGCAGGGTGCGGTTTTGACCCTGATGCCCCTCACGCTGACCATCTCCGTCGCCATGGCCATTCCCGGCTCGCCCCCCAGCCATTCTGAGGCGTTCCGGCGTTGTCGGCTGATCGAAAGCCTGGAAGACTTGATCAACATAAATCTGGTGGGCTGCGCGGCTCAGATAGTAGCCTCCGCCAGAGCCTTTCTTGGCTTCGACGAACTCCGCCCGGCGGAGGCGTGCCATGATCGCCTCGGTATACGAAACCGAGCGGTTGATGGCCCGGGCCAGCCAGAGCGTTTTGCCCGGCCGCGCGCGGGTACAGCTGCGCAGCTGCACGAGACACTCGACAGCGAGGTACGCATCGTTTGAAATCTGCATGTTCTCTCCGCTCCCTCCTTACCGCCCCGCGATAAAGTAGCTGATAGTTTTCCCCGCCATTGTCAAGATTGTTTTGATTCGGTACAATTAGCATTCAGGAGGTGGAATTCAGTGGCCCAAAATCCCGTTATCGCTGAGATGGTGAGTGCGCTGGCCCGTCTTCCCCAGACGGACACGCCGGCGGGTACGTTGACGGCGCATCAGTGGTCGACGCTGCGGTTTCTGGCTCAGGCGAACCGCTTCTCCCGCACGGTCTCGGGTGTGGCCAGCTATCAGGCGACCACCCGCGGCACCGCATCCCAGCTCGTCAAGGGTTTGGAAACGAAAGGGCTTCTGGCGCGCACCCCGGACCGCCGGGACCGCCGGAGCGCTCGTCTCGATCTCACCGAGCAAGGCTTGAATGTGCTCGAACACGATCCGCTTCGCCCGTTGAACGAAGCCGCTGCAACCCTGCCCGAGGGCGAGCGGACGGCCCTCGCCGCGATCCTGCGGCGGCTGCTTGTCGATGTTGTGGACCGACAAAACGTCGGGTTTGCCGGGCGCTGCGGTGAGTGTGTTCACCTCCAGCGTCCGCAGCCACCGGTGGACGACATTCCGCTTCGCTGCGGGCTCACCGGCGAGGGGCTCATGGAGGCGGAACGCGGCCAGCTCTGCGTCAACTTCCGGTTCCGGGACGGTGCGGACGCGAACGAGACAGCGACCGGGCATCCGGTCACGGAGACCAGCAAGACCCCGGCCTGATCGCCACGGCGAGGCTGGACAATCGGCAAGGTGCGTTCCGGTCCGTTTGCCGCTAAGGTGGCGGCGTGATGATCACCGCAGCCCCGTTCTCCGCCGAGGTATCCCTTCGCCACGCCTTCTTCACCCGCAGCGGCGGGGTGAGCGAGGGCATTTACGCCTCGCTCAACTGCGGTCTTGGCTCCGGTGACGAGCGGGATCGGGTCCTGACCAACCGCAGCCTCGCCATGGCCCAGTTCGGGCTTGTGGAAACGGATCTGGCAACCGGATATCAGGTGCATTCGGCGGCGATTGCCCGGGTCGACAGGCCCTGGCCGGCCGGGGAGCGGCCGCAGGTGGACGGCTTGGTGTCGGACTCCCCGGGGGTGGCACTCGGCATCCTCACCGCCGACTGCGCGCCGGTGCTCTTCGCCGATCCGGACGCCGGGGTCATAGGCGCAGCACACGCCGGCTGGCGCGGTGCCCGCAACGGTGTTCTCGAAGCCACGGTCGGGGCGATGGCTGAACTCGGTGCCCGGCCGGCACGGATCCGCGCCGCCGTCGGGCCGTGCATCCACCAGCAGTCCTACGAGGTCGGGCCGGACTTTGTCGCCGCCTTCGCCGCTGATCTCCATGCGGAACCGGGCATGTTTGCCCTGTCGGATCGGGCCGGCCATCACCGCTTCGACCTCGCCGGCTATGTGCTCCGCCGGCTTCAGGCGCTCGGACTGGCGGCGGTTGAGCCGTCGCCGGCCGATACCTGCGCGGACGCCGAGCGGTTCTTCAGCTACCGGCGGACGACGCTCAACGGCGGCGGCGACTACGGGCGGAACCTCTCGGCGATCGCGCTCCTTGCTTAAGCGGGCCGGGATGGCGCTCTCGGCGTCACCCTGCCGCGAAGCTGGACGGAGGACCGCCCGATGCTCTGCCACGGCAACCCGATCGTCGCGGAGCCCGGCATGGTGATCGTCTGCCAGATGATTATCTCCGCATCGGACGCCGGTGTGGCGAGGACCCTCGGGCGGACGGTGGTCATCGAAGCGGCCGGGGCGGAGCCAGTGACTCCGGCGACGCTTGAACCGGTTCAACGACAAGCCCGACAGGTGCCGGGATGCCCTATATCATCTACCTGATTTTATTTTCGATTGTCGCAATGCTCGCGACCTGCATGCTCGGCCTCAGCGGCTGAGCGCTCCGTTGCAAACGGGCGGCGCGATTGTTACAGTCCGGCGAAAGGATGGCCTGTGGCGCGAGGGCGCTGCGGCTGTCAGTTATCCTTGGGCAGTGAGCGGCGCCGACCCCCGGGCTTGGTGAACGGCGGTCGCTCCGGCATTTCCGGAAACAGGGCTTCGGCAGGCCGCGTCGGTGGCTATGGGGAAATGGACCGCATGAAACTGGTGGCGTGCAACAGCAACCGTGCGCTTGCCGACGCCATCGCCGCATATCTCAAGCTGCCGGTGACGCGCGCCAGCATCCGCCGCTTTCCCGATCTCGAGGTGTTTGTCGAGATCCAGGAGAACGTCCGCGGCGAGGACGTCTTCGTCATCCAGTCGACGTGCTATCCGGCCAACGACAACCTGATGGAACTGCTCGTCACCCTGGATGCTCTCAGGCGCGGTTCGGCGCGGCGGATCACCGCGGTGATGCCCTATTTCGGTTACGCCCGCCAGGACCGTAAGTCCGGCCCGCGCACCCCGATCTCCGCCAAGTTGGTCGCCAACCTGATCACCGTCGCCGGCGCCGACCGGGTGCTGACCATCGATCTCCATGCCGGACAGATCCAGGGGTTCTTCGACATTCCGGTGGACAACCTGTTCGCCGCCCCGGAGTTCGCCAAGGATATCCGCGCCCAGTTCCCCGACGATGACGTGATGATCGTCTCGCCCGATGTTGGCGGCGTCGTCCGTGCCCGCAACATTGCCAGCCGCCTGAACGCCGACCTGGCAATCATCGATAAGCGCCGCGAACGCGCCGGCGTCTCGGAGGTGATGAATATCATCGGCGATGTGCGCGACCGGACCTGCATCCTGATCGACGATATCGTCGACTCCGCTGGAACCCTCTGCAATGCCGCCCGCGCCCTGATGGACCATGGCGCCCGGACCGTTTCATCCTACGTCACCCACGGCGTGCTGTCCGGCGGCGCGGTTGCCAGGGTCGCCGCCTCGCCCATGCAGAAGCTGGTGATTACCGACAGCATTCCGGCGACCGAGGCAGTACGCATTTCCAACAATATCGAACAGCTCACGATCTCGCCGCTGGTTGCCGAAGCGATGCGGCGGATCAGCGAGGAGACCTCGGTCTCCAGCCTGTTCGACTGACATCACCGAGCCCGCGTAGAACCGCGGTCCGCCGGCCCCGGAGACCCGGCGGAAAATGAGGAGGTACGAACCGTGAGCGAAATCATTCCCCTGCTTGGCACCCCCCGGCTGCAAACCGGAAAAGGTGGTGCCCGCGTCACCCGGCGCGAAGGCCGAATTCCCGGGATCATATACGGCGCCGGCGCCGAGCCCCTGGCGATTTCCCTCGATCCGGTGGAGATCGAGAAGCAGGCGAACCGCCATGGCTTCTATTCGCACATCTTCGAGATCGAAGTGGACGGCAGCAAGCACCGGGTTCTTGCCCGCGAGGTGCAGCGGGACCTGATCACCGGTAAGCCCCACCACGTGGATTTCATGCGGGTCAGCCGGCGCAGCCGCGTGCATGTGGAGGTCGACGTGCGGTGTGTGAACGAAGCGGCCTCTCCCGGCATCGCCAAGGGCGGGATCGTCAACATCGCGCTGCACAGCCTCGACATCGTTGCCCGGGCCGATGCGATGCCGGAGGAGATCGCCGTCGATCTGTCCGGCCTGGAGATCGGCGCATCGGTGCATGCCAAGGAGATCAGCCTGCCCGAAGGCGCCGCGCTCGGCAATGTGGACCCGGAAGACACCGTGGTCACCATCGCGCCGCCGTCCGGCGGTGCCAAAGGCCCGGCCGAGGGCGAAGGCGAGGCGGCTGAGGCCTGAGCCGGAGGGAGCACGCTGATCCCCGGGCCGGATCGTGGTGACGGCGCTGCAGCTGGTGGTCGGTCTCGGTAATCCGGGACCAGGATACGCCCGCAACCGCCACAACATCGGCTTCATGGCCGCCGATGCGCTGGCGGGGCGGCACGGCTTTCCGGCGTTCCGGTCCCGTTTTCAGGGCTTGGCGGCCGAGGGAATGATTGCCGGCACGCGGGTGATGCTGCTCAAGCCAATGACGTACATGAATGAGTCCGGCCGGTCGGTGGCCCAGGCCGTGCGCTTCTTCCGTCTGGGGGTGGAGGCGGTGACCGTCCTGCATGACGAGCTGGACCTCGCCGCCGGCAAACTCCGGGTCAAGCGCGGCGGCGGCCATGCCGGCCACAACGGCATTCGCAACATTGCCGCCCACATCGGCGCGGACTTCCGGCGGGTGCGCCTCGGGGTTGGCCACCCGGGCGACAAGGACCGGGTGATCGGCCATGTGCTCAAGGACTTCGCCAAAGCCGACGAGGCCTGGCTGGAGCCGCTGCTGGAGGCGGTCGCCGGGAATTTCGGCGTGCTGATTGCCGGCGATGATGCCGGCTTCATGAGCCGGGTGGCCCTTGCCGTAGCGCCGGCGAAACCGGCCCGGCCTGCGGGTTCCGACAGCCCGGCGCCGTCCGGCGGCGGGGAAGGACCCTAAGGCATTGGGCTTCAACTGCGGCATCGTCGGGCTGCCGAACGTCGGCAAATCCTCGCTGTTCAACGCGCTGACCGCCTCCGCGGCGGCCGAGGCCGGCAACTTTCCGTTCACCACCATCGAGCCCAACGTCGGCCGGGTGCCGGTGCCCGATCCAAGGCTCGATCGCATTGCCGCCATCGCCAGGTCAGCGAAAGTGGTGCCGACCCACCTGGAGTTCGTGGATATCGCCGGGCTTGTCGCCGGCGCCAGCAAGGGCGAAGGCCTTGGCAACAAGTTCCTGGCCAACATCCGCGAGGTGGATGCGGTCCTTCACGTGCTCCGCTGCTTCGAAGATGACGACGTCCATCACGTCTCCGGGTCCGTCGATCCGCTGCGGGATGCCGACGTGGTCGAAACCGAGCTGATGCTGGCCGATCTGGAGAGCCTGGAGAAGCGTCAGGCGGCCCTGGTCAAAAAGGCCCGCGGCGGCGAGAAGGAGGCCAGGGAGGCGCTCACGGTCATCGAGCCGATCCTCGAGGCGTTGCGCGAGGGCCGGCCGGCCCGGGCGGTGCCATTCGGGGCCGGGGAGCGGGAGCGGGTTCGGTTGCTGCAGCTGCTCACCGCCAAGCCGCTGCTTTACGTCTGCAACGTCGACGAGGGCTCGGCAGCCGGGGGCAACGCCTGGTCGGCGAAGGTGGCGGAACGGGCGGCCGCGGAACGGGCGGAGGTGGTCGCCGTGTCGGCTGCGATCGAAGCCGAACTGGCGGAGATTGCCGATCCCGAAGAGCGGGCGGCCTTCCTCAACGATCTGGGCCTCAGCGAGACCGGGCTCGCGCGGGTCATCACCGCAGGCTACAAGCTGCTCGGGCTGTTGACGTTCTTCACCGCGGGGCCGAAGGAGAGCCGGGCCTGGACGGTCCCGGCAGGCAGCCGGGCGCCGCAGGCTGCCGGTTGTATCCACTCGGACTTCGAGCGCGGCTTCATCCGCGCCGAGACCATTGCCTGCGAGGATTACATCGCCCTCGGCGGCGAGCAGGCCTGCCGGGATGCCGGCAAGATGCGCTCGGAAGGCCGCGATTACGTGGTGCAGGACGGCGACATCCTGTTGTTCCGCTTCAACGTCTGAGCGGAACGGCGGACCCGCAGCGGACCGGCGCCGCCTGCCAGGCGGCAAGCATCCATCCGGCTTCGGCTCGTTCCATGCCGGTCATCGCCGTCTCGATCTCCGCTCGCTCCCGCACAGCAAACGCGTCTCCGGCATCGATCGCCACCGCGTACCACAGCCATGCCCGGCGCCGGTCAAGGGGGACGGGGGCCCACCCGAAGCGGTAATGGCTGGCCAGCGCAAAGGCCGTCCTGCCGGGGTCGGTGGAACCGCAATACCGGGCACGGTCGGCGCTGTCCGGCTGCATCAGGCTGGCGATATAGGCTTCGCCGGCGGCCCGGTCGGGCCCGGCCGGCAGCGGCAGCGACGCTTGCTCGCGGGCGGCTTCGGCGGCGAGGTCGCTGGCGCGGTTGATCCGGGCGAGCGTCGCGGACTTCGCGCCATCGTCGCCATCCGGCCCGGCGTCTGCAATCCTGCGCACTGCGCCGGATGCACAGCCGGCAGCGGCCCGCCCGGCCCCGATCGGTGGCGTATAGCCGGTCAGCACGATCAGGCACAGGGCAACCAGGGCCACTCGGGCAGCCGGCATGCTGTCAGGCAAGCAGGAAGTGGGCGTGGGCCGCCGCCACCGGCTTGTCGGGAGCGGATTGCCACGCCCGGACCCGGACGTTGGCAACCCGGCGGCCCTGCTTGATCACTTCACCGCGGGCGAAGATGTCGGCGGGGCCGCACGGCCGCAGGTAGTCGATCGACAGGTTGATGATCCGCGGCACCACGTCCAACCCGGCATCGGCGACCAGATGCAGGATCGCCGCATGTTCGAGAAGGCCGCCAACGACCCCGCCATGGATCGAGCGCATCACGTAGTTGCCGATGTTGCTCTCGCGGAACCGAAGGATGGTGAGCAGACCATCCTCGTCACGGATCACCTCGAGACCGACGGTGCGTGCATAGGGAATGAGGTCGTTGATCGCCGCGAAGTCCCCGGCCCGGCGCAGCGCCTCGATCGCCCGCTCGATCATCGCGGGGAGGTGGAGGCTGCCGGCGCCGCCGGCAGGCGGTTGACCATGAACGCCCCGGCACACGTGGCCACCGGGTTGCGGAATGTATCCTGGTAGGCGAGGCCACGGACGAAGGCAACGTGCTCGGTCACCTTGTAGCATTCCGCCGACGCATACAGGTCCTGGTGCGGCGTTGCCGGGCGCAGGTAGTCGATGCGCAGGTCCAGGGTCGCCGGTGGGGTGTCATCGCCGATGCTGGCCATCACCGCCAGTCCGCAGGAGGTGTCGAGGAAGGCCGTGACCACGCCGCCGTGGAGCACGCCGGTGACCGGATTGCCGACCAGCTGTTCGGCATAGGCCATCCGGGTCAGGGCGTGGCCGGCGCGCAGTTCGACCACGGTCATGCCGAGCGCGCGGCCATGGGGGATCTCTCCGAACACCTCGAGCAGCCGCTGAAGATCCGGCGGATGCTCCGGCCCGCTGTCGGCATTGGTCTTCGCCGGGGTCATCGCCCTCGCTCCCGCACCACTTGTTCGGGCGACCGCGCCATCGACCGGCGTGGCCGTTTGCGGCATAGTAGCGGGCGCAAGCGCGCGAGTCTGTGCCCGTGTCCGGCGGGCCTGACTGAATAGCGGGAAGGAGGCAGGATGGGCGAACAGCTTCGATTGACCGCGTCCGACGGCCACTCGTTCAGCGCCTATCGGGCGGGGCCGGCAGGCCCGCGGAAGGCGGGGCTGGTGGTCATCCAGGAGGTGTTCGGGGTGAACGCCCACATCCGCGACGTGGCCGACCGGTTCGCCGCCGTCGGATATGAGAGCTTGGCGCCGGCGCTGTTCGACCGGGTCCGCGCCGGGGTCGAGCTGGATTACACGCCCGAGGGCATCGCCGAAGGCCGCGAACTGGCATCGGCGATCGGCTGGGACTGGCCGGCGCAGGACATTGCGGCCGCGGCGGCGGCCCTGTCCCCGGCCGGTAAAGTCGGCGCCGTGGGCTATTGCTGGGGTGCTTCGTGGACGTGGGTAGCGGCCAGCCGGCTCGGTCTCGACTGCGCTGTCTGCTACTATGGCCGCCACATTGCCGCGATGCTCGAGCAAGCGCCCCGCGGGCCGGTGCTGATGCACTTTGGCGCCGATGATGCGTCGATCCCCCCCGAGGATGTGGAAAAGATCCGCGCCGCTTACCCCGATATTCCCGTCCACGTTTATCCGGGTGCGGGGCATGGCTTCAATTGTGACTGCCGCGCCGATTACAACCCGGAGGCGGCGGCGCTGGCGCTGGAGAGGACGCTCGAATTCTTCGCCCGATATCTTGGCTGACCGGCCGGGCAGCCAGGGCGCCGGCGCCGCCGGTCAGGAGGACGAGCCCCAGGGCTGGATGGCGACGACTGAAATCGCGTTCTTCGGGCTGCCTTCAACCAGCTTGTCGGACCAGATCAGGTAGACCAGGGTGTTGCGCTTGGCGTCATACATCCGGGTCACCTGGATGGTTTTAAAGATCGGCGAAGTGCGTTCCTTGAAGACCTTCTCGCCGCCGTCCTCGGTTTCTTCGATGAGCTGCTCGCGCAAATCTCCGGCGATCACCACCGGCCCCCGCTGGCGGCAGGCGATCGACCCATATGACGGGTCCTCGGCGAGACCCACGGCACCCGACAACCCACCGGTCTTGGGACGGCTGACCCAGCACGAGACGTTGGGAACATCGGGATCATCGAAAACCTCAACGACGATCTTGTGGTTCGGACCGAGCATCTTCCACACCGTGCTGACAGCACCTATTTCCTCGGGGAGGGCGGCGGGCGCAGTGAACACGCCGGCAACCGTCAGAACGGCTGCAAGGAAGCGGGAACAAGCGGACATGGCAAGCCTCCTGGCTCTCGCGCCCGCGCGCCGGGAGCGGTGATCGGACGCAGCGTGGGTTGACCGTGGCAACGCTGAATTGCGGCAGCGGGATTAACCCTGCCAGGAACGATTTACCCGGTCCAGGGGTTGCTTCGGTCGTGAACACATTGGCAAGGTAGGCATGCGAAGAGAAGTCCGTCCGAGGGCGTCATCCCTGTCAGGAGCCGCGGCCGGCCAGCCCGGTTGTGACCCGGGAGCCGGTGGCTGGTCGCCATGACGCCCGTGCCATTGGCTCGGCGGGCAGGAGCCCGGCCGCAAGGATGGAGGCAGTCTTGATGCTGAGAACCTGGGCGTTTGGTTTGCTGACGTCTGTGGCGCTGCTGTTCACGGCGCCGGCGATCGCACCGGCCGGCGAGGTGGCGCCGCTCTCCGCCACACGGCTGATGAGCACCCTCGGCCTGACACTCGGCGAGCAGGTGGCCGTCGAGGAAGGCAAGGTCATCAGCCGCGATCTGGACCGTCAGCTCGAC
Organism: uncultured Rhodospirillaceae bacterium; assembly: GCA_964454795.1. GTDB lineage: Bacteria > Pseudomonadota > Alphaproteobacteria > Rhodospirillales > Defluviicoccaceae > CAYVUM01. The sequence goes on from CAYVUM010000010.1 coordinate 11,656, forward strand.
ACCGAACTGGCAGCGATGGCGGCTGCCTGGACGCCGGCGCCGGTCGCAGCGGTCCGGCAGATCCTTATGGGCAATGCGCGGACGCCGGCGCGCCGGGCGTCTTCCGGGACAGCGGTGCAGGTGCCGGTCAACGCCGCCGACTGGCAGGGCGTCGCCTTCAGCGGTGCGGAGCTCGAGCGTCTCCGTCAGCATCTCGACGGCAAGCCGGGGGACGACATCAATCTCTCCTTGGACGAACGCCGGCGCCTGGGCGGCCTGAGCGGTGCGGACCTGGCCGCAGCCTACCGGGATGTTCTGAAAGCGCGGATGGATGCCTACGCCAGCCGGGGTCTCGCGGGCATCCCACCGTATGCGCGCCGGGTTGGCGATGCGTCGCCGGCGCGCGAGCTGAACGCTGCATTGGCGGCCAGCGAACCACTGCTTCGGGGGCAACTGCATCCGGTGGTGGCGGCCTTGCGCGGTGCGCCCCTGGCGGTGAACTCGGTGGATCACCGGTTCACGTGGTCACGCCCGACGATCCACGGCCGCAGCGCCGTGGTGCTGACCCACGAGGTCGTCGATGGCTCACCGCAGCACCTGGTGATGGTGCAGCGACAATTCTTTGTCTCCCACACCTACAACAGCATGCAGAACCTGACGCTGGCGGTGCCGTCAAATCGAGGCACACTGATCGTCCAGATCGGCCGCACCTACACGGACCGGGTCGCCGGGGCGTTCAGCGGCATGGAGAAGAACGTCGGTCAGAAAATGATGCGCGAAACGCTTGCCGGCGCAGTCGGCGGTCTTGCCTCCGCCGCGATAACCGCCGCGGCCGGGCCGGCCGAGACGGATGACCCGAGAGTGGCTGGCATCGGCCGCTGAGCCCGGACTCAAGTCCGCGCTTCGCTTTAAAGCCTACGGACCGGAAAGGGCCCGGCGGCGGGTCTTCCGTTTCGGCGTATCGCTGCCCTGGGCCGGATGCGGATGGGTCATCGGGCCGGATTGGCCAATCCACTGGTCATGAGGACGGATCGCTCTGGCCGCATCTCGCAGCAACCCCAGACGGCAATGCCAGCGAACCTGGAAGTCCCTTCCCGACGACCAGGGGTCGGCCACAAAAAAGCCTGACCACGAAAAAGCCTGAGCGGGACGTCCCGCCCCGGCTGAGAGCCTGCCGGCCATGGCGCCCAGGATCAGGCGAGAAGACCGTCGTACACGGCCGCGTCTTCGTCAGTCACCGACATGCCGGAGAGAATGCCGGTTGCCGTGACGCTGCCGATGTTGGTGTTGAGGCCGAGCCCCGCGGTGCCGGTCGCGGAATAGAGCCATTCCTCACCCGGTTCGAGCCAGTTGTTGGCATTGGCATCGCCGACATTGAAGCCCGCAACGTCCACGATAGCCTCGACCGAACCGGTGAGGACGTCGTCGTCGACGGCAACCCCGCTCAGCGTTTCGTGGCCGGTGTTGGTGACGACATAGCTGAACACCAGTTCATCGCCTTCGGTCACTTCGAGAGCCTTGGCCGGGGTATCGGCATCGGCTCCAAGATCACCCGGATGGCCGTCGGTGCAAACCGCGTACTCAAAACGGATGTTGTCGAACTTCACGTAGGCGGTCTCGTTCGAATAGGTCTTCTGGTCGAGGTATCCGCCGAAGTCGAAGAGGGTCTCGCCGGCGTCGAGGGACAGGGTTGTGGTGAAGGTCTGCCAGCCGGTGTCGCCGCCGCCTGAAAGTTTGGCCAGATAACGGTCACCACCGTCACCAACCAGGCCGCCATTCACGGCGAACAGGGCTTCGACGCTTTCGTCGTCCTCGAACTCATGGTCCTGCCAGAGCTTGTAGTCGAAGCTGACGGCCACTTCGGTCGCCTGATCAAGCGTCAGGGTCTGCTGCCAGGCACCCGACATGTCATGGATGTCGTGGTTGTCGACGCCGCCCAGTTCGACAACCAGGGCCTCCAGACTGTCACTGTAGAAGCCGTGGGCGTAGTGGGGTTCGTGCGTGGCGAGGAAGGCGTCATCGATGTAGTGGAAGCCTTCATCATCAGCATCGAAGGTGTAGCCGACCGTGACGGTTTCACAAACGCCAGCGGTGCTGCAGTCCGCGTACTCAAAACGGATGTTGTCGAACTTCACGTAGGCGGTCTCGTTCGAATAGGTCTTCTGGTCGAGGTATCCGCCGAAGTCGAAGAGGGTCTCGCCGGCGTCGAGGGACAGGGTTGTGGTGAAGGTCTGCCAGCCGGTGTCGCCGCCGCCTGAAAGTTTGGCCAGATAACGGTCACCACCGTCACCAACCAGGCCGCCATTCACGGCGAACAGGGCTTCGACGCTTTCGTCGTCCTCGAACTCATGGTCCTGCCAGAGCTTGTAGTCGAAGCTGACGGCCACTTCGGTCGCCTGATCAAGCGTCAGGGTCTGCTGCCAGGCACCCGACATGTCATGGATGTCGTGGTTGTCGACGCCGCCCAGTTCGACAACCAGGGCCTCCAGACTGTCACTGTAGAAGCCGTGGGCGTAGTGGGGTTCGTGCGTGGCGAGGAAGGCGTCATCGATGTAGTGGAAAGTTTCAGCGTCGTGGTCAAACGTATAGTCGAGGGAGACCGTCTCACAGGCGACCGGGCCGGTGCAGGTGCTGTAGTTGATGGCCAGATTGTCGAATTTTAAAATGCCCACCTCACTGGCGGTGGTTTTCCTGTTGAAGGAGCCGCCGAGTGCAATCTCATGGGTCCCGGCCTCCAGCGAAACCGTTTCGCTGAAGGTCCGGTATTCGATATCGCCGCCGCCTTCCACCCGGGCGAGATAGTCTTTGCCGTTGTCGCCGATCAGTTCGCTGTTGACCGAGAACAGTGCCTCGACCCATTCGCCGTGGTCGATGCTGTGATCCGACCAGATCCGGTAATCGAAGCTGATCTCCACGTCGGCGGCCTGTTCCAGGACAAGCGTCCGGGTCCAGCCGCCGGACATACCGTAAATATCGTGGTTGTTCTTGCCGCCCAGGTAAACGCTGAGCCCCTCGCTACCGTCGGTCCCGTAGTCCCCGTGGTCACCGCTGGCGTAGTACGGCTTGCTGGTTTTCCGGAACAGATCGTCGGCGTAGGCAAAGCCCTGCGGCCCGCCTTCGAAGTCGTAGGCGATGTGGACCTCTTCGGGCATGCAGACCGCTGCGACCGCTTTGACGAACTTCTCGATGTCGACGGCGGTGATGGTTTCGGTGAGGCAGATGTCGTCGATGGCGAAGCTCGTGTCGCTTTCGATAACCAGCTGAGACACGTTGCTGGCGTCGATCACCACCGTCTGCTCGCTGCCATCGCCCAGGCCCGCGAGCGAGAGGGATTTGATCAGATTGCCATCGGCGTCGTAAGCGCGGATCGCATCGGTCTGATCCCTTTCAAGGTCCTGGATCACCAGTTCGGAGACCGTCAGCGGGGCGTTGAAGTCGAGGACGACGGTGCCGCCGTTGCCGTTGTCGTCCGGATCATTTGAATCGCCGTCTTCGGAGATGATCAGGACGTTGTTCCGCTCAGTGGAGGCAAGGTCGGTGTCGCCGCCGGTCGGATTGTTGGTGTCGAAGATCATCGGCAGGGCGGCGTTGCCGTTCGGGAAGAACGCCGAGATCGTGACCCCGACGCCGTTGAAGGCGGTGTTGATGACATCCCCGGCGACCAGCGGATTGCCGCCGGCATCAGCTTCGAAATCGAGGAAGATCTCGCAAACCGGTCCGGCGGTCTGGAAGAACCCGGCATCGATTGTCGGGTTGAATTCGCCGGAGCCGAGGCTGATGATCCCGGTCATCAGGGTCGCGGGATCGGCGTCGGAGTCGCGGGTATCATCACCGGCGTTGACCGGGCTGATGCCGTCGAAGCCGTCCGGCTGAACGAACATCACCTTGTAATCGCCCGGGGTCAGGCCGGTGAAGCTGTAGAAGCCGTCGGCATTGGTGGTGGTCGTCGCCAGTTCATCGCCGCCGGCAGACAGGAGCTTGACTGTCGCACCGGCGATCCCGGCCTCACCCGGCCCCTGGAGGCCGTCCTGGTCGACATCTGCGAAGACGAAGTCACCGAGGCCGGCGAGCTTGAAGAACCCGGCATCGATGGAGCGGTCAACTTCGCCGGCCTCCAGCGTGACGACGCCTGACATCGGGCCGTTGCTGTCCAGGTTGGGATCACTGCCCTGGCCGGCTGGGCTTACCCCGTCAAAGCCGTCCGGCGTGACGAACATCACTTGGTAGTCGCCGGGCGGGAGGTTATCGAAGAGATAGAAGCCGTCGGCATCGGTCGTGGTGGTGTCCAGGACCGTCCCGTCGGGATCCAGCAGCTTGACGGTGGCACCGGCGATGCCGGCCTCGCCGTCATCCTGCAGGCCGTCGGCGTTCCGGTCTTCGAACACCAAGTCACCAAGGGCCGCGACCGGGAGAGGGGCAAGGCAGATGTGGTCGAGGGCGCCGCTGCCGAAGAACTCCACCTCCATCCGGCCAACATTGGTCTCGCTGATGAACGCCCGCTGGTAGCTGTTGTCGCCGAGCCGGGCGAGCGGCGTCGTCGAGGTGAGGTTGCCGAATGGGTCGTAGGTGCGGACCTCGCCGCCTTCCTCCTGGTCGAGGATGTCCAGGAAGCCGACGCTGTAGAGGGTGGAGAACTCCAGGACGATGGTGCCGCCGTTGCCCTTGTCGTCCGGATCGCTGCTGTTGCCGTCCTCGGAGATGATGAGGACGTTGCCGAGTTCCACGTCGTTCTCGCCGAGGGTGCCGGCCTCGCCGCCGCTGCCGACGCCGGGCCCGCCGAAGTCGCTGTTGGCGGTTCCCAGGTCCGAATCGCCGCCGGTCGGTTTGCGGCTGTCGAAGATCATCGGACCGAAGCCGCCGACCGTGGAGATGGTGATCCCAAAGTCACCGAAGGCGCGGCCGACCAGGTCGCCGGCGCGGAGGGCATTGCCCTCGGCATCGGTCTCGAAGTCCAGGTAGACGATGCACTCGTGCAGGCCGGCATCGAGGGTGTCGTTGAACTCGCCCGGGGCCAGCGTGACGATCTGGGTCATGCCGGTGAGCGGGCTCGCGTCCGAGTCGAGGGCGTCGTTGCTGCCGGCGTTCTGGCGGGTGAACACGAAGCCGGCGGGCAGGCTGGTCGGGTCGAAGGTGACCTTGTATTCCTCGCCCGGATTGAGGCCGTCGAACCGATACTTGCCGGCGGCGTCGGTGGTGGTGGTTGCGGTGGTGTCGTCGCTGGTGCCGATCACCCCGTCGGCGCCGCCGCCGGTGAGGATCACGGTGACGCCGTCGGCGCCGGCCTCGCCGGCCTCCTGAATGCCATTGGCATTATCGTCGAAGAACACGACGTCGCCGAGGCTGGCCACGTCTTCCACGACGATGCCGGGGACAGCCACGTAGGTTGCGGGATCGTCGTCCTCAACGTCCGCAAGGCCGAGCGGGTTGCCGGCGTCGTCGACCGGCGTGCCGGTGACCTCGGCGGTGTTGGTCCGCTGCACGGCCTCGCCGGCATCGGTGGTGTCATCGCCGACGACGGGCTCGGAGGCGGTGAACTCCCAGACCTCGTTGATGTCGAGCAGGCTGTCACCGTCGGTGTCACCGCCCACGAAGGTGGGGGTGAAGTCGTCGGAGGAGTCAGCGGGGGTGGCGTTGTCGTCGATCAGCCGGAACCCGCCCTGGCCGTCGCGGAGATCGAGGGCCGTGCTGCCGGGATTGCTCACCAGGTAGGTGAAGACGGCGGTGTCTTCGTCGATCGTTCCTTCCGGGAACGGCGGCTCGTTGGCGTCGAAGTCCGGACCGGCCGTGCCGTCAGCCTGCTCGATCCGCACGAACTTCTTCAGTTCGATCTCGGGCAGCACGCCGAAGTGGTTGGACGGATCCGCGTCGGTGACGATCACCGTGTCGGGGACGTCGCCGCCGTCCGGATCGACCGGGTTGGCGGTGACCGTCGCAATGTTCGTGTACTGGCCGGCCGTTACGATCCGTGCCGCCTGGTATTCCCAGACCTCATCGAGATCGAGAATGTTGTCGTTGTCGGTGTCGCCGCCGACAAACGCCGGTGTGAAATCGTCAGAGGTGTCGCCAGGAGTGCCGGCGTCATCAATCACAACGACGTTCGAGAGGTCCGAATCTCCGGTATTGGTAACGAGGTAGGTGAAAGTAGCGATGCTGCCCACGTCGAGCAGCGGCCCGGTGGGATCGTCGGCATCTTCGCCATTGGTCAGTTTCTCAAGATCGATCCCGGCTGTTTTGAAAATGGCATTAATTGCGCTCAGAGTGACATTATCGCCCTGAGCCGTCAGTGTGTTTTCGAAACGTAGCCCCTCAGCGGAGCCGTAAGCCTGATCGAAAATAATGTTCGCGGTCGGGGAGGTTCCCGTCAACCCGAATTGGGCAACCGGGTTTCCGCCGACCGATACGGTGGTGTCGAGGCTGACCACATCGTCGGCGTCGGCGCCCGCATTCCAAAACGTGCGAAGGCCGTAGATGACCAGTCCGTCAATGGAACCGGTTTCGCCCGGTGGGAGAGCCGCGGCCGTGTAATCATAATTGACGATAATCGGTTCAGACGCGTTCTCAGCAATCGAGAAGCCGGAGATATTGAAGCCAGCGGGCGGGTTCGGCCGCAAAGGTGGTGGCACCGGCACGGCAACCGGGGTCACGTCACAAAACGTGGTCCGGTCCCCACCAGAAACGGCCTCGCAAGAGATAAACTCAAAAATCACCCCGTTGTCGATAATGATCGTATCTGCAACAGCCACGACGACCTCCATTTCGAGTGATTGAAGCGGTCCGCTCGTCCGTACACCGGATCCGCCAAAAGGCTTGGCTTGCCGGCGCCCTCAATTACAATCAGGGTGCCCATGTGTTATGAGACCCCTGGTTTCGCCCCGAAAGATAACCGGCATTGTTTGTTAACAGCCTGTGTCTTGCCCAGGCCCTTGCCGCCAGAACCGAGTGCCGCTTTTGCGTCTCATTGTCTTCTTAATCCTGCGTGCTGCTCTCAACACACCAAAGTGGACGACGAAATCAATTCGCTGCTCGCTTCAATGATATCCTTTACCGCTTGCGGTTTGCCAGCGTTCCAAGCGCTCCAAGGCCGATCAGGAACCCGACCGCTGATGCCGGAAGCGGGATCGCTTGTACAAAATCCTGGGTGATGACCGTGACCGCAACCTCGCCATTGCCTCCAACAGCGTAGTTGAAGTCTTTTTGAATGAAGAGTGTTTGCGAGGGGGCAGACAATTCGATCAGGGTCTCTGGCGGATTGTCGTCCTCGGTAACGCGAGCCTGACCGAGCTGAGTTCCAAAAGTCTCGTCTACAAACACGTCTTCCGTAACCTCGAAGGTGCCGGTGCCGGTCACCGTCGCATCGGTCGATAGGCCAACAGCGATGATCGGTGTCCCGGTCGATTGAACAGAATAGAAAATCGTCGCATCGTCAAAGCTGTTGGGCGTATTGTCCAGCACGACCGGATCGAAGCTGAACTGCAGACCAATCCTATCGGATCCGAGCGCTTCAAGGGTCGTCACGAAAATCGAGTCACAAAGATTTGCGGGATCTGGTTCGTTGCAGAAGAATGTTGAGAAGATTTTATCGCGGTCCGTCAGCGTTCCATTTGTGTTTTGCAGTTCCAAAATCGAGACCGGCTGGGTCTGCGCCCCGGCGCTCGCGGTGCCTAGAAGCAGTACTGTCCCGGCAACAAACAGTGCAGCTTTGCTGAACATGGTTGTGCACTCCTATCCAGTTGTTTTCCCGAGGGACGGCTTGTGCCGAGCCCGCCGCCGCCAGGCCGATACCCCAAGCCCGGCGGTACGCACAGGCGCGCCGGACAGACCCGCAGAGGCCCGTGCTTCGCAAAAGCTGTACCAAATCAGCAAAAATAGCCGTTTTCAGAGCCTTACGCGGCGACCGTCGGGATGTGAGGGCAGCGATCCGGGCAAGACTGTAAAGATTTTTTACACCGCAATGCGCGGAAAACCCTGTTTTTTTTCACCTCGCCAAAAAATGACGGCTCGTCAACAGCTTAGCTTAACGACCCGGAACACCGAGGTGTCAGAATTTTTTACAACCCTGTTTGGGTAATTCCATACGGGCATGCCACGCGAACGCCATATTTCTGGCTCGAGACCACACGCGGGACAGGTTTGCAGAACACGCGGGACGGTTGTGCAGAACACGCGGGACGCTTGTGCAGAATCAGAGACTTCGCCGAGGGTGCGGCGCAACGCCCAGTTGATAAGGGGGAATGGCTAGCGGCGCTTTGAGACGGCCCGGCAAGGTTCCGGTCAATACCGGGGGGCCGCGCCCGTCCCGTCCGGCTCGACGCTTCGCCCGCGCAACTGGTCGATGTTGAGCGCGCGGGTGCTGTCTGTCGTTGCGCCGCCGCCGGACGGCGCCGGGTCGGGACCACCGGCGGACGATGGTCCGCGGGTCGAGGGTCGGCTGCCCACCTCGTCGGGATTGACCCAGTCGCGGCCGCCCGATGCGGGCGCCCCGGTGCCGGGCGCGCGCTCCCCCGGTGCTGGCGCGGCTGCGGCGGGAGGCGGCGCCTCCGGCGCGGTGGTCACCGGCCCGGCGGCGGGAGCATCGGGGATCACCCGGGTATACTGGCCGCCGAACTGGACCTGCACCGGTGTTCCCGGCGGCAGCGGTTCGCCGTCTTCCGCGTTCTGAATGACCGTCAGCATCCGGCCGTCCGCCGTTTCGACCGTGTATTCGACGCCGGTGCGGCTGGTCAGCATTTCCTCGGCAATCGTTCCGACCACAACGCCCACCAGGCCAAGCAGGGCGCCGGCGACCACCGAGCCGCTGCCCGAGCCGATCGTCGAGGCGCCGATCGTGCCGGCGGCAATGCCGGTGGCGGCAGCGCCGAGGCCTGAGCTCTCCCCGGCGATCTCGACGGTGCGCGCCTTGACCACCGTGCCCGGGGTCGACTCCATCACCCGCCCCACGTCCTGGCGGGTGTAGGTGGTCGCCGAGGGGTTGGCGCAGCCGGCGAGGGCGACAGCGATCAGGGCGGCGGCGGCAATCGGACGGATCATGCTCGTCTCCCGGTGAGCGGACCACTGATTTGCGCTGGTTTGCAGGCGCTCGCGGTCCTTCCAAGCCTGAGCGGCCCCGACTATAGGCCGAAAACCCGGATCATGACGAGACGATTCCCGCCCGAGCCGGGTCACAATCCGGCGTTCTCAGTCCTCCAGCACGGAAATCAGCACGCTTTCCATCAATTCGCCGCGGTGGTCACTGAACGCACCGCCGCCAGCCTGCGCCAGTTCGGCGAAGAACGCCCGGTCGCCCTGTCCGAACTGGAGAAACGCCCGGGTGGTGACAAACAGCGTCGAGACCGAGCGGTGATCGCCGCTCATCCGGAAGGTTTCGGCCAGCGCCAGCGCCCGGGCCTGTTCACCAGGGTGGGCAGCAGCGTCGCCGATGACGATCAGCGTCTGCTTGGCGCCGGGCCGGAAGTTCATCCGGGTGGCCCGGTCGAGGGCGGCATAGACCGCCTCGGACACGGTGCCGCCGCCGACGGTCGCCGGCCGCAGCCCGGCGGCAAAGTTGAGGATCAGCTTGAGATGGCTGGAGGTGGGCTGCAGCGGCAGGTCGTGGGTGACCCAGTCGCCGACATCATAGTCGCGATAGGCGACGAAGCCGATCCGCAGCGAGGGGATCAGCCGCTCCAGAACCCGGACAATGCCGCGCAGCGACCGGCGGAGATCGGCCAGGACCTCGTTCATGCTGCCGCTGGCGTCGATCACGAACACCAGGTCGAGCTGCTCGATGACGGCGGTATCCGCCTGCTTCGGCCGCGGGGTGGGTGGCGGTGAGGCCCGCCGGCCGGTGCTGCCGGCAGCGGCGCGGGCGCGGGTCTCGGCGGCGGCGGCGCGGAGACGGGCGGCGGCGGCCTCCATCTCCTCGGACTCGGCGGTCATCTCCGCGGCGGCCTGCATCGCCGCGGCGGCGGCCTGCTCGCCGACCTCGATCTCCGCCTGCATCTCCGTGACCCCGAGGCGGAGACCCTCCATCTCGGCGCCCGCATCGAAGGTCTTGCGATAGTACGGCATCAGCATCACGCCCAGCAGGACAAACACACCGGTGGCCATCGCCAGCACGTCGAGCGCGGAGAGGGTGAAGATCGAGACGGTGCGGTTCGGGCGGCGCATTGCCGGTCAGCCGCCGCCCGCCAGGTGGGCGCGTGCGGCGGTCGCCAAGTGGGCGCGGGCGGCGGTCGCCGCGGCGGTGAAGGGTTCGGTCCGGTCGAACGAGGTGGTCGCTGCGAGATGGGCAAGCAGCACCGGATCGATCCAGACCTCGACGACGATCACGACGCTGGCGCCGGCAAGGGCCGCAAACACAAGGACCACCTCAAGCGGGGCCGCCGCCGCGATCCACGGACCGGTGACGGATGCATGAACTCCCGCCAGCACCATAGCGGTGGTCAGGGCGGCCGCAGCGATCAGCCCGACCGCGGTGATCGCCACCACCGGGGCGGTCCGGGCATCCGCGCGGGCAAGGGCAGCGCCGGTGGCCGGATCAGCGCCGGTGAAGCGGAGGTGATTGACGACATCGCGCCACTCCTCGGCCCGGTACCAGGCGTAGGGGAGGGCGGCAAGTCCGGCCAGGGCCGGGAGCCAGGGCGCGGTCAGCGGCGCCGGCGCCGCACCGGTAGAGAGCGGCGCTGCGGTGGCGAGGACCTGAGTGATCGCATCGGTGTTCAAGGCCGCGAAGGCAAGCAGCGGCAGCGCCAGGGTCGCGAGCGTAAGGCTCCACGGGAGCAGCAGCGGTGCGGCATTCGCGCCGGTGTGGAAGCCGCCGTCTCCAAAGCCGAGCCGGCCGATCCGGTCGCGCAGGCTGGCCAGCCGCACCCAGGGACAGGCGATCCCGGCCGTTGCCAGGGTGGCGACCAGCCCGGCGGTTCTCCTCAATCCGTAGCCGGCCGCCGAGCCGCTGAGGCGAAAGGCCACACCCCGCCAGAGGGTGTGGGTGATCCGGTAGCGGGCACTGCGGTAGAGGGCGGTTTGCAGCCCGAAGATCCCGAGGACGAGGCCGGCCGCAATCACGCCGAAGGCCGCCGCCGGCCGGGTCTCGCCGAGGATCGTCGCGGTCAGGAACACCGTCACGGCGACCGGTATGGCGATCCCGGCGGCGCCGAGGAAACCGCAGAGCAGGTCCATGCCGGTGCCGTCGTAGGCGAACGGCGTGCCGGCGAACCGGACCGCACCCCAGAGGCGGCGGCGCTGCCGGGTCCGGCCCCAGAAGCCGTAGAGACCGAGGGTCGACGCGGTCAGGGCGAGGCGGAGCAGCGCCCGTCCGGCCTCGTGCCGCCAGGTGGTCGCCACCTGGAACCGCGGTTCAGCGGGCTCCCCGGTCGATCCAGCCGGTTCGTCGTCAACGGACGCGCTGGCGGTTCGCGGCCTTCGGCTGATCTCGCCGGTCTCGTCGCGGGTTCGCCGTTCGCCGTCGTCGAGACGCTCCAGGGTCAGGGCAACCCCGCCGACCACCAGCACCTGGCCCTCGCTGACAGGCACGGGCTCGAAGGGCCGGAGATCCTCGTGTTCGACCGCAGTTCCGTTCAGCGAATTGAGGTCCTCGGCGAGGACCACATCCCCCTCGCGACACAGCCGCAGATGACGGCGGGAGATCGACGGGTCATCGACAACCAGGTCGCAAAGGGCCGGATGCCGGCCCAGGGTAAGCCCGGGGTAGGCGCGGCGCAGGGCTGTCTCGCCGAACAGCACGGAGACCACCCGGCCGTCGTCGGCGATCCCGGACAGCCGCCAGCCCGCCTCCAGATCGGCGGCGCCCATCCCAGGCATCGGGTTTTCGGGATGGCCCCCCACCGCTTGCGCTCCGCTGCCGCTCATCCGTCGCGGCTCCGCCGGAGTCGGGCGCCATCCAGCACCGAGAGCAGCACGCTTTCCATGATCTCGCCGCGGTGGGTGAGGACCTCACCACCGCCGGCGGCGGCCAGCATCTGATAGAACTGCGCGCCCTCGATAGACCGGCCGGTGAAGATCGCCGAGACGCGGCGGTCCCGGCCGCCGCCCGGCACCGCCATGCGCCAGTTGGCGGCAGCGTTGAAGGTTGACTGCCAGTCGCCCAGGTGGGCCGGGGCATCGGAGATGACGATGATCCGGCCGAGTGCCGTCGGTCGCCAGGCCATGCCGATGGCGCTGGCGAGCGCCCGGCCCACCGGTTCGGGGTTGTCGCCGCCGCCCTTGGCCCGGAGGGTGCCGACGAAGCCCTCAAGCTGGCGGCGATAGCCGCTGGTCATCGGACTGAGCGGGAACCCCTGGGTGATGTACTCATCGGTGCGGTCCTTGAACGCAACGAAGCCGACCCGGAGAGAGGGCGCCAGCCGCTCCAGCACCCGGATGATGCTCAGCATCGTCCGCTGCATATCGGCGATCTCATCGCGCATGCTGCCGGTGGCGTCCATGACAAACACCAGATCGAGATCACCGATGGTCAGCGTGCCCTCGCGGGGTGCCGGCGCCGGCGGTCGCGGCTGGGCATCGGGTGCCCGGGCGCGGGCGGCGGCGGCGATACGGGCTGCCGCGTCGGCGGCTTTCATCTCCTCCTCGGCCTCGGCCAGTTCGGCGAGCGCCTGCTCGCGGCGGGCCTCAGCCTCGGCCCGGCGGGTTTCGGCATCCACCATCTGCTGCTGGGCTGCGCTCATCGATGCCATGGCCTCGGCTGACTCGGCCTCTGCGGCATCGAGGGCCGCCTCGACCGCCGGCTCCTTCAGATAGAACGGAAACAGGAACAGGGCCATCAGGATGAAAATGCCGAGGGCCGAGGCGAACAGGTCGAGGGCCGAAATGCTCAGCACTTCCAGGGCACGGACGCGGCTCGAGCGCACGGCGGTCAGCGCTCCTCGTAGAGGCGGTTGATGAGGTTATCGAGACAGTACTGGCCGGCGCGGTTCAGCGCCCCTTCTTCCTGCGCCTGAACGATATGCTGGAGAAGAACCAGCACCGCGGACATCAGCAGCGCGAGCAGGGTGGTGTTGAAGGCGACGGCGAGGCGCTTGGTGAGTTCGGCGAGCAGGCTCGGGTCCTGCACATCCACCTCGCCCGCAAACGCCAGCGCCAGGGAAATGCCGATGACCGTGCCGATAAAGCCGAGCGTCGGGATCACCCAGACCACGTAACGCACCATGCTGTAGCGCAGGTCGATCTCGTGCAGGTAGAGCTCCAGCGAGGAATTGAGCAGGGCGTTGGCCTGCTCGATCGACCGGCTGGTCTGGAACTGCAGCACCACCCGCTGGATCAGCCGCGGCAGAAACCGGCCCTCCCCCTGGCCGCCCGGGCGGGTGGCTGTCCGGGCAGAGACGTAGATGTCCCGCAGCTCCTGACCCTGGAGCATCGTCCGCTCGTCTTCGGGGAGGTAGCCGCGGGCCAGCTGCGCCCCTTCCTTGGCGGCATCGCGGACCCGCACGAGCAACTCGCCGAACCCGATCGCGAAGACGATCCACATCACGTTCTGGACCGTGAACGGATAAATCTCGCGGTTCCGGTCCAGGAGAATGATCGCCATGGTCTCGGGCAGGAGGGTCTGCATCAGCCAGATCGCCGCCACCGCCACGGCGATGGCACCGGCATCGATCAGCAACCGCATCGGCAGCCGACCGGATCCCCGGCCCGAGACAGGCTCCAGCCGCGAGGGTGCTGCCGAGGTCCGGTCTTCGAGCCGCGTCATCGTCACAGCCGCTTGCGGATGATCTCGCCCGTCGCCGGGTCGCGCTCGACCCGGCCGCCCAGGCGCCCGATGCCGCCGGGCCGGTCGAGGCCCGGCCGCCAGCGGCCGCCCCCGTCGCCGCCGGTACCGCTACCGCCGCCGCTGCCGTCTCCGTGGCCCTGCGGAAGCTGCCGGACCAGGGCGGCCGCGGAGCAGAGGTAGCTGCCGAGGCGGAGCGGCTCGTCGGCGCGAATGAACGCCTGGCGGAGTGGCTGCCAGCCGTCCGGAGCCTCCGGATCGCTGCCGGTCTCCGGCGTGCGACGCCATGTTCCGCCCTCGCTGCGGCAATCGGTGAGATGGTGGCGGCCGTCGTCGGTCACGACCAGCTCGGCATGGCGGCGGGAGACCGACGCGTCCGCGAGGACGATATCGGCGAACCGGGAGCGGCCGATGATGAAGGTTCGCATCCTCTCAGTCTCCGCTGTCCGGAACCCCGGGGTCGTCTGTGGGTGCGGCCCCCCGCTCCGGTGGCGGGAGACGGCGGTCGCGCAGCAGGATCTCCCCCGAGGCGACCTGCGGCTCCCGGTTGCCGCGGAGGGTGTTCTCGCCGAGGACGATCGGGCTTGCCGCCGCCCGGGCGATGCCGTAGCCGCCGTTGCCGACAATGGTGTTGGCGGCCAGCCGGCCGGCGGCAGCGGCGAGGAGGAACAAGCCATGCTCGCCGCTGCCTTCGATGCGGTTGCCGAGGATCTGCGGGGAGCCCCCGGCGACGACGATCCCGGAGAGGGTGCTGCCGGTAACGGTGTTGCCGGAAATGGTGCCGCTGGCGCCGCCATGGATAAACACCCCTGCCTCGCCGGCACCGAGAATGATGTTGTCGCCGACCTGCGGGCTGGCACTGTCGCGGATTTCGATCCCGGAGCGGGCGCTGCCGGCGATCCGGTTGCCCACAACTTCGGGCTCGCCGCCGGCGATCAGTATTCCGGCCGCTCCGGTCCGCTCGAGCCGGTTTCCGGCGATGCGGACGTCGCCGGCGCTGCGCAGGACGATCCCGCTGTGCGCCTCCGAGACCAGGTCGTTTTCGGTAATTTCGGCCCGGGCCTCGCCGGCGATGACGAATGCCGGACCGGCAGCCTCGATCCGGTTGTTGCGGGCGAGGACGACCGCATCGCCGGCGGCGAAGAGGCCCGCCCCGGCCGCCGTCCCGATCCGGTTTCCGGCCACCTCGAGGGCACCCCCCGGGGCCAGGATGCACGGCACGGGATCACCATCATCGGCGTGCGGCCCGGCGTCGGAGCGGAGGGTCAGGCCGCGGACCGCGCCTGCGGGGGCCCGGGCGACGAGGCAGGGGCGGCCTGGCGGCGGGGCCAGGATGATCCGGTCCGGCGGACCCTCCCCCTGCAGATCGCGGGCCCGGTCCATGGTCAGCGATTCGGTGTAGGTTCCAGGCCGGACCTTGATGACGGCCCCGGATTTTGCGGTGGCGAAGGCCTCAGTGATGGTCCGGACGTCACCGCGCCCGGCCGCATCCACGACCCAGACGCTCTTGACCTCGGTCAGATAATACTCCCAGCCGAGCGCGCCGCCCCAGGCACTGGCAGCAATCGTCAGCACACCGAGAAACGCTGCGGCCCGGCGGCCGCGGGGGCGCGGCGATGCTGCCGGCGCAGGCACCGCCGCCGGGACCGGCGGCAGCGTGGCCGGGAACACCGCCGGCCGCCGCCGCACCCGGATGGTCGGCGGGCCGTCGTCGGCGATCGGGCCGGCCCGGGCAGAGCCGCCGGCGCCGCGTTCCGGGGCCGGACGGGGGAGCGGGTCCAGCGTGGCCAGCCACTCCCGTGCCGACTGAGGACGCTCGTTGGGATCGAGGCACAGGGCCCGGCCGATCCCGGCGAGCAGCGGCGGGTCGGGCAGGGTCCCGGACAGACCGGACGCCGGGGGGAGGGTGTCGGTTTGCAGGCGGCTCAGCGCATCGGGGGGCGTCTCGCCGGTGACCAACCACCAGGCCACGGCTCCCAGGCCGTAAAGGTCCGTCCACGGGCCCTCGGCGCCGCCGTCGACATATTGTTCCGGTGCGGCGAAGCCAGGGGTGAGCGAGCTTTCGCCGCCGTCCGCCGGCGCCCCGATTACCATGGCGGCATCGAAATCGATCAGCACCGGCCGGCCATCTCGGCAGACAAGAATGTTCGCCGGCTTCAGGTCGCGGTGGATCAGGCCGGCGTCGTGGAGAACCGCCAGCGCTTCGAGCAGGCAGCCGAGCCGGGCGCGAAGCCGCGCTGCATCGGGCGGGTATCCGGCCAGCGGGCCTTCCGCATCCAGGGGCAGACCGTCAATCTGCTCCATGACCCAGATTGCCAGGCCGTCGCGCTCCTCGCAGCGGTGAACGCGGACCAGTCCGGGATGGTCGAGACCGCTCAAAATCCGGCCGATCTGCTGGAACCGGCGGGCCGGCCCGGCCGGAGCGTCGTTCTTGCCGGGCACCGCAAGCGGCAGCGCCTTGACGACCACGGTCTCGCCGCGTTCCTCGTCCCAGGCCAGCGACGTTGCCGAGTGCGCCCCCTGGCGCCACACCCGGGCGGGCGCCGCTCCGCGCGGACCCGCGGTCTCGCCGGCGTTCCGCCGCGAGGCGCGAGCCTGCGGGAGCGGTGGAGGCACGGTCACCTGGGCCAATCCCGTCCTGCTCCGTGGGTTCCCTGCGGTTTCAGAGGACGCTGTCCGGCTAGTCCACGGACGGCGTCGGCATGACCCCGGCGATCAGCGTCGGCTTTCGGGCCGGCGGGGCCGGAACGAACGGCGGTGTCGCCGCCGCCCGGCGCGCCGCTGCTTCCGGCGACGGCGGCGCAGCTTCGGACACGGCCGATGCAGGGGGCTCATCGGCCGCCGGCGGTGCCTCCGTCAGGGTCCATACCTCTGCAGCAATCCGGCAGCCGGTGCCGCGGATGGTGCGGGTCGAGCCGCGCGAGTCGATGGTGCGGATGTATTCCCGGCACGGCGTGCCGTCGCCCCGGTAATAGGTCCGGGTCACCGTGATACTCCCGCTCAGCCCCGCCTCCGGAATGCTCCAGCTCGATGGCACCCCCGTCTTCTGGGATTCAAGCACCCGGTTGACGGTGGTGATCATCGTGGCACTCACCGACGACGTCTGCGCCTGCAGCGTTCCCCCAACCGCGAGCAACGCGGTGATCACAATGACGATGGCAAGCCTTTCAACCACTGACCCGGCGCTCCGGCCTCGGCGTGCGGCTGGTTCGAACGGAAAACCGATCACATCCTGACCTTCGGATCGACCCGGCGACGCTGCAGGGGCCGTCATGAATCGAGGCGGAAGCAGCGGCGCGGTGGTCCCACAAGCGCCAAGAATCGGCGAGGATCGCCGGCAATGCAACCGACGTTTTTGCGAGGCCCGTCCTTGAAAACATAATTGCCCCCCGGCCGGCATGACCGCCCGGTCACGGCTGTGGCGTCAGCGACCGGGTCAGCGGACCGCCGGCGACCGGCCAGGTGCCGTGATCGACCACTTTTCCTTCGTCGAAGACCACCCAACCGGCCCGCCGGTAGTGCCGCAGCCGCTGGCCGGCAATCGCCAGTCCGTCCGCGTCGGCGGCGGCGATGACCAGCACCGCGGCGCCGCCAGGGAGCCGTCCCGCCCAGGCCCGGCCCGACCCGGCATCCGCGGGGTACTCGCCGGGCGGCTTAAGCGCCAGCCGCTCAGAGGCGGCAGCGACAAGGTCCCGGGTACCGATGAGCAGCATCGGCACAGCATCGTGAACCGTCGGCAGGGCGGTGTGAACCGAGGCGTCCGGGGCGAGCAGGCTTTCCGCGGCGGCGCGGGCGGCTTCCGCCGCGGTGGCCGTTTCGGTGAGCAGCACGGCAATCGCGGCGGGATCGAGGGTCACGTCGCGGAGGATCGGCGGCGCCTCCTCCGGGGCCAGACGGCGGAACACATCGTAATCGGGGTCGACGGCCACGCTCAGCGGCCGGTCCGCGACAACCAACCCGGCCTTCGTCGAAGGAGCCTCCAGGCGGATCGTCTCGCGGCGGGGACCGGCATCGGTGGCGATCACCACCGGAACGGCGAGCCGCCAGTCACCGCCGGCTTGGCCGAGCGACAGCTCGACCCCGAAGCGGTTATCCGCCGCGCGGCCGGCGCCGACCCCGTTCAGGACCAGGGCCGGAGCGCCCGGCCGGTCCAGCCATTGCGTGAAGTACCAGTCGAGCGTCCTCCCCGATGTCGCTTCGAAGGCCGCCTCGAGATCGTGCCAGCTTGCGACCTGGAACCGGTTGTCGATGTAGAACCGCTGCAATCCGCTCCGGAACGCCTCATTCCCGATTTCGCGGCGGAGCATGTGAAAGATAAAAGCAACCTTGCCGTAGCCGATCACCTGGGAGGCGTCATGGTGGCGGGCTGTGAACTGTCGGGCCGGACGGTCCCAGGCCGCGGGCAGGGCGGCGAAATCGCGCAGCCAGGCGTACCGCATTGCCCGGGCTGCGCTCTTGCTTGCTGCCGCGGCCAGCCCGTGATCGGCCAGGTAGGTGGTAAGGCCTTCTGCCCAGTTTCCCGTTGCAGGGTCGATGCCGACCGCGCCGCCCCACCAGGAATGGAGGATTTCGTGGGCAAGCGAACGGCCCTGCATGAACGGCAGGGCGAGGATCCGCTCACTCACGTAGGTCACCCCCGGAAACGCGAGACCGACCGGCTGGCCCGAAGCGACGATGTGGAAGCCGTCGTAGGCATAAGCGCCGAAATCGCTCGAGAACGCTTGGAGATAGCGGCCGGCCTGGTCGAGGTAGTGCGGCGCCAGCGAGCGGGCCTCGTCGGGGAAGTAGGTTCGGATCCGGATGCCGTCAGCCTGCTGCTCGTCGACCTGCCAGCGCCCGGCGAACACCGACGGCGGCTCGCCGTCACCGCTGCTGCGATGGCGGATGCGTCGTCGGTCCCCGGCCTCGTCGACAAGCGAGCCGGTGGCGGTCACCACGTAGGGCGCAGGCACGGTTGCCTCCAGGGTCCAGCTCTCCGTGGCGCCGGGACTTCCGGGCAGCCACCCGCCTTCGCCCGGCAGGAAAACCCCGTCCGGGGAGATGAGGTGCGGCCCGGGGGAGGCGGGAGCGCCGGAATAGGCGACGACGAGGCGGGAGCCGCGGGCGGCGCGGACGAGTGGGGGGGCGCCCGGCGACAGCGCGGCACCGTTAAGGCTGAGCCGCTCAATCCGGGCGCCCTCGAACAACCGCAGATCGATTTCGAGCGGGCCTGCATCTCCGACGGTGAGGGCGTCAACAATCGCAACCGTTCCGGCCTTGGGCTCGATCTTCAGGGTGATGTCGTGATGGAGGTCAGTGGCGAGCGCCGGCAGCGAGACCCCGAGCAGCCCGGCAACGACCACGCTCGCGGCGCGGAGGATCGTCACCGGGCCGCCGCCGGCTCAGGCGGAAAACGGGCGACAATGTCGCTGACGGTTCCATCGCGCCGGACGCGCAGCGGCAGCCAGGTGCCCGGCGCCATCGCCTGGACGGTGGCCACCAGCGCCGCGCTCGCGGTGATCGGACGACCGGCCGCCGCGACGATGACATCGCCGTCGCGCAGGCCGGCGGCCGCGGCGACGCTGCCATCGGCCACGCCGACCACCCGCACGGTGTCGCCGGACTGACCGATCCTGATCCCGAGCCGCGGTCGCGCTGCCGACCCGGGCCCGGCGGTTTCCGGAACGCTGACGAAGACCGCATCGGCCAGTCCGGTTGGCAGGGGCGCGCAGGCCTCATCGGCCGGCACGGTGACCAGGACCGATACATCCTTCACGCCGAGGTCGGCCAGCTGGCGCGGAATGCCCCAGCCGTGCTCCACATGGCCGCGGCCGGCGATGACCGCGACCAGCGGGTGTCCCGGCCGGTTGTGAGCGGTTGCCGCCGCCTCCGCCATCGCCCGGTCCCAGAGCTGCTGCGCTTCGACGAACCGGGCGAAGGACGGATCGTCCAGCACAGCCTCGATGGCGGTCGCATCGGGCTCGCGGATCGGTCCGGCCGCCACGGCGCCGTGGCCGCCACCGGCGTGCTGCTTGTGGGCGAAGATCCAGGCGAGCGCACGGCGGTAGGACGGCGCGATTTCTGCGGGGCCGCCGATGCCCTGCCGGGCCTCCGCGGGAACAGCATTCCATCCCTCGCGGCCAACACGGCGGACCAGATCCCGGTCGACATTCAGGGCGACCATGGGAATGCGGTTGTCGCGGGCGAAGTGAAACAGCGGCAGATACAGGTCTGCGGGGTAGCCCCAAACCTCGTCCCAGCGTGTCTGCTCAAGGAACTCAGATGAGCCAAGCTCGCCGCGCACCCAGGCGTCCAGGACCGCCTGCACGTCGCGGGGAAACATCTCGAAGCCGAGGACAAAGTCCGCCCGCCGGCCGTACAGCGCCGCCACCGTCTGGAGCTGCCAGCGATGATCGGCGGCGCGGTCATGGGTCTCACCGAGAACGACGACGGCCCGGCCAGCCGCTTCAGCGACCACCGCCACCGGATCGACAGGGGAGGTCTGCGCTGGCACAAGCCACTGGCCCGGGGTCGGGCAAGCCGCTGCGGCCAGCGCGGCGCCGCGTGAGATCAGCATCAGGGAAGCGAGCACGAGGCCCGAGGCAATCAGTCGCATCGGCGATCCGTATCCATCATGGGCGGAGCACTCCCTTACGAGGCCGGGAGCGTTACAGATGACCGGTATCGACGGCCACGGGACTTTCCGGAGCCCGCACCAGCGCCTCGAGGGCAGCCTCGACGGATGTGGCGACGCTGAACAGGTCTTCGGTCTCCGGGGTCGCAAAGCCCCCGGCGACCGTCGCCCGGATCAGCCGGGTCAACGGCGCCCAGTAGCCGTTGACGTCGAGCAGGACAATCGGCTCGCGATGCAGCCGCAGACTTTTCCAGGACAGGACCTCGAAGGTCTCATCGAGGGTTCCGATGCCACCCGGGAGCACGACGAAGCCGTCGGCCAGTTCGAACATCCGGCGTTTGCGGTCGTGCATGCTGTCGGTGACGATGAGCTCCGTGAGGCGGTCGTGACCGACCTCGTCGCGGATCAGGAACTGGGGGATGACCCCGATCACCGAGCCGCCCTGCTCGAGGACGGCATCGGCGACGACACCCATCAGACCGACCGATCCGCCCCCGTAGACGAGGCGCATGCCCCGGCGCGCCAGCGCGCGGCCCAGGCCGACAGCGGCCGTGCGGTGAGATGTGTCAAATCCGGTTCGTGAACCGCACAGAACACAGACGGAGGTCAGGCTGGTCATCAGGGTCCTGGTTCCGGGCCGGTTGCCGGGTGTCCGCCGGGATTAGCGATTCGCGACTGTAAGGCGAAACGGCCGCTGATGCGACCACCTGGTACGAGGGGAGGCGCGATTGCGAGAATCACGGGTGCGTTCATGCGCGTTTTCTGCTTTATCCCGGGTCGGGACGGTCAACCGGCCTCTTGCACGATTCAGGGGAGAATGAGCCATGGTCCACATCTCGCAGCTGTTGCCTGGTGTCATTGCCGGGGTGGCGATGCTGGCCGCCGTGCCACTGGCTGCGGCGGACGACCCGATCGCCGGGTATCGCAAGGACGTGTACGCAGCCGTGGGCGGCCACATGAAATCGGCGGTCGCCATCATCAAGGGCGAGGTGCCGTTTCAGGACGACCTTTCGACCCACGCCCAGGCGCTCGCCGATCTGGCGCGGATGACCCTGCGGGTCTTTCCGGAAGGCTCGGGCGAGGGCGATACCCGGGCGCTGGCGGTGATCTGGGAAAAGCCAGAGGACTTCGCGAAGGCCCAGAACGATTTCGTCACCGCTGCCGCAGTCTTTGCCGAAGCAGCGAAGCAGGGACCGGAGGCTGCGGCACCGGCGATCGGTGCGCTGGGCAAAACCTGCAAAGCCTGCCATGACGCCTTCCGCGCCGAGAAGTAGGCTGCGCCCGAAAGCCGGGTGCAGCCGCGGCGGTGCCGCTCGCTCAGGACCCGGTCACGATGAGCCAGACGATCAGGGCGGCGGCGGCGAGGATCAGCAGGGCGCGCAGCCCTGAGGCCGCGGCGGGATCCGCGTCGACGCCGGCCGCTACGGTCTTGCGGCCGGTGATCATCGGCCCGATCAGGTCCTGCTGCTTGACGATCCGGTAGAAGGCGATGGCGGCAAGATGGATGCCGATCAGGACCATCAGCACCGTGCTGTTGAGGTCGTGGACCCAGGTCATCCAGTCGGAGACGACCGCCGGAACGCGCTCCACCAGGGGCCCGTCGACAAAGATGTCGTCGCTGGTAAACAGGCCGCTTACGCCCTGGACGAGCAGCGAGGCGAGCAAGGCAACGACCGACCAGCCGCCGAGCGGATTATGGCCGAGGCTCGGTGCCGTCGAGCGGAAAAACAGTGTGCGGACATAGCTGGCAACGGTGATCGGGCCACGTACGAAGGTGGCAAACCGGGCGGCGCGGCTGCCGGCCACTCCCCAGCCCAGCCGGAACAGCACCAGGGCAAGGATGACGTAGCCGGAGATCATGTGAACGTCCATTTCCCGCAGGCCGCCGACCAAGCCGGTGTAGAGATTGACGGCAACCAGACCGGCGAGGCTCCAGTGGAACAGGCGGACAGCCGGGTCCCAGACCCGGACCGGGCCGGCGCCTTCGGCTTCCGGCCGCAAGGATGGCGGTGATGGCCGGCCGGAGAGGGCCGGAGCGGAGTCGGATCGGGTGGATGGGTTCATAACAGATCCGCTCGTCTGGTGGAGAGGAGCCGCTTTCCGGCCGCAGCCGCGGCTGCGCCCGGATCGCCAGCCCAGACAATGCCATAGCTGTCGTCTTTACCATAACCACAGAAAACCGGCATAAGCTCCCGGCCCGGCGGCTCCGGCGACGCCCTCGCGGGTCCCGTTTCCCGCCCGGGAACAAAACCCCCGGCCGGCCGGACGGAGGACATCAGCACGCCCATGGACCACACGGATTTCGGCCTGCGGCAGGAGCCGTTCGAGACCGGTTTCGACCCCCGGTTCGTGCATCTCGACCGGTCACGGCACGACCTCATCGCCGCCGTCCTCGACGCGCTTGGCCAGGGTACGGGCCTGGTCATCCTCGCCGGACCACCGCGGATCGGCAAAACCTCGGTCCTGTTGCGCCTCGCCGAGGCCCTCGAGCGGAGCGCGGATACTGCCCTGCTCAGTCCGCAGCGGGTGTTCCCCTGCAGGCCGGCGACGACCTTCAACGGACTCGTCCGCGCCTGTCGCCAGCGCCTGCCGGTCTCCGGGCGAGGGTCCCGGCAGCGGGCCCGCACCGCCGGCGATCGCCGCCAGGTGCTGCTCCTTGATGACGCCGACTGCCTGGCGTCGCCGGTGTTTGGACGGATCCGGCTACTCATCGACCTGTTCGCGATTGAGGGCGAACGGCTTTCGGTGGTCGCCGCGGTTGAGGACGGAGCCTGGGCCGATGGCATCGATGCGACGAGCTGGCATGGCATCCGGCGGTTCGCGCTCGAAGCGATGGACCCGCATGGCGTCGCTGATCTGGTCCGCCACCGGCTGACCGCGGCCGGCGCCAACACCCTGGAGGTGTTTGCTTCGCCGGCACTCACCCGGCTGGCCGAGATCACCGGCGGCCACCCGGGCGATGTGGTCCGCCTCGCTGAATCTTCCCTCGCCCTGGCCCGCCGGGAGCATGCTGTGCCGATTCTGCCGGAGATCGTCGACGACGCCGCCATCCGGCTCGGCTTCGCCAGCGCCGACACGGCCGATGGCAGGTGGACCACGTTCGACCTGCCCGCCTGGCTGCCGCCGGTGGATCGCGCCGGGCCGGCCCGCCCTGACGCCGGACCAGTGGCCGCTGTGGCCGCTGATCTCGAGATTCCGAGGGTCCCGGAAGCTGCCTCCGCGGCCTGCGAACGGGGCCAGCAAGACGAGCGGCCGGATCGATCCAGCGCCGGAACTGCGGCTGCGACCGGCGCTGCGGACGAGGCCCGAATCCCGCCGCCGCCGGCGGTGGCCGGCTCCCGGGGCCCGGCGGTGCCAGAGCTGCGGCCGGGGGAGCGGCTGGCGCGCATCGCCGTGGTGTCCGGCTCGGTGCTGATCTGGATCGCCCTGGCGGCACTGGCCGGACTGGTCGTGATCCTGCTCGCCGGCGGAGAAGGCGCCGGCCAGGCCGACGCGACGGCCGGGCCCGCAACGGTCCGGGCTGGCAGCGCGCAGGCCGCTTCCGCCCCAGCCGGTTTCAAAGGTTGGCAGGAGTGACCGCCGGCCGTTTTCAGGCCAGAATCGCCGCCGCGATCGCGCGGATTTCCTCGCGGATCGGTCCATGGCGCGGGGCGTCGGCGAGGGTGGTGAACCAGTGGTCAGGCGGGGTCCGGCCATGGCGGTGGTTCCAGCGCACCGCCCGGAGATGCGCCTCGGCCTCCGGCAGCAGCCGTTGCGGCGGGGCGTGGCGGTTAAGGACGCCCCAGATACCGGTCCAGCACCGCGCCACCGCAAACGGATTGTAGCCACCGCCGCCGAGGACGAGCAGTCGCGGGGCTTCGTCCCGGACCGCCGCCACGGCCCGCCAGAGGGCGATATTGGAGAGTTCAAGGCGGGCCATGGGATCGTCGGCGAGGGCGTCCGAGCCGCCCTGGATCACCACGGCTTCTGGCGCGAACGCCGAAAGCAGCGGCAGGACGGCCGTCTCGATCAGATATTCGAACTCGTCGTCGTTGGCGCCTTCCGGGAGGGGCAGGTTGCGGGCCCGGCCCTGGCCGCGGTCGGCGAGACCTCCCGGGCTCTGCGGGCTGCCGTCCCGGGCCATCGGCCACCGGCCACGCTCGTGGATCGAGCAGGTGAACACCCGCTCATCGTCCGCCAGCGCCGCCTGAACACCGTCGCCGAAATGGGCGTCCAGGTCCAGGTAGAACACGCGGGTCAGCCCGCCGTCGAGCAGGAGAAGGATCGCGAGAACGGGATCGTTGAACGTGCAAAAGCCGCTGGCCCGGTCACGCTGGCCGTGGTGGGTGCCGCCAGCGGGTGAGTAGACCGCCGCGGCACCGCCGAGCAGGGCCCGAGCGCCGAGCAGCGCTGCGCCGCAAGCCATTGCCGGCCGGCGGAACATCTCCGGATAGACGGGATTGCCGTTGATCCCGAGGTTGAAGCGGCGGCGCGCCGCTTCGCCGATCGTCTGGGTGGTCTCCGCCGCACGCACCGCCGCCACGTACTCGGGGCAATGGAACCGGGTCATCTCCGCATCCGAGGCGGGCACCGCTTCCCGGTACTGGTCCTCCGCCACCCATCCGAGCGCCCGGCACAGGTCGGTGGCCAGCGACACCCGCGGGATGGCCAGCGGATGACCGCTGGCGTGCCGGGACATCCGGTAGAGCTCGCTGCTGATCAGCAGGGGCGACTGGGCCATTTTGTTCGCCGAGTGTGAGAAGGCATGATCCCGCAGGTGGGCGGCGGCGGCGGACCGGTCAAGGACGAGCCGGTGCCGGCGTTGTCACCGCCGCCGCTGCGATTGCCGCTCGCAACCGGGCGCCGCAAACGCCATACTCGGCGCGAAGGAAGGGAGGCGGATCGTGAAACGCTCGTACGGACCGGCGGTTCTGGTTGTGGTCATTGTGCTGTCGCTTGCCCTCGCTGCGGGCGCGTGCGGGCGCAAGAACGACCCTGAGCACCCGCCTGGTTCGGACTTTCCGCGGCGCTTTCCGACCTCCTGAAGGTCGGCCTGATTGAGGGAACGAGAGGTCCGCTGGTGGATCATTTCAATTACCGGGACGGCTCGCTTCACGCCGAGGCGATCCCGCTTGCGAGCATCGCTGCGGCGGTCGACACGCCTTGTTACGTGTATTCTACGGCTACTTTGGAGCGCCATTACCGGGTCGTCTCTGACGCCTTCTCGGGGCTCGATCCGCTGATCTGCTACGCCGTCAAGGCCAATGGCAGTCTGGCGATCATCCACACCCTGGCGCGCCGTGGGGCGGGTGCCGATGTGGTCTCCGGGGGCGAGCTGCGCGCCGCAATCGCCGGCGGCGTGTCGCCTGGGCGGATCGTGTTCTCGGGCGTGGGGAAGAGCCGCGATGAGCTTGCTGAGGCCCTTCAGGCCGGGATCCTGCGCGTCAACGTGGAGTCGTTCTCGGAACTGGAGCTGCTGTCGGCGGTGGCCGTGGCGCAAGGCACCAAGACGGCCATCGCCATCCGCGTCAATCCTGATGTTGATGCCGGAACCCATGCCAAGATCACCACCGCCCGCAGCGACAGCAAATTCGGGATCCACTGGACCTTGGTTCCTGCCGCATTCGACCGCGCTGCTGCGCTGCCGGGGCTGCAACCGGTTGGTCTCGCCATGCACATCGGCTCGCAGCTCACCGATCTCGCCCCGTTCGCGGCGGCATTCCGGCGGATGGGGGATCTGGCACGAGGGCTGGAAAACCGTGGCTTCCGCATCGACAGCCTGGACGTCGGCGGCGGGCTCGGCATCCCCTACGGCAACGAGGCGGTGGCGCTGCCCCAGCCCGCCGATCACGCCCGCATCGTCCGGGAGACGCTCGGCGGTCTGGTGGGGGCGGGGCGACGCCGGCTGATCCTGGAGCCCGGGCGGGTGCTGGTGGGTAATGCCGGGGTGCTGCTGACCCGGGTGCTGCATGTCAAGCCGGAAGGCGCGCGCCCCTTCGTGATCGTCGATGCGGCGATGAATGACCTCGCCCGCCCGGCGCTCTACGGCGCCTATCATTCAATAGTTCCGGTCGTCGCGCCGCCGCCCGGGGCTTCCAGCGACACGGTCGACGTGGTCGGACCGGTCTGCGAGTCCGGCGATACCTTCGCGCGTGCCCGGTCCCTGCCGCCGGTCGCCGCCGGCGACCTGCTCGCCATCCGCACGGCCGGCGCCTACGGGGCGACAATGGCGTCGATGTACAATCTCCGTCCCCTCATTCCGGAAGTCATGGTGCGCGGTGAGCGCTTTATGGTGGTCCGCGAGCGAATCTGCGTCGACGATCTGATCGCCCGCCAGCGCATTCCCCTTTGGTTCGATGAGGAACCAGCCGGCGCCGCCCACCCGGCACCCGAGACCGCGGGAGCCAACGGATGAGCCGGGTTCCGCTGCCGGCCCCCGTCCGCCGCCGCTACCGGCGGTTGCTGGCTGCCGCCGGTGCGGCGGTCGCCGTGGAACGGGCCTGGCCGGCCCTCTGGTCTGTTTTTGCCACGGCCGGCGGGTTCCTGGCCCTGGCGCTGCTCGACGTCCTGCCACGGCTGCCCGGCTGGCTGCATCTGGCCGTCCTTGCCGGCTTCGCCGGCGCCGGCCTGTGGACGGGCCGGCACCTGCTCCGTTCGCTCTCACCGGTCGGGCGGGCCGCAGCGCAGCGCCGACTGGAAGCGGACAGTGCCCTGGACCATCAGCCGCTGGCCGTCCTGGACGACACCCTGGCAGCGGGGCGCGATGACCCGGTCGCCGAGGCGCTGTGGCAGCGTCACCGTGCGGCGGCCGTCAGCGCCGTCGAGCGGTTGAGACTGCGCCCGCCGGCACCCGAAATGGCCCGGCGCGATCCGCGCGCGCTCCGGGTGCTCGTGGTCCTCGCCCTGGCGGTCGGTCTGGCCGTCGGCCTTGATGATCCAGGCGCGCGCCTCGGCCGCGCCCTGGCCCCGGACCTGGGTGGTTTCGCTGGCGAACCGGTCGTGGTCGATGTCTGGATCACCCCGCCGCCCTACACCCGGGCGGCGCCCCTTAATCTTCGGCATGTGGCCGATGGCGGCCCGGCCGCTGCCGGTGAGATCCCGCCCGGCGCACCGGTCGCTGTGCCGGCGGGCAGCCGTATCCTGGCGCAGGTCCGCGGCGTTGGTGCCCCACCCGTCCTGCGCACGGGTGGTAAGGCGGTGCCGTTCGCGGCGCTCGGCGAACCGGACTCCCGGGAGGATAGTGGCTGGCGGGTGGAGCATGTGGCCGTGGCCGGCGACCGGCTCGGCATCGCCGTCGGCCGTCGGACCCTCGCTGAATGGCCGCTGCGGATCGTATCCGACCGGCCCCCGGAAATCGGGTTCGCCGAGGTCCCGCAGGCGACCCCGGCGGCGATGCTGTCGTTGCGCTATCGCGGCCGGGATGACTACGGCATCACCGCTCTGGCCGCGGTGATCACCCACGCTGACGGCCAGTCGGCTCCCGACGGCACTGGCGAGATCCGCATCGATCTCGCCGTCTCGGCCGTGGTCAGCGACGGCCGCAGCGGTGAGCGTGAGGTGGAGGGCAGCGAACTCCACGACCTGACCCCCCACGCCTGGGCCGGGGAGCCGGTTCGGATGCGTCTCGAGGCTGCGGACGCGGCCGGTCAGGTGGGGCGGAGCGACGTGGTCGAAACCATCCTGCCCGAGCGCCAGTTCAGCCATCCGGTTGCGCGCGCGGTGATCGCCGAACGCAAGCAGCTGGTCGAAGATTCCCGCGAAGTGCGCGAGCGCGTCGCCCGGGGGCTGGCGACCATCGCCTCCCAACCTGAGCATTTCGGACGGGATACCGTGGTTTCTCTGGCCCTTGGCGTGGCGGCATCACGGCTCCGCCACGACCACTCAGCCGCGAGGCTCGGCTCCGTGCGTTCAATCCTCTGGCAGACCGCCCTGCGTCTGGAACAGGGGTCTGTGCCGGTGGCCGAGCAGCGGCTTCGTGATGCCCGGGACCGCCTGTGGGAGGCGCTGCGCAGCGATCGCGACGCCGCTGAGCTCGAGCAGTTGATCGACGAACTGGAACAGGCTCTCAACGACTATCTGAAGGCGCTGGCCGCCGAACTGGCCCGGCAGGGAGAAGCGGGCGAACCGGTGCCTGGGGTCGGCGACGTGGTCACCGATCAGGACCTCCGGGACCTGCTCGACGCCACCCGCGATCTGGCCCGCGCCGGGGCCCGGGAGAGCGCGCGTCAGTTGCTGAGCGAGTTGCAAAGGATCCTTGACCAGATCCGCAGCGGGCTGCGGGCACCGTCGCAGACCCAGGAACTGGTCCAGGCGCACCGGCTGATGAACAACCTCCGGGATCTGGCCGCCCGGCAGCAGGCGTTGCTCGATCGGACCTTCGAGGCCCACAGCTGGTTCCGGGAGAACGGCAGCCGGCGCGGGCCGGACAGCCAGCCACCCGAGTCGGCGGTCGGCCTGACCGAACAGCAGGATGCGCTGCGCCGCGACCTGGGGGCGGCGATGCGTGATTTCGCCGAACTGATGGGCGGCATTCCCGCTCCCCTGGGAGAAGCCGAGCGGGCGATGAAGGATGCCGGTGACGCGCTCGGGCAGGGCCGGTTCAACCAGGCCATGCCGTCCCAGGGCTCGGCTGTGGAAAAGCTGCGGTCGGCCATGGAGCAGGCGGCGTCGATGATCGGACAGCGTTTCGGCCCCGGACAGGGGCGGCTGAGCGGCGCCATGGCGGACGGTGAGGAGGGCGGCGCGGATCCGTTCGGGCGCTCCGGCGCGGAGGGCTTCCGTGGCTTCGACGGCAAGCAGGTGGACATTCCCGATCGCATGGAAATGCGCCGCGTCGAGGAGATTCTCCTTGAACTGCGTCGCCGGGCTGGCGAATTCAGCCGCCCGCAGCGGGAACTCGACTACATCGACCGGCTGTTGCGACGGTTCTGAACCGCGGCGGTCTCTGGCGCGCGGTCAGTGGCCACGGCCGGGGTCGCCGGGCGCGGCCGGACCGCCGGCGCCAGCCGGTGGCGAGGACGGATTGCCAGGATCGTCGCTGACCGCGCCCGGCGGCGCGAACGTGACCTTGATGCGCCGGGCGAGCGGCGGCGGATCGACCAGGGTGGCCGAGAAGCTCACCGTTCCACCGACGTCGAGGGGCGCCTCGGAGACGGCGACCACGGTGTGGCGAAGCGGTTCGTCATCGGGGTCGAACAGAGTGACCCGGACCGGCGGCACCGTCCGGACGACTTTGCCGATGTTTTCCACACTTCCAGTCACCACGATTGCCTCAGCGGCGCCGAATCGGTTGCGTTGGGCGTGGACATCGCGGATGTCAAGGCCTTCGCCCAACGCCTGGGCGCTGATTCCCATGGCCGCATAAATGCTTGCCGCCGCCGGGAAAACATCAACGATGAAGGCCCGGCCGAGATACAATCCGGCAACAAGAACGATCAGGATGCTGCCAGCTGCTGCGCCAATCACTCCCCAGGACAGCCGGCGGCGCCGCCCCGGTGGCGGCGGAACATAGGCGAGGCGGGCCTCGTCCACGGTCAGTGCGCCGGTCTGATCGCCGAGCGGTTCGGCCGCCCCGGGGTTAACGGTCGCGCGGGTTCCGCTGCCCGGGGTTGTCCCTGGCGCCGCGGGCTGGCCGGACGGCGGGGCTGACGCCGGGGCCGGCTCGTTGTCCTGCGGCCACAAGCTCCGCGCGGGGGCGACGTCCCCGGACGGCGCCGCCGCGCCAGCGTCACTCTCCGGCTCCCTGGCGACGGCAGCATCACCGGCTCTTGCCATCGGACGGGTGAAGTCGGGTGGGGGCTCGGGCTTTTCGGCAGCCGGCCGTTCGGGCCCGGTCCCCGGCGCTGCCGGACCGGCCGCCGGCTGCGGCGGCGCCGGCGGTGATGCACCGGTGGCTTTCAGCACCCGTTCCAGCGCCTCGCGGCGGGCCTGGTCCGGTGCCGGTGACGCCACAGCCGGGTCTGGGGCAGAAACCTGCGTCCACAGGGTCCCGCAGTTGGAGCAGCGAACGGTCCGGCCTCGGGTTCCGAGGGACTCGGCAGCTATGGCATACTGGGCAGCGCAGCGCGGGCAGGTGATAATCATGACGGGGAGAGTATACTGATTTCCCCGTTCCGGAACATGCCACTGCGGCAGTGATACCGGCGGTGGCGGGGCAGCGCGACGGTGGCGATGGCACCGGTGGTCCGCGGCGCTTTCCGGCGATCATGGCGGACGACAGTACGACTGATGTCTCAGCGTGACCGGAGATAGATCGATGGGCACGGACGTTCGCGATGGCAGCGAGGTCGTCCGATTCGACGCGGTCGGCTATCAGTATGCCGGAGGACCGGCGGTCCTGGAGGACATCAGCTTCTCCGTGCCGGCCGGCGGCTTCCGGTTCGTGACCGGTCCGAGTGGCGCCGGCAAGACAACGCTGCTGCGGCTGATGGCACTGGCCATGGCGCCCACCCGCGGCCGTGCCACGATCCTTGGGGAGGATGTGGCCGGCCTGCCCCGGCGGCGGCGGCCTGCCCTGCGCCGGCGCATCGGCGTGGTGTTCCAGGATTTCCGCCTGATCAGCCACCTGTCGGCGTTCGACAACGTGGCGCTGCCGCTCAGGCTCGATGGCGTACGCGAATCGACCATCCGGTCACACGTGACGGAGCTGCTGAACTGGGTCGGGCTGGGCGCGCGGATGAACGCGCTCCCCGCCACCCTATCCGGGGGTCAGCAGCAGTTGGTGGCGGTCGCCCGCGCGGTCATTTCCGGACCGCAACTGCTCATCGCGGACGAGCCAGCCGGCAGCGTCGACGAGCGGGCAGGCACCCGGCTCCTCCACCTGTTCGGGGAACTGAACCGCCTGGGAACCGCAGTGGTGGTGGCGACGCACAGTTCGGCTCTGATCGCCGCCTTCAGCCATCCCTGTCTGCACCTGCGGGGCGGACGGCTGATCGAATCCCGATCCGCACCGGCGCCGGCGGCCGCGGTGCCGCGCGGAAGCGGATGATGCTGCGACGGGCCGACATTCCCTTTGGTGAAGAGCCGGTACGGCTGCTGCCTTGGCTCGTTGGCATGCTGGTTTGGATCGGCGTGCTGGCGCTGTTCAGCGTCTTGGCGGTGCACGGGACGGCCGGGACGTGGCGGAGCGGGCTCACCGGCTCGCTGACCATCGAGCTGCCGCCTGCCGGTCCCGATGCTGCGGCCGTCTCCGCGACGTCCGGGCTCGGAATGGCCGCGGCGCTGGCGGTGCTGCGGTCAGACCCGGCGATTGCCGCCGCGGAACCGGTTGCCCCGGCGGACATAGCGGCGATGCTCGAACCCTGGGTGGGGGACCCCGCTCTGGTCCTGGACCTGCCGATCCCGCAGTTGATCGACGTGACCCTCCGGCCGGGGACGCCGATCGATCTCGGCCGCCTGGCCGAGCGCCTGGCGGCGGCAGTGCCAGGGTCTGCGATCGACGATCACGGAGCCCGCGCCGGTCCGGTTCTCGCCATTCTCGATGCGGTGGAAGCGCTGGTCGCGTTCGTCGCGGCCGTGGTGGTGGCGGCCGTGGCGATGATTGTGGTGATCGCCACCCGGGCGGCGCTTGCCGTTCATCACGGCACGATCGAGGTTCTCCGGCTGATCGGAGCCCGTGATGACGAGATCGCCGGACGTTATGGCGCGCAGGCCTTCCGGCAGGCTTTCGCCGGCGGCTGCGGTGGTGCGGCCCTGGCGGCGGTGACCATCCTCGTCCTCGCCGCGGTGATGCCGGCGTCCGGTTCCCGCGAGGTCATTTCGGCTGGAGGCGGCGTCTGGTGGCTGCTGGCCGCCGCGCCCGTTGCCATCGCTGTCCTCGGCATGGCTGCGGCCCGCCTCGCGGTGCTCAGGCGGCTGAAGGCGTCGTTCTGAGCGATGCGGGCGCGGCTGCTCCGTCTGATCCGCCCCCGTCGCGGCCGCAAGCGCCTTGCAATTGCCATCATCAGCGGAGCGCTGGTTCTGTGGACAGTGGGCCTTGTCGACTTCGCGGCCCGGATCCCGACCGATGTGACCGACCGCTGGACGTTCACCGATGCGATCGTTGTCCTCACCGGCGGCAGCAAGCGGGTCGAGGCCGGGCTGGCACTGCTTGCCGCCGGCCACGCCAGCCGGATGTTTGTCTCCGGGGTCCATGCCGAGGTGAGCGCCGAGGAGCTGATCGCCCTGCTGCCGGTGCGGACCGCGGCGCTGGGCTGCTGCGTGGAGGTGGGACACGAGGCCCGGAATACCCGCGGCAACGCGCTCGAGACGGCGGCCTGGATGCGTGCCAACGGCTTCACCTCGTTGCGCCTCGTCACCTCCAGCTATCACATGCCGCGAAGTCTGGCAGAATTCACCCGGGCGATTCCTGAAGCAACGATTGTCCCCCATCCGGTGTTCGCCGCCGGGGTAAAGACGGAGCAGTGGTGGAAATGGCCAGGGACGGCGGCGCTAATCGCCAGCGAATACAACAAGATGTTGCTGACCCGGGTCCGGTCGGCGGTGGGCACGCTGGTCGACGAGACGGAAGGCACCGTCCGGACGGCGGCGCGATGATCTGGCTGCGCTCGCTCGTCTTCAACAGCTTTTATTTCGGCTGGACAGCGGTCCTGGCGATCCTTTTTCTGCCACTGCTTGCCGGCCGGCGGGATTGGGCGCAGGCGGCGGCGCGGATCTGGGTCGGCGGGCTGATCCACGCCGCGCGGGTGATCTGCGGGCTGCATTGGCGGGTCGAGGGAACGGCGAACATCCCCCGGGGGCCGGCGGTCGTCGCCGCCCGCCATCAGTCGGCCTGGGACACGTTTTTCTTTCATTCGGTGCTCGCTGACCCGGTTTATGTGATGAAGCAGGAGCTGCTCGATGTTCCGCTGGTCGGCTGGTACATGCGCAAGGTGGGCAGCATCGCCATTGACCGCCGAGCCGGCTTGCGGGCGCTGCGCATCCTCGTTGAGCAGGCAGACAAGGCCCTGGCCGCCGGCCGGCAGGTGATCGTGTTTCCCGAGGGAACCCGCACTCCGCCGGGGGCGCGACCGCCCCTGCACGCCGGAATCGCAGCGCTTTACACCCGCCTCGACGTGCCGGTGATCCCGGTCGCACTCAATTCCGGGTTGTTCTGGAAGCGCCGGGCATTCCTCAAGCGGCCCGGGACGATCACCGTGCGATTCCTGCCGCCGGCGCCACGCGGTCTCGATCGCCCGGCGTTCATGTCGTTCCTGACCCGCAGCATCCAGGAAGGCTCGGACGCCTTGCCGGGGTCCGGGGCGGTGCCGGCAGCGCGCCGGGATGGTTGTGAAAGCCGGTGATAACACGGCAGAAATAAAGCCTGCCCCGTGGCTTGCCGGGCGCCGGGACGGGGATAACCCGGTGGAAACATAACAAGAACATTTTCGTTGACGGCCCGGTGCTCCGTGCTTAGGTTGAAGGGGCTGACAACCGGCAGGGCACAGGCACGGGCGATGCACGCGGCGCCGATCTCCCAGCGGATCTGGGACATGAAGTACCGACTGAAGACCGTCGACGGCCAGCCGGTCGATCGCACGATCGAGGACACGTGGCGGCGGGTGGCGCGGGAGCTGGCGCGTCCCGAGGCCGAGCCGGCGCTGTGGGCGGACCGGTTCTACGAGGCGCTGAGCGACTTCCAGGTTCTGCCGGCCGGCCGGATCCTTGCGGGCGCCGGCTCCGGGCGGCGGGTGACGCTGTTCAACTGCTTCGTGATGGGCGACATCCCCGATGACCTGTCGGGGATCTTCGAACACCTCAAGCAGGCGGCACTGACCATGCAGCAGGGCGGCGGCATCGGCTACGATTTCTCGACACTCCGGCCCAAGGGCGCGCCGGTCAAGGGAGTGGGTGCCGATGCCTCAGGGCCGTTGTCGTTCATGGACGTCTGGGACGCGATGTGCCGGACGATCATGAGTGCCGGCGCCCGGCGGGGAGCGATGATCGCGGTCATGCGTTGCGATCACCCCGATATCGAGGCGTTCGTGGACGCCAAGCGTCAGCCGGGGCGGCTGAGGATGTTCAACCTCTCGGTCCTCGTCACCGATGCGTTCATGCAGGCGGTGACGGAAGATGCGCCCTGGGAGCTGACCTTCGGCGGCGTGACTTACAAGAGCGTGCGGGCCCGGGACCTGTGGGACCGGATCATGCGTGCCACCTACGCCTATGCCGAGCCCGGCGTGGTCTTCATCGACCGGGTCAACCGTCTGAACAACCTCTATTACTGCGAGCAGATCCACGCCACCAACCCATGCGGGGAGCAGCCGCTGCCCGCGTACGGCACCTGCCTGCTCGGCTCGATCAATCTTGCCCGGCTGGTCGGGGATCCGTTCTCCGAAACGGCCCGGATCGACACGGATAAGCTCGCCGAACTGACCGCCATTGCCGTGCGGATGCTCGATAACGTCATCGAGATTTCCGGTTTTCCGCTTCCCGAACAGGAACACGAGGCCAGGACCAAGCGGCGGATCGGCCTCGGGGTCACCGGTCTCGCCGATGCCCTGATCCAGTGTGGCGCCCGCTACGGCGGCAAGGAGGCGGTGGCCCTGACCCGGACGTGGATGGCGACGATCCGTCGTGCGGCGTACCGGGCATCCGTCGATCTCGCGGCGGAAAAGGGGGCTTTCGCTCTCTTCGACCGGGACGCCTATCTCGCCGGCGAGACGGTCTCCGGGCTCGAGGCGGATATCCGCGAGGCGATCGCCAGCCATGGCATCCGCAACGCCCTGCTCACCTCCGTGGCCCCCACCGGAACGATCTCGCTGTTCGCCGACAACGTCTCCTCGGGGCTGGAGCCGGTGTTCAGCTTCCGCTATTCGCGCCACGTCCTGCTTCCCGACGGCAGCCGCCAGGAAGAGGAGGTGAGCGATTACGCCTACCGGCTGTACCGCCGGCTGCGCGGTGAGAATGCCCCGCTCACCGAGGCATTCGTCGATGCCCAGAGCCTGTCACCCCACGACCACGTGGTCATGCAGGCGGCCGTGCAGAGCTTCGTCGACAGCTCCATTTCCAAGACCATCAACTGTCCGGAGGAAATCGCCTTCGCCGACTTCCTGGACATCTACCGGCAGGCGTATGAACTGGGCTGCAAGGGTTGCACCACCTATCGTCCCAATGACGTGACCGGCGCTGTGCTCGAGGTGCGAAAGGACGCCGGCACGAGCGCCGGCAGGGACGGCGGCCGGGCAGCCGCCAGCGCCCAGGCGGAACTGCCACTGACGGCCCCGTCGGCGCCGGCCAGGCCAGAGGACCTGGGCGATTCCGGCGCGATCGTCCAGATGTTCCGGCCGCTCGACCGGCCTGAAGCGCTGCCCGGCAAGACCTACAAGGTGCGCTGGCCGGACAGCGACCATGCCATCTACATCACCCTCAATGACATCATTCAGGACGGCCGTCGCCGACCCTTTGAGGTGTTCATCAATTCCAAAAACACCGAGCATTACGCCTGGACGGTGGCCCTGACCCGGATGATCTCGGCGGTGTTCCGGCGCGGCGGCGATGTCTCGTTCGTCGTCGAGGAACTGAAGGCGGTGTTCGACCCGCGGGGCGGCCAGTGGATGGGCGGGCGCTACGTGCCGAGCCTGCTCGCCGCGATCGGCGAGGTGATCGAGCGGCATATGATCGACATCGGCTTCCTGCCGGCGCCGGGCAGCCAGCATCCGGTCGCCGAGAAGGGCCGCCAGGTGGTCAACCTGGGCGGCGGCGATGGGGGCGGGGCGGGCTCCGGCGCCGACCGCCGGTTCCGGCAGTGTCCGAAATGCGGCTCGGCCTCGCTGGTCCGTCTCGAGGACTGCGACACCTGCACCAGCTGCGGTTACTCGAAATGCGGGTAAACGGCCTTGCTGGCGATGCCTCCCGTTTCGAGGTCTGTTGCAACCGAGACTGACTTGGCGAAGCGGGGGCGACGGGCGATCCGACGGTTCGGACGCGGGCCGTCCGGCCCGGGCGCCGCCTGTTCGTCGGTTTCCGGACTGGCTTGCCAGCCGAGCATTTCGGCAAGGCCGACCGCACTTCGGCAAGGCCGACCGCACTTCGGCAAGGCCGACCGCGAAGCCGGGCAGCGCCGGCAGGCTCAGGCGCTCGCCCGCACCGCCGATCTTCGGCACGGCAAAGCGCCCGGGGACGCCGCGGCGTCAGACCTCAACGGTCCTCTCCTCCGGGGCGACGAGCACGGATCCGCCGACGCCAGCGGCTTCGTAGAGCGCCCGCTGGCCACTGGTCAGGTCGCAGCGGACATCGTCCGGCCAGCTGAAGTACCCGGCAACGGCGTGATGTTTGCGCACGATCGCGGTCATCGCCGGCAAACCCGCTTCGATCGGCCCCCCGGCTGGCAGCCTACCCCAGCTGGCCGTGGCAGTGCTTGTACTTCTTGCCGGAACCGCAGGGGCAGGGCGCGTTGCGGGCGACCCGGCCCCAGGTGGAGGGGTCCTGCGGGTCGAGGGCGGGGCCGGTCTGGCGGCTGCGCACCGTCGCCAGCTGCGGTGCGGATCCGGCGCCTGCGTCGTTGTCGGCACTGGCCAGGGCCGGTTCACGGGCTGCCGGCCCGGCGAGCGCCGGGTCTTCACGTCCCTCGCGGATCCGCTCGGACATCCGCTCCGCCTGGCGGGCCCGCATCAGCTCCAGGTCCTCCGCTCTCTCCACCCGCACCTCGACCCGGGCGAGTACCAGGGTAATCCGCTCGCGGACCCGCCCCAGCATCGCCTCGAACATTTCAAACGCTTCGCGCTTGTATTCGTTCAGCGGGTCGCGCTGGGCGTAGGCACGCAGCCCGATACCATGGCGAAGATGGTCGAGAGCGAGCAGGTGCTCTTTCCAGGTCTGGTCGAGGACCTGCAGCAGCAGGTCCTTTTCGACCCTCCGCATCATCTCCGGACCGGTCCGGGCCGCCTTCTGGGCCATCAGCTCATCGGTCGCGGTGAGCAGGCGCTCGCGAATCTCGGCATCGGCGATGCCTTCCTCCTGCGCCCACTCGGCGATCGGCAGATCAAGATTGAAGATGTTCAGAAGTTCGGCATGGAGGCCGGTGACGTTCCACTGCTCTGCGTAGGCCTTTTCGGGAATGTGTGTTGTCACGAGATCATCGATGACCTGGTGCCGGTAGTGCGTCACCTCTTCAGAGACGTCACTGGCGGCCATCAGCTCGCGCCGCTGCTCATAGATGACCTTGCGCTGGTCATTCATCACGTCATCGTACCGCAACAAATTTTTGCGGATTTCGAAATTCCGGGCTTCGACCTTCTGCTGGGCCTTTTCCAGGGCTTTGTTGACCCAGGGATGGACGATCGCCTCGCCTTCCTCGAGCCCCAGGCGCTTGAGCATGCCGTCGATCCGGCCCGAGCCGAAAATCCGCATCAGGTCGTCTTCCAGCGACAGGAAGAACTTGGAGGCGCCCGGGTCGCCCTGGCGGCCGGCGCGTCCGCGCAGCTGGTTGTCGATGCGCCGGCTTTCGTGGCGTTCGGTGCCGATGATGTAGAGGCCGCCGGCGTCCAGCACCCGCTGGCGGTCGGCGGCAATTTCCGCCTGGATCCGCGCCCGGCCTTCGGCATCGCCGGGATCGTTCAGCTCGGTGCGGATCCGCATGTCCAGGTTGCCGCCGAGCTGGATGTCGGTGCCGCGGCCGGCCATGTTGGTGGCGATCGTCACCGCGCCGCTGGTGCCGGCCTGGGCGATGATCGCCGCTTCCTGCTCGTGATAACGGGCGTTGAGGACCTGGTGGCGGATGCGCCGCTTTTTCAACTCCGCCGACAGCCGCTCCGACTTCTCGATCGAAACGGTGCCGACCAGGGCTGGCTGACCGCGCGCCTGGCACTCTTCGATCAGGGAGAGGATGGCAGCGGTCTTCTCGCCGGCGGTGCGATAGACCTCGTCGTCATGGTCGATGCGAATACATGGAACATTTGTGGGGATTTCGACGACCTCGAGTTTGTAGATTTCGGCGAATTCGCCGGCCTCGGTCATCGCCGTTCCGGTCATGCCCGCCAGTTTCGGATAGAGCCGGAAGTAGTTCTGGAAGGTGATCGAGGCGAGCGTCTGATTCTCGTGCTCAATGTGGACGTTTTCCTTGGCTTCCAGCGCCTGGTGCAGGCCTTCGGAATAACGCCGCCCCTCCAT